>JARRQT010000256.1:0-7802 GCA_037381445.1 Calditrichia bacterium
ACCGACCGGCCAAAACGGGTATCCAGTCCAATGCACAAGATGACCGGCGCTTTGCGAAGCGCCGACAGCGGGGCTGATTTTTTCATTAAACTGAGATAAGCATTGAAACCGGCACCGTAGAAAAAACGTGCCGATGTGTCAATATGGTGCGATCGCATAGCAAGCCGGGAAAATTTTTGCGCTACATAAAGATCCTCATTAGTGCAATTGGGCGAGGTTAACATGGCAAAGGATTCGGGCGGACAGGCGGAAAGTTTTTCAGCAGCAATTTTCACCGCATTTTCCCAGGTGATTTCAGCCTGGATGCCGTTGTAACTCATATACGGCCGCTTCAACCGCTTGTGGCTGTTCACCAATTCGGTGATGCAAAATCGTCCCTTTACGCAAAGCTGGCTGTTGTTCACCAGGGGATCATCGTAGGGCAGGCTGCCGATAATCCGGTCGTCCCGCACCAGCAGCCGGAGCTGGCATCCCACACCGCAATAAGAGCAGGTGGTGACCACTTCCCGATCCGGCTTCATATCCCACGCTCTGGTTTTTTCAATAAGCGCCCCGGTGGGGCAGACCGACACGCAGGCGCCGCAGAATTCGCAGCCCGCATCGAAATGGGTGCGGTCGAACGCCGGGCCGATTACCGTGCTGCGCCCCCGCTGCTTGAAGGCCAAAACATTCGCCACCCGGACTTCCTGGCACATCCGGATACATCTTCCGCACAGGATGCAGAGGTTATAATCACGGTCGTAAAACGGGTCTTCCTTCTCCACCCGCTGGTTGCGATAGTAGATGGGATATTTTATTTCATCCACGCCCAACCGCCCGGCCACTTCCTGCAGCTCACATTGGCCATCCTTCGAGCAATAGCGGCAGCCGGTTGCTACACCCGCCTTGCGAATGGTGATGGAATAATTTTCGCATTCGTCGTGCTCCTGGCACACCAGGCAGCTTGCCGGGTGTTCGCTCAAAAAGAGCTGCAGTATCTCCTTTCGCACCGCCTGAACCTGGGCGGTTTGCGTTCGGATCACCATGCCTTCCTGAACCGGCGTGGTACAGGCGGTCGGAAAATTGCGTGCGCCTTCCACCTCCACAATGCACAAACGGCAGCCGCCATAAGGCGATAATTCCTTGTGAGCGCAAAGAGTGGGGATGTAAATATCGTTCTGTTCCGCCGCCTTCAGGATGGAGATGGACGGTTCCACCTGGTAGGATTTATTGTCAATGGTTATGTTCACACGAGCATCTTTTCCGTTCATGAGGCGCTCCGTTTGGGTCTGATGAAAATGGCGTTGGAAGCCAGCGGTTCATAACGGCAAACTTCATAGCATGCCTTGCATTTGATGCACCGCAACTGGTCGATGCTGTGAAGTTCGGCCTTAGTGCCGCTAATGGCGTCAGTGGGGCAGATATCCGCGCAAAGCTGGCAGCCGTTACATTTCTCCCCGTCGATGTCATATTCGATAAGCTCTTTGCAGACCGCCGAGCGGCAAAACTTCTCTTTTACATGGGCGAGGTAGTCAGAGCGGAAATAGCGCAAGGTGGTTAACACCGGATTGGGAGCGGTTTGTCCCAAGCCGCACAGCGAGGCCCGAGCCACCGTTTCGGCCAGGGTCTGCAGCCTGGAAATGTCTTCCGGTTCACCCTCCCCCCTGGCAATTTTTTCCAGGATGGTTACCATGTGCCAGGTTCCCACCCGGCACGGCGAACATTTGCCGCACGATTCTTTCTGCGTGAAATTGAGGAAATACAGGGCGAGGTCTACCGGGCAGGTGTCCTCGTCCATTACGATCATCCCGCCGGAGCCCATGATGGAGCCTGCAGCGGTCATCGACTCGTATTCAACCGGAGTGTCCAGGAACTCTTCCGAAAGGCATCCACCGGACGGGCCGCCGGTTTGAACTGCCTTAAACTGCTTCCAGGAGCCGCCGCCAATATCGAAAATCACCTCCCGCAGTTTGATCCCCAACGGCACTTCGATCAGCCCGCCACGCCGCACGGAACCGACCAGCGAAAAGGTCTTGGTTCCGTAGTTGCCCTGCACACCGAACTGGCGATACCATTCGGAACCGTTTCTCAGAATATTGGGAAGCGTACCCAGGGTTTCCACATTGTTGATGATAGTGGGCTTGTCGAACAATCCTGCAATCGCCGGAAACGGCGGCCGGGATCTCGGCATACCCCGCCGGCCCTCGATGGAGGCGATAAGTGCCGTCTCTTCTCCGCATACGAAAGCGCCAGCTCCTTCTTTGACGATGACATCGAAATTGAAGCCGGAACCCAGAATGTTCTTGCCCAGGAGTCCGTACTCCGTCATTTGTTTAACGGCTTTCTTCAATCGTTCGACGGCCAGCGCATAATCCGCATTGATATAAATATACCCATGACTAGCGCCAATGGCGTAACCGGCGATCAGCAGCCCTTCCAGCACGCAGTGCGGATCACCTTCGATGAGGGAGCGATTCATAAACGCACCCGGATCGCCTTCCGATACGTTGCAGATCATATATTTATCTGTACCTGGGGCATTTCTGCAGATCTGCCATTTTTTAAATGTGGGGAAACCGGCCCCGCCTCGCCCCCGCAGCCCGGCGGCTTGCACTTCTGAAATGACTTCTTCCCAGCCCATTCGCAGGGCTTTTCGCAATCCTTCGTAACCGTCGTTGGCGATGTAATGGTCGATATTTTCGGGATCGATGAAACCACAGTTGCGCAGCACCAGCCGCACCTGAGGTTTCAGCATGGGCATCTCAAAAAATTTGGGGATGCCTTTGGTGGATTCATGGCCGTTTGTTCCAAAATGGCCGGCGGCCAGATTGGGCAGCGGATCGCCCGTCAAAAAATAGCTTTCGATAATTTTACGAGCCTTTGGCGGATCGACATTCGCGTAGCTGATCCGAGGATGGCCAGGCAGCGTGATATCCATCAACGGCTCCAGATAGCAAGGCCCGATGCAGCCAACCTGAACAACTTTCGCCTTTATCTGATTATCTTTGAGGGTCTCACGGATAGTCGCCAATACATCCATAGCGCCTGCCGCCCGGCCGCAGGTAGCGGTACCCAGGTGAATCACCGGCTCTTTGGGGGATTGCAGCGAGTTCCANNNGGCTCTGACCTTAATTTCCGGGAAATTATTCATTGTTTTCAAGAATCTCCTTTAAGCGGGTAACCATCATGCGGCCATAGGTCTTTTTATTGATCTGAACAACCGGGGCCAGCGTGCAGCATCCCAAACAGGAGCCGCGCTGAAAATCAAATTTCATGTCTTTGGTTCTCTGGCCGATGGAAATGCCCAGTTTCCAGCCCACTGCCTCGGACAGGAAATGCCCTCCCTGCACATGGCAGGCGGTTCCCATGCACACTTTTATGGATGTTTTCCCCGGCTCATCGAACCGGAATTTGGGATAAAAAGAAGCGACACCGAAGATCTGGTTTTCTGATATTTTTAAAAATTGTGAGACGACTTTTATGGATTCCTCGGGAATATAACCAAATTTATCCTGCACACTCACCAGGATTGGAATCAAATCGTTTTCCTTTCCGGTAAAATCCTTCAATATTTCCAAATACGCTTTTTTATGCATGGGATCATAAGCCTTTCGTTGAATTAGAATAGTTCTAATCTTCCCTGGATTCCGAAAGAAAGATGCAGTCGGTCAGTTTCACATCTCCCCGCACAAAATCTTCGGCAAACGCCATGCAGGTCGGCGCCCCGCAACAGCCGCAATCGATTTTGTGCAGTTTCTGGTAAACCCGCTCTCTTTCCTTCATCCTTTTGATAGAGGTTGCCAGGTCGGTGTCAAAATATGTGGTTGGCCGGGGGAGCACCGGCCTTTCCAGAAAATAATACCCCTCATCAAATCTCCTGGCGATCTCTCTTTCATCAACCTTGATGTGCTGCTCGTACTTTTCCCGCTGCTTGATGCTATTTGCTCGCGCCACATACGGATTTTCCACATTAAACGGGCCGCCCAGGCAGCCTAACATGCAGGTCATGGCCTCAACAAAATTCACATTGCGGAGTCTGGAGTTCTCGATATCATCAAATGTCTTCATCACGTGATCTACACCGGAAACCGACAGCCAATTCTCTGCTTTTGCCGCCTGCGTGATGCTGTCGAGTCCAATCCAACCGGAATGAAAGGAAAAATTTTCGGGCACCTGGCATTCATCGAATTCTTCCTTAATCGCCACAATCTGGGGAAGCAGGACGGAGTAAATATCACGGATGGAGACCACGCCATCGAACCAGGAGTGAGCTTTTTCTGCTGGTTGTTTAATGGAAACGATCTTGGCCGGACAATTGGCGATATATATTATTCCAATATCATGGGGTCGCAATCCCAATTTTTCGGGAAATGTCTTGCGAACTTCTCTGGCGGTTACTTCTCTTGGAACATCAAGGGGCACAAATAATTCTACAAGGTCGGGATATTTAACCTGAATCAAACGGAGCATGGATGGACAATGAGAATAAATGAGGGGAAGGCGGCCCCTGTATTTTTTCAGATATTTTACAAGGACTTTTGCCAATGCCGCCGTGGAGGTATTGACATCCACGACCTCATCAAAGCCAAGCCTTTTTAATGCAAGATGGATGATGTATGGGTGCGTTCTCGAATCAAACTGCGAATAGAGTACGGGAGAAGGTACCACTACTTTATACTTGAAATTGGCAAATTCAACCACCGGATCACTTATCGGAACTATTGCTTTGGTAGGACATACCGAAATGCATATCCCACAATCCACGCACAATTCCTCAGAGATTGAAGCCTTGCCATTCCTTACCCGGATAGCCTGTGTGGGACAGCGCCTCATACAGGCCATGTGTCCGCAACATTTCTCTAAAATGACTTTATGTGCGTGATAAAACTCCATGCTCGAAAACCGCTGGTTTTAGATAAAGAATTTCATTTGCAGCCTTGTTCCCTTGCCCACCTCGCTATCAATTTTCAGTTCATCGGCATTGTTTTTAATATTTGGTAGTCCCATTCCCGATCCAAAACCCATCGCGCGCATTTCTTCTGTTGCAGTAGTGAATCCTTGCTCCATGGCCAATTCGACATCCGGGATTCCCTTTCCTTTATCATCGATCACCACTTCAATTAGTTTTGGGGTGATCATTAAATTCACTTTTCCCCGATCAGCATGCATCACGACATTCATCTCTCCTTCATATGCGGAGATGGCCACTCTTCGAATAAGTTTTGGATCCAGGCCGATCTTTTTCAAAATAGATTTTACAGATGTGGAAGCAATGCCGGCATTGGCGAAATCTCTTCCTTCCACAACAAATTCCTGGTTAAGTAGAATATTCTCCTTATGGGGCGGAACCGCGATTGTCTCGCTTGCCCCGTGTTTTTGATTCTTTATCGAATCAATGGTGACACAAGCTTCATACATATCCAAATCCGTGGACAACAGGACAAGGTGATTTTCGCGAGCAAATTTTTCAGCGCCATCTTTGGGCCTTTTGCCCCGAATCAAAACTACGGCCTTGAATTCGGCCATGTGCGCGGAAATGATCGCTTGCTGCGTAGCCAGGCCGGTAAGTAAAACTGAATTCGGCTTGCCGAATGCCAAAACATCGCTCATGAGGTCAGAGGCATAGATTTCATCAACCTCGATATCGAGACCCTGATTTGCTTCTATAACCGATGCTCCAAGCGCATCTTTTATTCGTGCAATCTTCAAAATTAACCGCAGATCTTAATTTAATTTGAGAGACTTCATGATTTTTTAGCGTGTGACAAGCCCCAGACCATACAGTTTGCCAACCAATTCAAATGTTGGCAATTCACTCGAGAGGATGCCGATGTCATGTTTTTCTGCAAGATCGATGGTTTCTTGAGGCACCTCTTTTTTGCTGGTGATAATAATTGCCGAAACATCCACCAAATTTCCCGCAGGAACTATGCTCTTGTGAGTTTGCACAGTTACCCACAAATTCCCGGATTTTGCGCCGGCCATGACATCGCTCAACATATCAGAAACAAAAACACCGGTGATTTCACGATGCTCAAATTTGACCAGTGGTTTCAGATTTAGCTTTTCGATCAATTCTCGGGTAGTCATTAAGGTTCTCCTGATAGATTTTATTTGCGAATTTTAATTCGGGCCTAAAATGGTGTTTTTCTTATCTGCGGCTGGAGCGACAACATTCCAACATCATGAATGAAATCTCCTTTACATCTGGAAAAATCTTCGATGAGATCATACGAGAGAACAGTAATGGTGGAGCGGGATGTGTCCCGTCTTTGGTTGAAATAATCGGTGAGTATCTGCAATCGTTCGGGCGAAAATGGCCGCGTCTCATTCTTGGGAAGAAATCCGAATGCCACAATGGCCCATGATTTCTTCAATTCATACTCTTTTCTCAGAAGTTCCACCTTACAATCGGGAAGACACTGGGTGCAATACAAAAACCCCATTAGATCCTGGAATTTCTCCAGGTGACCGCAATTTGCACATTGCAAATCAAACTGGATAGATTGGGCGTTTTCCATGCAAGTCCACGAACATTTATCCTCCCGGTAAGTGTCCCCAATCATCGGATGATCTTCATGGGAAAAGTAGGTCCGCAGGCCATTGCAGTGCGTGCACTTTTCAAAAACCACAAAACCGTATTTAATGTTGGTCAGTTCCCAAGCATGCTGGCAGGCAGGCATATTCATCTACTCCTTGTTTTGAATAAGGCAAGCTAAATATTTGATGAGTTCACAAATTCTTTCTCCATCAAACAATTATTACGTTCTATCACATCGAAGATGCGAAAATTTTGCTCCTTATCTTGGTTGATACTGATCATCTATAGCAAAGATGAATCAATTTCTGTTGCCGGTCGGAGTGAACAAAAAAGAGCCTATTATGTAGTCGCTTTAGAATAGAAAAATAACCGTTAACATCAAAAGCACAAATATGCGGGAAGGCTTTTAAAACACACGATTCCCTCGAAACTTTATAATAAGTAGTCACATAATTCACTTGATGCATATGCGAATGATGTATAAAAATAAATTCACTGAAAAAAAGTAAAAATAAAAAAGTCAAAAGTCAATAGGTTTAAGAAATGAGGCAGGTTGCCAAATTCTTCAATTAATGCTGAAGGGCATCATGTTTTTTAAGTCCTTTCACAGTAATGGAAATTTTAAGTAAATAAGTAGGCGAAGGCAATTTTCTTCTGCAATAGCAAAGACGGGCGAAATTGAGCCGCCGTCTGGGCAGGAGTTGAAAAGAACCTCTGCAGCTTAAATGGCAATTGTATTAACCGGCAGTTGGCACGTGGACAAGCCATACACCACCTATCCCTGTTAATGCAGCTTGGGCGGGGGATTGTGCGGTAGGATCGCAAAACATAGCTATTAATAGAAACAGGGGACATTTGCTGTCCCCCTTCTTTGTCGAGCTCCCCGGGAGGGTCAAGAACACGAACCCCATAAGGAAAAATGGCCATGTTTATAAGCTGCTAATAAATATAAAGATATGTCCCACCAAATATCCCAAACCGACGGAGCTTGCCATCTCAAAAGGACAATTCTCGGCGGTATTTTATAGACCCGAACCGGTTAACAACAAAAAGCCAAAAGCCGGGTTGATGGAAATATATGCCGCGCGAAAGCAGCAAAGGGCAGATAGCTATCAGAAGCTCATGAATGATAACCACTGGACAAGGGCGGATCTCGCCAGATATTTGGGAGTCAGCCGGGCGTGGGTGAGCAAGGTTCTTAAAACTCATTGATATTTTGATGGAGCCCTGCCCGTTAGGGCAGGGCATAGCGGTAGTAAATCTTTTTGATAACTATTAATCA
>JARRQT010000257.1:0-5066 GCA_037381445.1 Calditrichia bacterium
CACTTCGCGAAAAAATTGAAATCACCCTGATCGATGCGCGGTCGACCAGCCTCGATAAACCAACGCTGCCGGAAGTTGCATTTACGGGCAAGCCGGTGGAACATGCACGTTTTCCCCTGAAAACCCTGGTCGAGCGGCATGATGCACATTTCATTCAGGCCCGCATTGAATCCGTTGACCCGCAGGCACAAAAGGTAATTCTGGAAGACGGCACCGCAGTCCCATACGATTATTTATTTATCACGGTCGGGGCACTGAAGGATTATGATGCCACACCTGGTTTCCGGGAATACGGTTACTCACTGTGCGACGATGCCGAAGCGCCCAGACTGTGGAATACCCTGCAGCAGTTCCGGGGCGGCCCCGTGGTTGTTGGTTCGGCCAGGAGCCACTGGGGCAGCCGGATTGAGATCACCGATCTGGCGGCTCCCTGCGAGGGGCCGGTGGGCGAGGTGATGTTCATGCTGGCCCATGAGTTTGAAAAACGCGGCATACGTGAGCAGAGCACTATCAGTGTTTTTACACCCGGAGAAATATTCTTCGAAGATGTGGGTGAAAAAGTGCATGCCTCCATGGAACCGCTGATCAAAGGGCATGACATTCGGGTTTATACCTCCAAAGAAATCGTGCGCATCACGGCAGATCGGGTGGAATTCTCGGATGGCTCCGGACTGGAAAGCGCGCTGACCATTCTCCTGCCGGTTTACACCGGAAATCCGGTTATTAAGAAATCCGGCCTCGGCGATGAAATGGGCTTCATTCCCACCGATCTGCGGATGCGGCACCTCGATCATAAGAACATCTTCGCTGCGGGAGACGCCAATGCGCGTGAAATGCCCAAGCTGGGCCACATTGCCGTGATGCAGGCGGACATCGCCGCCGCCAATCTCAAAAGAGAAATCACCGGAAAAGGAGAAATTCCCGAGCACCGGCCCGAGATCTTCTGCATCATGAACCGCGGGGGCGCTCATGCCACAATGATCATCTCGGACACACTTTTCGGCGGAAAGAACGACCTCACCTTTAACGGACCGGTGGCTCATTTCCTAAAATGGAGTTTCGATACCTATTATTTTTACACCCGCGGACACATGCCGCCCGACATGGCGCAGTCGTTCCTGAAGAGCACAGTAAAGGCGGCGCACAGATAAAGGTTTTCGAAAAGACACGAATTCTCATCATTCGGCAGCACCTGGCATTTCGCTCTGAATCCCAGCAGCGGCAACTTCAGGAAAACTCCTGCTAACAGGATGATTCTGGCCAGAAATGTTTTTCAAAAGCCGGATATTATTCCCGGCAACTCTCTCTGCGGCCGAAAATTGACCCATGTTACCGAACCCGCGAACCTATCACTTCCCCGCCGGTTACAATTTGTTACGATTTTGAAATGATTTATTTATAATTATTTTGCATATTTAGCTTGTTGAAAAATTGGGTTCCCGGCAATAATCTGAAAAATAAACGACGGCGGGATTCACAAATCTTTGAAACAGGATGGGATCACTAATGTCCAATTCGATACTCATCATTGATGACGATGCGAAACTGAACGAACTTTTAAAAGATTATTTGAAGAAATATAATTTTGAAGTAAAGACCGTTACTCATCCTCTGGAGGGTTTGCGGAACCTGAAGCAGCAAGTGCCCGACCTGGTCATTCTGGATGTGATGCTGCCGGACATGGACGGATTTGAAGTCTGCCGGGAAATCCGGAAGGATTACTCCGTTCCCGTCATCATGCTCACCGCCCGCGGCGAAGTCACTGACCGAATTGTGGGACTGGAGCTCGGCGCCGATGATTATCTGCCCAAGCCATTCGAACCCCGGGAGCTGGTAGCGCGGATCCAGGCAGTACTGCGGCGGGGTCATACATCGCCGCAAAGGGAGATGAAAAACTACGGGCCGCTGTCCGTGGATTTCCGAAAACACGCCATCGTTCTGAATGGCGAGCCTGTCGATCTGACCTCCGCTGAATTTGAACTGCTAGCCGTTTTCATCGAAAAGGCGGGGAAGGTGCTGGACCGTAATTACATTCTGGACCATGTCCGGGGTATCGAGTGGGAGGCCTTCGACCGCTCCGTGGATGTACTGGTCAGCCGCCTGCGGCAGAAGCTGAAAGACGACCCCAAAAACCCGCACTTCATAAAAACCATCTGGGGGACAGGATACATGTTCATCGGGGAGGAAACCGATGAACATTAGGTTTATTAATAAAATCCGCACCTCCCTCTTCTCAAAGATACTGCTGGTTTTCCTGGTGTCGTTTGCGCTGATCATCGTATTTTCAATCTACTCGCACCGCCTGATCTTCAAGCGGCCGCCCTTTGAACGGATCCCCAATATCTTTATCGGCTACTCGGAACTCATCGTCAATAAAATTCCTGCGCCGATAGATACTGCACAGGCCCGCATAATCGCCGACAGCCTGAACGTCAAAATGCGCATCGAAAGCGGCACGCTGAACTGGTCCAGCCGCCCGGATATTCCGGAAATCTCATCCCTGCAGTTTGAACGCGAATTCCGGATAAACCCCATTACAATGGGGGGATTTCTCAAAAACCGGCGCGGTATCGCCATAAAGATCAGCCGGGACAATACCAGTTTCCTGCTGCTGTATGTATCGGACCGCGAGGCATTCCGCTACGCCGCATTTATGCAGACCCTGCTGCTGATTTTCATTTCCATCATCATTATCGTAGGGGTGTATTTTTTTATAAACTGGCTGCTCCGGCCCATCCGGAACCTGCATGAGGGAGTGGAGCAAATCGGGGAAGGCAACCTGGATTATGCAATCGAAACCAGGCGCGCGGATGAACTGGGCCAGTTGGCGGATTCATTTAATTCCATGTCCGCCCGGATCAGGGAAATGATTCATGCCCGCGACCAGTTGCTGCTGGATGTGAGCCATGAACTGCGCTCGCCGCTCACCCGCATGAAAGTGGCACTGGAATTTATGGAAGACAGTGCCGCCAAGCAGAGTCTGCGCGATGATATCATCGAAACCGAAACCATGGTGACCGAGCTGCTGGAAACGGAACGGCTGAAAAGTCAGTACGGGGGGCTCCACAAAAAACCGGTGAACATTTCAGAAATCCTGCATGAAGTCGTTGAGGGATTCAGGGGACACGCACCGGAGATCACCCTGATGGACTTCCCGGATAACATCATATTGCAGGCTGACCCGGATCGTCTGAAAATTGTTTTCAAGAATGTCCTTTCCAATGCTCTCAAATATTCGGCCGCCAGCGACAAACCGGTTCAGGTTAAATTGGAGAAGAAACCAGAAACCGTAACGATAATCATCAGGGACTTTGGGGAAGGCATCCCAGAAGGCGAATTGCCCTACATTTTTGAACCCTTTTACCGGGTGGACAAATCGCGCACCAAAAAGACGGGCGGCTACGGGCTGGGTTTAAACCTGAGCAGAAAAATCATGGAAGCCCATGGCGGCAGCATTGAAATCACAAGCAAACTGAAAAGCGGAACAGTGGTTTACCTGAAATTCAGAACGAAAAACTGACTGCCTTAAGTGAGACTGCGTTTAAAAACAAATCACTGTATAGCAGCAATACATTCCCGCACTCCCTTCGCAGTAGGAGAAAGGGAAGATGTCGCAGGAACCCTTTTGCTCCATCACATCGCACCAACCATCAATCTTTTCTGCGAATAGAACACCCAATTCCATGTACCAGTCTAATATTTGCCTTTCCAAGATAAACCGCTGGCTTATCATTCCCCAAAAACCAATTCACCAAAAACAGTTGAAAATAAAAATTAGTTTTCCACTTTATTATGTCATATCATTTCATTTCTTCATGAATTTTTCATCTTTCGGTTCTAAAATGGAAGGGAGTTCAAAATCCGTTAATATCTGCGGGAAGAAATATAAATCAACCGAGATACCGCCAGATTCACCCCACTTTGGGAATGGTTATGATAATGAAGGCGTACCACTTTTTTAAGCAGATCTCAGGTAGAATAATGTTTTTGACCTTTACCGCATCGGTTTTGCTAATCCAGGCATCATCTTTACCGGGCAGCGATGAAACGCGTCCCACCCATCGATTCAACCTTCAGGACTGCATTGATTACGCAATAAAAAACCACACCGGGCTGTTGAACCAGCGGCTGAACCAGGCCATCTATCACAAATATCTGTATGAAGCGCTGGGACAGTATCTTCCGCAGGTCAGCGCCGGCGCTACTTACCAGTACAACATCAAACAGCAGGTTGCGGTATTCGCCGGCAACACTATCACAATCGGGACCAAACAGCAGTTTCAGGGACACATCGATGTGGACCAGGCGATCTTCAGCCCATCCTACATCGGAAGCATCGGCAGCGGCAAACTGCAACTGAAAATACAGGATCAGAACACCCAACTGACCGAAATCGACTTGGTGGTAGGAGTAAAGAAAGCATACTACGGGGTGCTGGTGGCGAGGGAACAGATGACCCTATTCGACGCCAATATCAAGCGTTCCCGAAAGGAAATGAGCGATACGCGGTACAAATACGAGAACGGTCTGGCACAGCAGGTGGACATCGACCGGATTCAGGTGCTTGTAAATAACGCGATCACACAGAAAAATAATGCGGAAATAAGTCTGCAGACTCATATGCAATCGTTGAAATATTTCATGGTAATGACGGTGAACGATTCGTTGCAGGTTTACGTTGAAGACTTACCAGGCGCCATTTTACGGAGATACCTTCGAATCGATGTTCGACATCGCTTATCACCCGACTATTTATGCCGGCCTGCAGGTTTCGCTGCCGATTTTCAGCGGCCTCAGCCGGATTTTCCAGAGACAGGCCGCGGAACTGAATATAAAAATTTCCAGGAACAACCTTTTTGATCTGAAAAATAATATCCTGCTGGAATTTAACAGAAATTACCGGCTGGTAAAGAATGACAACGATAATCTGAAAACGCAAAAGGCAAATATAAGGCTGGCGCAGAAAAGCTATGAAAATCTGAAATACCAGTATGATAACGGCTTGCAGCCCATTATCAATGTGCTGGATGCGGAGACAACCCTGTTGGAGGCGCAGAACAACTACA
>JARRQT010000258.1:0-4678 GCA_037381445.1 Calditrichia bacterium
ATACCAGCTTTTCGTCATGGGTTGCTATGCCCACATAACATTCGCTGGTCAATAACTTCTCGAGCACGTACTCATAATTATAATTAATAATAGCCTTATCCTTATAGGCAATAATCCGCTTTTCATTATATATTCCTTTACACAATCGAAGGTTTGCTTTGTAAGGGATGACGCGATTCACATCGTCAATCAATCTGCGAAGATAAGCCTGGAAAACCGTCCCGACATTCTGAAATTCTTCGTGCAGTTTCAGATACATATCTATGGTAGCATCGGTGGTGGTGGCATCTTCCATATCAATTCGTACAAAATTATTGATTTTTTTAGCTTCCTCAATAAGGGATTTGATGTTATTGTAACAAAATTCCTTATCGAGATTTAATCCCATATGGGTGGGTTTTACCGAAATATTTGCATCCAGTTTTTCCCTGTCAATTGCTTTTAAAACTTCTTTATACATTTCCACTGCTTTGAGAGAATCATCCTTGCTGTTGACCTCTTCACCCAGGACATCAATCGTAGCGCACATTCCGTTTGCATTCAAATCCTTAACCAGACGGATCGCATCCTCCAGTTTTTCCCCGGCGATGTAATGACGGGAAAAGAAACCAACAATCGGCTTTGGTACAAACGGCAAGGTTTTAGCGATCAGACTATTTAACCAATTCATCAATTCCTCCTTGTTCGTAAAAAGTTGACTGACCGCAAAAATATAATTTTTTTCACAAATTTTGTCAATTGAATAAAAAAATGGTTTGGGAGAAGGTTCAAATTCTGCCTTAGACTATCGGGAAGATACCTAGAGAGTAGCATTGGTTGGATTAATTCCCTCTGAATTGGCGACGATCCAGGGGAAATTCATATAGTAAAATTGCCGCTTCCTGCCGGAAAACCAAAAACCAGAGACCCACACACCGCCTTCCGCCATTTCATTAAGTGCCTGAATTTTAGATATTTTTGATCCAACAGTCCGAAGATTTGAATAGATATTCAAAAGGCGGTGAGGTTCCCATTCACCGCCTTTCAGGAAGGAAAATCAGGCATATAAGCCGCGCAGCTCAGCCGCTCTGGTTACCCGATCAATGGCAACGAGAAACGCAGCAATGCGCATATTCACCTTCTGATCTTCTGATTTCTCCAGAACTTCATGAAACGATTTTACCATTATGCGGTGCAGATCCTCATTAACCCGCTCCTTTGTCCAGTAATACCCCATACGGTTCTGAACCCATTCGAGATAGGAAACCGTAACACCGCCGGCATTGCACAGAATATCCGGGATAAGAAACACATTCTTCTTTTCGAGGATATCATCCGCTTCAGGCGTGACGGGACCATTGGCACACTCCGCCACAATCTTGGCTTTCACATTTCCTGCATTATCCTCAGTGATTTGATTTTCCAGCGCGGCGGGAATCAGAATATCCGCATCCAGCTCAAGCAATTTCATAGGATCATCCATCTTCTCGCACTTGGTATTTTTCTCCAAGCCCTGTAAAAGCCAGGTCTTGTTATTCCTGCAGGTATTCAGGGCGGCCTGAATGTCGATGCCCTTGGGATTATAGTAGGCGCCGCTGATGTCGGATATGGCAATGATGCGGGCGCCGTCTTCGCTCAGCAGTTTGGCAGCAAATGAGCCTGCATTACCGAAGCCCTGGATGGCAATTGAGGCTTTTTTCAAATCAATTTTCAAATGATGGGTCGCTTCGCGCACGCAGAACACCATCCCCTGCGCAGTTGCCTCCGAACGTCCTTCCGAGCCGCCCAGCTCCAGCGGTTTCCCAGTGATCACGGCGGGCAGAAATCGTTTCCGGTGCATGGAAAAGGTATCGAACATCCAGCTCATTATCTGTGGATTCGTATTCACGTCCGGCGCCGGGACATCGGCGTCCGGCCCAAACAGATCGGACATCTCGGCAAAATATCTGCGGGACAAATTTTCCAGCTCGGTCCGGGAAAGATCATTGGGATCCACAACGATTCCGCCCTTTCCCCCGCCGAAGGGAACGCCAACCACCGCACATTTGTAAGTCATCCAGAAAGACAACGCCTTCACTTCATCTACGGTAACCTGGGGATGAAAACGGATGCCGCCCTTTGCCGGTCCCCTGACGACGCTGTGCTGAACACGAAATCCTTTAAAAATTCGGATCGATCCGTCATCCATGCGCACCGGCAGATTTACCTCGGTGATTCTGCGGGGTTCTTTTATCATGGCAATCTGGCTTTCAGTGAGTTTCAGCATCTGGGCGGCCTTGTCGAATTGTTTCATTGCACTGTCAAAGGGATTAATTTGCTTCAGAAAACTCATATCAACCTCCATATATTTTTATTAATTCTGTAATTAACAGCAAGTTAAACGTAATAAATAATCAAGAAGTTCATCCGGGACCCAAAATTGAATGAATACGCCATGAATGAGCACTGCCGGAAGTGAAGCACGCGGGACATAACAGGGAATTGTCAATTGAGAGGCCGAATATTTCATTGTTATGTGATTTAATAAACAAGAATGATCATTTCAGTTGTTCTCATAGAATTTGAATTTCCATAAATCTTTTGCTCTGCTTGCTGACACTGAATAATTACTGCCTCTCATGCCTGCCGGTTTCCACACTGATTGTACAAAACAAATCCCTGACTTTCCCATTAATGAGAAATTGTTCTCATAAGTCGGATATATTCATTGTTCGGAATCAGAAATGCGCCTACCGGATAAATGCTGGAGGCAGTGAAGAAATTTCATTCTCTACTGCCAATTAATGATATTCAAAAGATTAGCATAACTGTAATCCAAAAAAATTTGTCTTTATTATATTTTTCAATTTATTTATTATTGACTTGAATATTTTTTAAATGGTATAATTTTCAGGCACTAATTTTGCTCAATTCAACTTTTTAATTTTCAAAACACCGTTTTGGAGGTCAAAATGGATATCGAAAAAAGATTACAAAATTTATATGAGATGCGTCAGAAGGCCAAGCTCGGGGGAGGAGAGAAACGCATTGAAAAAATGCATAAGGCCGGAAAACTAACTGCCCGGGAACGCATCGCGATTCTGCTTGATGAGGGAAGCTTTGAAGAATTCGATATGTTTAAAGAGCACCGTTGTCATGATTTCGGAATGGACAAGAAAAAAATTCCCGGCGATGGCGTGGTAACTGGCTTTGGCACTGTTGAGGGACGCCTGGTTTACGTATTTGCCCAGGACTTTACCGTATTCGGGGGATCATTATCGGAAACCTTCGCCGAGAAAATCTGCAAGATCATGGAAATGGCCGCGAAAAATGGCGCACCGGTCATTGGACTCAACGATTCCGGCGGTGCCCGGATCCAGGAGGGCATTGAAAGTCTGGCCGGTTATGCAGATATATTTCTGCTCAATGTTCTATATTCGGGTGTTATTCCCCAGCTATCCGGCATTTTTGGACCGTGCGCAGGCGGCGCGGTGTATTCACCGGCGCTGACCGATTTTACAGTAATGGTGCAGGATACCAGCTATATGTTTCTCACCGGGCCAAAAGTCGTGAAAGCAGTGACCAAAGAAAATGTCAGCGTGGAAGAACTGGGTGGCGCCATGGTGCACAACCGAAAAAGCGGTGTGGCGCATTTTTCCGCTCAGAACGACGAAGAGGCCCTGCTCCTGCTGAGGAAATTATTGAGCTACATGCCGCAGAATAACATTGAGATGGTGCCGGTTGTCCCAAGCAACGATCCGGTGGACAGAATGGATGAAGAATTGAATTACATCATTCCGGAAGATCCAAACCGTCCCTACGACATGAAAGAAATCATTTTGAGAATCGTTGATAAGCAGGAATTCCTGGAAGTCCATCAGTTTTGGGCTCCCAACATTATTGTCGGATTCGCCCGCTTTAACGGCCGCTCCGTGGGAATTGTGGCCAACCAGCCCAATTACCTGGCGGGCGGCCTGGACAGCAATGCCTCCATCAAGGCGGCCCGGTTTGTGCGCTTCTGTGATGCTTTCAATATACCTCTGGTAACATTTGTGGATGTGCCTGGTTTCTGGCCCGGGACCGCGCAGGAGCACACCGGAATCATCCGCAACGGCGCGAAACTGCTCTATGCCTTTGCGGAGGCCACGGTTCCGAAAATTACCGTTACCACGCGCAAGTCCTACGGGGGCGCCTATTGTGTGATGAGTTCCAAGCATCTTCGGGGCGATATTAATTACGCCTGGCCCACTGCGGAAATTGCCGTTATGGGTCCCAGCGGCGCAGTGGAAATCATATTTTCCAAAGAAATTGAGGCCGCGGAGGATTCGAAACAGAAGGCCAAAGAGTTAGAAGAAGAATATAAGGAGAAATTCGCCAATCCATATGTGGCTGCACAGCGTGGTTACGTAGACGACATTATTGAACCCAAGAAAACCCGTTTCCGAATCATCAAGGCGCTGGAAATGCTGAAGAACAAACGGGATTCTCTCCCCATGAAAAAGCACGGGAACATACCTCTATAATTAAGAAGGAGCTAATTTCTCAATGGATGCATTTAAAAGTCTGCTGTCAATTTTCCATTCCAGCTTATGGCAAGGAGTTTTTGACCGCATCAATAACGGACACGGCATTTTTGTGACCATCATCGGGCTCCTCGCCGTTTTTGCAGGTCTGGTTATTTTATGGGCGGTAACGGCCAATTTACCAAATCTAATCAATC
>JARRQT010000259.1:0-4648 GCA_037381445.1 Calditrichia bacterium
TTCAGGTGCCGGGCACAGGTTTTATCCAGACGGATACGGTGGTCAACTGGAGAGATATATCGACCGGAATAGAAGGAGAAAATACTGCAATGCACGGCTACGAATTGCTGCAGAACTATCCCAATCCGGCAAACCCCTCCACCGCTATTTCATTCACGGTTCCCTGCAGATGCCGGGTGACGATTTCACTTTACAACGTGCTGGGCAGGGAAATCAGAAGATTGGCAGATGGCGCATTCGGGCCGGGAAAACACACTGTGCTGTGGGATGGTCTGGATGATTCGGGACAGGCGGTATCCGGCGGCATCTACTTTTACCGGATGCGCAGCGGGGACTTTGCCACAGTGCGAAAAGCGCTGATGTTAAAATAAAAGTTTCTGATAATTCATATGGAAAGTCCCACAAAATGGCAAATCATTTCAGGGGGCATGGGGCCAAATGAACCAGTTGCCGGCAAGGCACCCGGAAAAGCCGGTGCATTCGGGGGGATTCAGAGTTCAGTAAAAAGAGTGAGTGCATAGAAAAAGAAATAAATTTTGTACCGGCAAATTTAATCGACGCCGTATGGATAAAGAGCCCTGATTATCTGATGCAGCGAGCTGAGTATTTTTGTGAAAATTCTGAAAAACGGCCTGGGAAATTTGCTTCGATGCGTTTTTGTTAAACCAGATGGTCAAACATGGAGGTAAAGTAGTGAGAAAGTTTTTTGTCGTATTCGCTGTTGTATTACTGGGTAATTTCTGCCAGACACTTGCGCAGGATCCAATTAATCAAGCCTCTGATCAATTAAATAATTTGCTGTTTGTAGGCAAAATACCGGAGGCCAAAGTGCTTATATCAAAATCTCATGGACCTGCAACATCGGATAAAGAAATTCTGGAAGCCTTATTCAACAGCGTCGACCTGATACCTTCCTTTACACTCCCGGAAGTTCAGGAACATATCAGCCTGTTCAAGAATTTCCGGGCGTCTTTCGACGCAGATTATGCAGGAGAGAGAGCGAACCAGGCCTATGAAAAATTTCTAATCCTGTGCGACGGGGACAGTCCACAGAACGCTTTGAAATATTATTATATTGCAAAGTATTTTAAAGCCGCCTTTCTTAGCCGCAGGATATCGGATACCAGAGAGATACTGCGGAAGGCCTTTCAGTATTATCGGGACGAGAAGTATGAGCAGGCTCTGGAACAGGTGAACGATTTGAATATTGTGTCTCAAAACAATCGGGCGCTTATGGACCTGAAAGACAGTCTTAAGATGGTGAGAAAATATTCCCGAAATGGATTGAAATATCTTCAGCGCCAACATAATCACTGGCGCCAAACCGGAACCAAAAGTTATCATTTCTCGCTGGCGGCGGGGCCAAATCTGTTTTACCAGCAGGCTGTTTCGGATGAATGGGTCCCGGTGGAGAATAGTTCGAAGACTTACAAAGATATAATAATGGAATCCGATTTGACAGGGATAATGGTAAATAATACTCAGCCCCGTCTGCGCGCTGGCATCAGTCTGATTGGAAGCTTAAGGATCAAGAGCAGAATAGTGCTCGGATTGAATTTTTCGTATGGGATTTTCGAATTCAGTTCCGGGAGAAATAATACAGCTCTTGCAGACCTGGTTTTCTACGATTTTAAATTTCGGAGCTATGCATCTCAGGTATACCTGAAATATCTATTCCGGGATAATCCCGGCTTTCGTCCATATCTGAATTTGGGATTCGCTGATAGCCGCTTCCGGCGGGAGGAATCCGAGGCGGGCAAGTTTGAAATCTGGGGTTCCACTGAATCCGGCATCGTGCCGGCAAAATCGTTCGGGAATAGCGGCATTTATCTGGGATTCGGGATGGAATATATCTCCGGATTGTCCAGCAGAATTGTGCTGGGCCAGCAGGTTTCGTTTATTAGATACTTTGACCGCATGAGTTTTATCAAACAAAATCAAATAAGCATTTCGGCATATATAGGATTTCTGTTGTGATAAAATTATGTATCCGGCAGATAATCATTTTTTTCTTTAATACAGGATGCCATTAGACCCCATATTTTTTTATCACAGGCAAACATAACGGGGCTAAGGCATCTGCTTGATAATAAATAAAGCCGGTTTACCTGAACTGCCGCAGGGTATTCTCAAGCCATGCCTTCTTCGGTTTAGGGTGAGGCGGTAATTCAAACACCAATTTACTTGACGGATACTCTTTTCTTTACCAAAAAACCGAATTCAATGGGCATATTCCCAATGACCCGCAAACGCATCTTTATATCCGGACGGCATGCATAGGTGGACCCTCACGCTGTCTGTTTTTGTAAATGTCAAATCGTGGCCATCCAGAAAATACAGATACCGGGCCCTTTTATTCGGGGTTAATATAAATGTCACCGTGTCGCCCGAGACTTCAAATGTCCCCGGGGATACAAAATGGTTGCAGGTGAATTTGTACCTTCCGTTGTTGTAGATCGATAGATAAAAATCCACCTTGGCGGGACGGACCACCCCCTTGTAACTGCTGATATGTCCACCGCCGCGGTACCATTTCCCGGTTATTGCATAGTTAAATCCCAACCTGTTTATACTCAGCTTCGTCCGGGTATAACAGCTCGTAAAAACCAGGATTGAAAAAATAATAAGGATAAGCAGGTTCCACTTCATTTTTTTGATGACATTTATATCCTCCGGCTGCCCCGTACATGCCCCGCCATTTTGATTTATCAGATAAATCAGAACATTTTTCCGATAGACGGATATGCTATTTGGCCGGCCCGATGGGGGAGTGGACTACAATTTATTTTGCCTGAATCATCCGGACCTTCTGGCGCAGATGTTCACCTTTCCCAAAACTGATATCCTTTAAAATGACCTTTTGAAAACCCGTTGCATTGCATTCCACGTCCCAGCTGCCGGTAGGAATCAGGGTTCGTACAAAAATGCCTTCGCGATTGGAATAGCAGTTTCTGAGGGTATCGTTCGGGTTACTCGGAGACCGGAATGTTAACCTGGCATTGTGGATGGGATGATTGTCGGAGTCAAAAATTTTACCGGTCAGGATTCCTTTTTGGGAAAAGGTCGAATCATCACTCCCCACAATCTTTATCCTTAGCGGAAGGACAATATCGAACGGACCGGTCAGCTCTTTGATATGCCACTTTTTGATGTTCTCGATTAAAGCGTTGGCAAATTCCGAATTGCCTGTTTCATTTGCCGCTACCGATGCGGCGGTCATGATACCGTTTTCCCAATGCATTTGAATCTGAATGATCCCGTTCAGGGTATGATCCATATGATGGAAGCGCATGGAGACATCATGGATATCATCAAAGTTGGCCCGTAGATGATTAATCAGCAGCGCGGTGCAAAGCGAGTCATTGGTAGAGGCTTTGGCATCTGACTGTTTCTGGGCAGCATTCCCGGAATACAGGTTAAAGGACAGAAAGAGCGACAAAATAAAGGCAAATACAATCTTCATTTTTCATCCTTTCACAAAAAAGAGCGGTTGTTGGACTCCTGTATTATTTAATGAGAAAATAGACGGAAGTTACGACAAAAAGGATTCGGGATTTTATGACATTGTTCAACATCATCTCCGCTGGTTTATGGATTTGGGAAATCGATTTCGATCCCGATTTCGGTTATGACAACGATGGTATCATCTTACGAATAACACTGCGGACCGATCATCCAGTCGCCATTAGTTATATCAACTTATGAATTGTACTCTCGACAATCACTTGAGGACTGAATTATACTATAACCTCCCAACCAACCTCGTAGAGGTTGCATTATTGTAAAAACCGCCCAGCCCAAAATTCTCAACTCCTCGTAGAGGATGCATTGTTTTTGGATTCATCATGAGGACGGCGATCCGGGTCGCGATGTCCAATACCGCTTTTTTATGTATCCTCTACGAGGATGGTTTTTTTCGTGAGGGATGTTTTAGCTACAATAATATATCCTCTACGAGGATGCTATATATGGTGGAATGATTATTGTAGAATCAGCTTCCCCCAATTATCAAATCCTTATAGATGTTTCTTCTATTCAAAAAATTCAAACAGATATTTTTCATCATATTCAATCTCGAACCGCTTTAGCAATTCAAGATATTCTTCCCGAAAGGTGTGTCTTTTATGATGGCTCTCCTGATTTTTTATATAATTATAGACATGATCGAGTTGCGACTTGCCATAAGAAAATGCACCATATCCATCTTGCCAATGGAATTTCCCCAGAAGCCAACCTTTGCCATTGATTAATGTTGAAGATTCTCTTTTAATTGTTGCAACCAGATCTGATATTTTGTCATTGGGATTTAATCCAATCAGGATATGGATGTGATCCGGAACGCCGTTAATTATGATTGATTTATGATTTCTATGGGTAATAATGCCACTGATAAACCTGAATACTTCCGTCTGAATTTCCTTTACTAGTAATCGTTCGCGATATTTGGGTGCAAAAACAAAATGTGTCAATAATTGAGTGAAGGTGCCTGGCTTCATCGGTGAACTCCCCTCTTTTTTTATCCTCTTAGAGGATAAGGCTGTGGAGAATGTGCATTTTTGCCAGAATATTAAAACATATGTAATTTTCTTTCAATGGAATAACGAGGAACCATATTAATTATAATTTCTGCCAATGTCCAGGAGGCTAG
>JARRQT010000260.1:0-4569 GCA_037381445.1 Calditrichia bacterium
TATCAATCTGATTTTTCTCCGGAATATCCTCGTTGGTAGCCGTTTTGCCATTCAGTGAGGTGGAAAGATAGCGAAGAACGATGTATCCTTTGTCATGATAGCTTTTATTAAATGCCTTTGCCTCCTCCATCTTCTTCTCAAAATCTGCCCTGCTGGTATATTCAAAGCTGGGAGCGCCGCTTCCAAAGGTGATCGTCATGTTGTTTTTCTGAAGAAAGTCAAGATCGGCTTTCTGTCCCAGACGCCAGTGTCCCCAGTCAGCCAGCGGTTTCCAGGCATCCTGTTCCTGAGCAAATCCGGGAAAGATAAACAG
Source organism: Calditrichia bacterium (assembly GCA_037381445.1). Taxonomy (GTDB): domain Bacteria; phylum Calditrichota; class Calditrichia; order RBG-13-44-9; family RBG-13-44-9; genus JARRQT01. The sequence continues at coordinate 314 of JARRQT010000260.1, forward strand.
GCCGAGCAATAGTAATGTGCAGTTTAACATCCCAATTTTCAGTTTCATAAATTGACCTCCTGCCCTAAAAAGACACGGTTAATTCAGCGGTTTTTTTGAACTCCGGCAGCCTCAGCAAGTATTGCCCTGCGATCTGAACAGGCTTTATCATTTTTCCATCGAGAGTAACCGTTTTGGGGGCTGAACCGGATTGAAATGACACTATTCTATCGGTCGAGCTACTTCCCTTCAGGATGAGGGTAATTCCCGAGGCGGCTTCTTTTGCATCCAAAACCGGGAGTGTGGCTCGGGTGATCATAAAGTTATCATTTTTGATCTTTTTTAAAAGCGGCTGGCGATCGGAAGTCACATATGCCCGCAACAGGTGGTCTCCCTTTCGATTCCACTCCTGCCAATCGGCATTCACAAGCACGTAGCTACTTTCCACAAAATAATTGAAACGCGCCTTGCTTTTGGTCAGAACGGAAAACTGCAGATCGCTGCCGCTCTTTGTGATGACCGGCATTCGTTTTGATATATAGGTTAAATGGGGGGTGCGGGGACGATCAACACCAAGAACAACCTCGATCTTGTTTTGCCCCTTTTTCAAATTGGGAAGAATAACTACATCATCGGAAAAGGCGTAGTGGTCTTTACCATTAATTTTTACACTCTGTATGTAGTCGGTCGTATTATCAATCCGGATTCCCATCCCGCCGGTAAAATAGGGAATGGTATCGACCCGTACTTTCGAAAGGTCCAGGTTCATCTCCAGTTTATTTCCGTCCGCTTTCCAACTGTAGTTCCATTGTGCCATCGCCCGCAGTTTGTTAGTCAGGTCTACCGGTGTGGGACAGTATATATCATCGGTGGCAAATTTTGTCCGAATGGCATCGTAGAAAGCGATATTTTTCTTGTTCATGATGCGTTCTTTATCATGCTGAGGCTGAGAGGTAATGGAATAGTCATGCCACATCTCGTTAAAGAGAACACCATGGCCGATATTCTTATACATATGATCAAAGATGGCTTCCTCATAGGCGGTAATTTGTTGAGTGGTATAACTCCAGGAGGGATCGTAAAACCACTGGTAGTCCGGAGACGGATTATTCTCCACTACAGCCAGATTTTTGTAAGGGCCGGTATACCAGGTAAGATTTCCATACCCCAGGGGCATATCCTGTTCAAATCCATGGGTCATGTAAAAGGAAAAGCGGCTGGCCACCTGTTCGTAATCATCCATGTGAATGGTATTTCCGGGATTGATAAAAAACTCCACCTTGCCAATGGGATAACCAAAGTCACTCGTATTGAATTCGATTTCCTGAATGGCATCGTCCAACTCTTCCTTCCAGCGCCTCTCCGTCATTTGACGGTTAATGCGGTGGAAACGGCTGTGCGTTCCGATTTCACCACCCACATCTTCAATCTTTTTGCCCAGCGGCGCCAGATCCTGCCATCCGGCCTTGGTGGCACCACTGGATATCCAGGCATACACCGGCACCACACCGCTTTCTTTGGCAATTCGCACCAGGTAATTGATCGTTTGTATCTGGGCATCCAGATTGCTGCTGGCATCCGCGTCCAGGCGGATGATAGCAGTGAGGTTTGCATTGGACAGCTGCGGCGCGGGGAAGGGCGTCTGGACATCCCCATACACTGTCCATTGCAGGGTTCGGGTCAGTACATTGAAAAGCTGGTTGGCGTAGAATACCCGCGGCTGTTCATTTCTGAAAAAGGACGCCGCTCCGGCCCAGGTACTGAAATCGCTGACCAGCGCCATCCTGTTTCCCCCGGTTTGACGAACTGTCAGAAAAGGATATCCGCCGTTTTCATTTCCTGCAATCAGAAGCGGTTGCACGGTCGAATCCTGAAACTCCATAATATTCAGGCCATTGGCAAGATGCTGGGTAATAAACTGATTGAGTTCGAACGGACGGGTAATTAAGGACGTATTGTCCTTTACCTTGATGCGATAGTCGGAACTTCCTTCAAAACCTGCATATAGGATATTTAGGAGATTGTCCAAATCCGAATGGTCCCTTTGTTGTGCCTCTTCATCCAGCGTTGCAAAGGGCCCGTCGATGATGACATTTCCTCCTGCAGCCAGATAATCCTTTACAGACTTCACCATTTCCGGATAGAGGTCCTTGCCTACATAGGTGCACTGCCCAATTATCAGGGCATCATATTTACTCAGGTCTTTGGTTGTTGGCAATTCACTCAGAAAAAGACAATCATAGGGAATTCCTGCCAGGTTAGCAACTGCCGACCAGCCGTGGGCAGACATTTGGGTGACACCCCAGCGTTGCTGAAAACTGGTCTTGCTGATGACAATACCGATGCGGGGAGTTTCGGCACCAGACCCGGCCCAGAGGGATGAGATAAGGAAAAATAGGATTAGCAGGTAACCAATGGGTTTCATTTTTGATATCATCTTTACCTTCCACTGCTTAATGTTTATTTTTTTCGTTGAATAGCATCTATTATTTACTTGCCGCTCCCGCTGCCGAACCGCTGGCTTCGCACTCCCCTGTTTTTGAATCGACGTACAACATTGCTACGCCGCCAATTCCATGGGAGGTCATCCTTATTTTATGTCCTCTCGATTTTAATATCTCAACCGCCTTGGCAGAGATTTCCTTATTCAGGGTCAGGCTTCCCAGGCGGGGTGGATCCTGCCCGAAGGAACCGATATGATGGGCAGTTGCAAAACGGGGCGCCGGAACTGCTTTGGAGGGCGTCATCCCGAACTCCACATAATCCAGAAATAACTGCAATGCGACCTGGTCCTGCAGATCCCCACCAGCAACGCTGATAGCCAATACCGGTTTGCCGTCTTTCTCTACCAAGGTGGGAGTAAGTGTAATGCGGGGCCTCTTGCCGGGTTCAATGCAGTCCGGATGTCCTTTCCAGGTATTCAGGCTGACCAGGCGGGTGCCGTGAATAATGCCGGTATCTCCGGCGGGACCGGCGGTGCTGCCAAGTCCGCTGGGCGTCGCAGCCACCACATTTCCCCAACGGTCGGCCACGCACAGAGTAGTGGTGCCGCCCGGCCAGGGAGTGTAACGGTTGGTTTTCCTGACTGCTTTCATGTTTATGGGATCACCTGGACGTAATTCCATTGACGCTTTCTGCATATCGATAAGGGGTCTTCGCAGATTAGTATACGCATCGGAAAGCAGTTGCTGCATGGGCACATCCACAAACAGCGGATCTCCATAATATTCATCCCGGTCGGCCAGACCCAGTTTCATGGCCTCGGTAATGACATGCACATAATCCGCACTCATAAATCCCATTTTTTTCAGATCAAAACCTTCCAGCAATCTTAAAGATTGCAGCATATAGGGGCCCTGTGTCCAGGGACCGCATTTGTAAACGGTATATCCCTTATAATTGATGGAAAGCGGGTCCTCGATATGAGTCACATGGGCAGCCAGATCGCGCTTTCTAAGAAAGCCGCCCTGGGAAATATACCATGCCTCAAGCTCGTCGGCTATGTCTCCGCGGTAAAAGCGGTCGGCAACTGCTTGCAGACGATCTACCCGGTCTCCGCTGGCCACTTTTTCTGCCTCAACCAGTTTACGCAGGGTGCGGGCAAGATCAGCATACCAGTTTGTCCCGGTTTCAATCGTATCCCCATCAGAGGTATCCACATACCAGGTGGGTCCACCGGCATCCAGGATCTCCAGAGTTGGGGTGACTGCCTGTTCAAACGAGACGGTTCCATACTTTTGAAGAAAGGTAACACACAATCCGATCGTCGCCGGCACTGCTGCCGCTCTGATGTCGTTTCCCGGAATCCCATTTTTCATATACCAGTCTATCGCCTGCGGATCCAGCGGCGCCTCGCCTTGTCCGGAGAGAACCTTCACTTCGTGGGTGGCTGCGCTGTGAATGATGACAGGCACTTCCCCCGCCATGCAAAAAGCGCCCACATGCTTCACCGCCAGCATGAGTATGGCCGCTGCGGCGCCATCTGCCGCATTGCCACCGCTTTCCAGCATACGCAATCCGGCATTCACTGCCTCCGGTTTGCCAGCCACCACAACACCGTTTTTCCCGCTGGCGTTATGGCCGGTTTGTCCAGCTGTAGCAACTTGCCCAAATAATATCAGCATAATTAATACCGTTGTTCTGTTTTTAGTCAAATAACTCATATTTTCTCCTCTATCAACAGCGGTAACTCCAAGCTACTTTATATCAAAATTGAGCTCAGGAAATTCAACTCCGGTATTCCTCTTTCCAATTCTCAATGGTCCCGTTACGCACGG
>JARRQT010000261.1:0-9066 GCA_037381445.1 Calditrichia bacterium
AAAATAGATCGCACCGGAGCTGCCGGCAGAGATCAATGCGGCGACCCCGGGATGCACCGACTGGTATACATCTAGCGCCCAGCCATTCGCCGGAAACTGCTTCATCTCAATAAACAGGGCAAACAGCAGCATAAAAACCGCCAGTTGGGTCAGCAGTCCGCCCTGTTTCAGTGCAGCACTCCCGATCATGCCGTCGATATTCAGTGTTCCGCTGATGCTGTAGAGGAAAATGATGCCCAGCAGCAGAAAGATGGATGCCAGGTTTCCGGCCACCATGTAGCGAAATCCGCTGGTCAGGGCCTTGCCTTTCAGCTCAATACCCACCAGGGCGTAGCTGGCGATGGAAGTGATTTCGAGAAAAACAAAGACATTGAATATATCGCGGGTCATGATCAGCCCGTTGAGCCCCACCGCCAGCAGCAGATACAGCACATAGGCGCGCACGCCGGTGGATCTCAGCAGCCGGAAGAGGTATATGGAGCCCACCAGCATCAGGATGTTGGCGGCAGTGATAAAAAATGCTTCGCTGATACCGAGCTGTAGATTGATGGAAAGCGGCGGTTTCACACCGGCGGTAAAGATCTGCACAGTCTGAAGGTCCTTTGATAAAAAACCGTACAGCCAGGCCGCGCTGATCGCCGCCACTGAGGCCAGCGTCATGAAAAAGACGGTATTAAAAAGTACCGTGCCGCCTTTTTTGATAACCGGAAGCAGGAATGCTACTCCCAGTGCAATTGCCAGAATATAAATCGGGTCTACCATTTGAGTTCCCTGTCGTCACTGATCGTAAGAGATTTTTTCTGTTGATAGATGCGGACCACAAAAGTCAGCATGAGCGCATTGACGGCTACGCCGATCACGATGGCGGTCAGCACCAGCGCCTGCGGCACCGGATCGACAACCTGCTGGATGGCCAGCAATTTGGAAACGGCACCGTCCAGAATCGGGGCGGTGCGGCCGCGCAGGTAACCGATGGCGACCATGGCAAGCTGCAGGCCGGTTTCCGCCAGCGCAATACTGATCACTATTTTGATCATATTCCGGCGGGTCATGAGTCCCCAGAAGCCGGTCAGCATCAGCAGCATTCCAAGAATTAATATCAGAATCATGAATTCAGTCCTTTCAGATTTTCGAGAATACCGGCGAGTTCTGTCCCGACTTTCAACCCGATGAGGGTGTAGATAACGGGAATCGCCCCGGCACTGAGCAGTTTGCCGAATTCGCCGAGCGGCAGGATGCGGTTATCCAGAAAGCCGCCGGCCAGAAATATCCCGAGTATACCAATCAGCACATAACCGAAACCGGAGATGGATTCGATGACGTTCAGCAATCCGTGACTCAGATAATGATCCGGTTTGGCAAGAAACATGAGCAGAACAGCGGACGCCACCACGGCGCCGCCCTGGAAGCCGCCGCCCGGGGAGAGATGTCCGTTAAGGAAAATATAGGCCCCGAACATCATGATGACCGGTACCAATAATCCGGTGCCGGTTTGAACAAATTCACTGGCCTCGCGCCGTTTCTTTTGCGGCACCTGTTCATCCTCCTCTTCCCTGCGGCCCAATATCCGTTTAATCATTATCCACCTCCCGGTGCGCCGTTTTACGGATGGCATATAAAAAGATCACCGTGGAAAGCCCGGCGCCGATGGCCGCTTCGGTCATGGCCACATCCGGGGCGGCCATTAAAAGATAGAGCACGCTGGCCATCAGGCTGACCAGACCGGCAGCCACGACCGCCGCAACCAGGTCCTTTAAATAGATCGCCGCAAATGCGGCCGCCAGCATGGCGATACCTAAAAGAATAATAATTACGATACTCATGGTAATTCCTCCGCCATCACCGCTTTGATATGTTCTTCCTCTTTTTCACCCTGCAGCTGATCGCTGACGGTCTTTTCGGTAAGCGGAATACCGGCATGATGGGCTGCCCGCGCCAGGGCATGGGATGAAAGGGGATTGGTCATCACAATAAACAGGATCAGAATGATGATCTGCGGCATCCAGGCCAGGTGATAAAGACCAATCCCCAGCAGGGTCAGTATGCTGCCCATGGTGGTCGATTTGGTCCCGGCCTGCATGCGGTTATACAAATCGGGCATGCGCAGCACTCCCAGCGCTCCCAGAAACAGAAACACCGAACCAATGACACTGATGAATCCGCCGGCAATTTTTAAAATTTCCATCACAGCCCTCCTTCCAGGTAGCGGGCAATGGAAATGACGCCGATAAAACTCAGCAGCCCGTAGACCATGGCAACATCCAGGTAGATCACCCGTCCGGCGAACAGGGCGACCATAACGATCAGCGAAATGCTGATGATGGTCAGGGTGTCGAGCGCAACCGCACGGTCAGCGCCGGTCGGTCCAACGACAAATCGGATACCGGCGATAATCACACCCAGAAGGGCAATGATGCCGGCAATGTTTATTAATGTCTCAGCCAAAAATCACCTCCAGGTATTTTTCGAATCCGGCAACAATAGCGGCCGAGGCCGTTTCCACTTCCGTCGAGGAAACATCAATCCAGTGGATAAAGAAATAATCGCCATTTACATCGACAGAAAGGGTCCCCGGCGTCAGGGTAATGGAATTGGCCAGTATCATCCGCCCGACTTTGGATTTCAGCCTGGTCCGCACTTTTACGATACCCGGCTTAATGGGTATGTTTTTCCGGATCACGCGGCCGGCCACATCCAGATTCGATTTTATGATTGCGATAAACAGATAGTCGACAAAGGTCGCGGCATAATAAATACGGCGCGGCGAAAGCACCGGCAAGACATCGGAACGGACAAATCCGACGCTGATGATCAGCGCCGCAATGCCGATGACAGCCAGATTGCCAGGGTCCGTTGAATGGGTCCACAAAATGTACAAACCCACCAGCAGAACCGAACTCAGAACAATATTAATGATGTTTTTTGCGCTCATTTTTAATGATAATCCTTTTTAGTTTGCGCCCCTTTTCACTTTCTCATGCAAAATTTTTATTTTTTCCTGCTGCCTCCGGTCTGATGCTCGAGCAGCCAGGTATCCAGTGCCGAATTCAGTCTTTTGATCCCCTCCAGCACCTGTTTTCGTTTCTCGGGTTTAATCTGTCCCAGAATGTTACCGTGCACCTGCGTTGACGCCTCCCGGATCTCCGATACAATTTTGCAGCCCTTGTCAGTCAGCGCTACCTTTATCCCGCGCCGGTCTTCGCTGGAAATCGTGCGCTGGATATACCCTCTTTCTTCCAGGGAGGTTATGATACGGGTGACCCCGCCCGAGGTAATATCAAGGCGCTCGGCAAGCTCTTTCACACTGTAGTTTGGGGTTTCGAAAAACTGGACCAGGCAATTGTATTCTGCGACAGAAATTTCCAGTGTCTTCACGAAATAACTGTCCTTGGCGGCACATTTTTGTCTGAGCTGAAAAATGAGCTCCGCCATTTGAAGCGTCAGCTTATCATCATCAAGCATACATTACCCCATAAATAATTTACGGCATAAACTATTTACAATATAAATCAATTGCAAGACTTTTATATTTTTTTCACAAAAGGCCGGAAACCGGGGGGTGATATCATAAAATCCGCCGGCAAAACGGCAACAGGCAAGTCCTGGACTTATGCCGCAGGCAGAGAATTATTTCGCATTCTGTCCGGCAATATTCGTCCCGCCTGCCCCGCATCATAAGAGAAAACTCCCGGACATCAAAAATCATAGTAATCATTTCAGTTTGACGGCAATGTATGCAGCAGAGTGTACTAAATGGATGGACAGTTAAAAAAATAAGCTCTTGCTTATGCAGGATCAAAAAAACAAATTAAAATCGATTGCGAAGGTACTGCATCAAAACACGCACGCTTCAAATTTGTTTAGAATAAAGAAAATGCAGATATGACAGAAAGAATTGCCTGCAATCGTTTCCAGCCGGCCGCAAGCAATGCCGTGCCTTTAAAATTTTAACAATTGATAGAAAGTTGGTCAACATTTGACAATTCATCGAGGCGCGGCTGGAACCCGACGCGAAGGTTAAAAAAGAAAGAATATCCAATGATGAGTAAAAAGAATGACGCATTAATGGTGATTCTTGGCTTGATATTCATTATCAATATAAGTCACGGCGCAGATGCAAATATTAGTAAAAACGCCCGCAATTGTTATATTTTGACCATCGGTGATTCGAATGGTGCAGGTCCCGGGAAATGGCCGGAAAAATTGGCGGCAGGACTTGGCGAAGGATATAGGATTATCAATAATTCCCAAAGCGGACGAACCATAGGCTTTGATAATCTGGGCAAAAAATCACTAAACACGGTTAAACAAATTAATGATATTCTGAAAGATGCCTGCGCAGCAGTTGACAATGGGGCAGGATTTGATAAGATCTTAATCTGTCTGGGGACAAATGATTGCAAGGCATGTTTTGATGACCGGCAATCCGAAGTGACAAAAAATCTGGAAAAGCTGATAACATCGATACATGAATATAATTATCCCGGGGGAAAGAAGCCGGAACTAATTATCATAAGCCCTCCTCCCTACGGAAAGAAGGCATCAAGTACCTCCAAATATAAGGACGGCGATAAAAAGGTGAAGGCTCTGGTCCCCCAATTTGAAGAGTTATCGAAGAAGCTGCACTGCGGATTTATTAATCTATATGCCCCCATGCTGCCGGACGTGGAAGAACTCAGTATTGATGGCGTTCATTTTACAGATGAGGGATATAGCGTCATGGCTGATTTAATAGGGTCAGCCCTGGAAAAGGAAGAGCTGAATGAACCCAAATAGCCGCTTTTCAAAAAGTCATTCTAAAAAGGAAGCGCGTAACAGTCGCCTCAGCCCATGATTCACAGAACCGTTATAATACTCCTCGCCTTTTCGATCTCGCTGACATTTGCGGAAAATGCCGGGCAACTGACATTTCCGAGGGATACCTCTTATACCCTGCACAGCGCCTATGATAAGCATAAAAAGGACTACCCGCTTATTAAGCCGGTTCAATACGATACATCAAACGGCAGCCTTCGATACGGTAACATTTGCTACAATTCATCGCAACCGCGGCCCCTATCGCTTGACATATTTTCAACGGCTGAAAAGCCCGCTGCATTGAAACCTGCGGTAATTCTGATTCATGGTGGCGGCTGGCGGTCAGGTGACCGAACGCTGATGTATCCCCTGGCCGACTACCTGGCGAAACACGGATATGCTGCCATTCCGGTTGAATACCGCCTGTCCCCCGAAGCCCGGTATCCGGCCGCGGTCAATGACATTCGTGCCGCTGTTACCTGGCTTCTGAATACCGGCGGCGCTTATGGCATCGACACGACGAAAATTGCCATACTGGGCTGTTCCGCCGGCGGGCAATTGGCCGCACTGGCGGGATTGACCTTCGGAATGGACGAGAATCATAAGGACCTTCCCGGAAAGCATATCCAGGCCATTGTGAATATAGACGGCATCATGGATTTCACTTCCGAGGCGGCGCGGAAATATGAGGATTCTCCGGCGAAAAAGACAACCTCCGCCGGAGAATGGTTCGGCGGCAGATATGCGGAGAAAGAGGAATTGTGGAAAGAGGCTTCCCCTGTATATTACGTCAACAAAAACTCCCCGCCCATTCTGTTCATTAACAGCTCCAGGCCGCGTTTTCATATCGGGAGGGATGCGGTTATTGAAAAGCTGAACACATTTTCCATTTATAGCGAGATACACGCATTTGACGATGCGCCGCATTCCTTCTGGCTGTTTGATCCCTGGTTCGAAAAAACCGCATCATATACTGCCAATTTTTTGGACAGGGTATTAAAATGAAATGCAGGATATATTAATTCAGCCTCCAATAATTCTATCTTTTATCGCGCAAAGGGAAGTCTGTCGTAAGAAATAATATTCTTTGTACCGGATGAGGGCCGCTCTGTGCATTGAGACCATCGGCGAAGCGGTAAGAAAGTGTGGAGCATCGCATTATCCCCTGTATGCATCCGCGGCAAATTTCCTCGCCGGCTCCTGGGAATTTTTCAGTGACCGCTTCAAACTACTTTATTTTTCTTTTTTCGAACTGATATTGACCGCAGGACTCATTCTTAAAATTACATTCACCCCGGCCCAGGCGGCTAATATCCCGCTGGTGCTGCTTTTTTCCTTCGTTCAAATCTATCTGATCTATTTGCTTATTAAAATTTTGATAGTCCGTAACGGAAAGGATAAGAGAAGGCATGAAATTGAATTCCCGCTTAAAAACGGAAGCTATCTGGTTACCGACGGCGGTGATTCACGGGTGAGCCGGATCATGAATTATCATTATCATTCGCCCGTCCACAAAAGAAACAAAACCAACCTGTCGATGATATTCGCGACGGATGTGGTAAAGACCGGAAACGGCGGTGCCCGGTTTCTGCCAAAGCAGAATGAACAGTACGCCATCTTCAATGAAAATCTGTACAGCCCGATGGAAGGGGAAGTCATCAAAGTTGTGAATGACATTGAGGACAATATCCCGTTCATCGGGAAATACCCGTATAACACCGGAAACACGGTTGTAGTGCGCGGCGGTAAATATTATTTTCTGTTGGGCCATCTCAGGCAAGGCAGCATAACCGTAAAAGAAGATGAGCATGTTAAGCGCGGCGACCTGCTGGGCCGGGTCGGGAATTCCGGCTATTCGGAGCGGCCCCACCTGCATATGCAACTAATTGAAAGCGAATCGGAAAATTACTGGTCCGGAAAAGGAGTCTGTATTCAATACCGGGGCCGGAACCTATATAAAAACAGAAGGATCCGGTGTCCTGATACGTTTTCCAATGCGGCATTCCTTTGAAAAATGGGTATCTTTGCGATGATAAATCTATGGTTTAAGTCGAAGCAGTTCTTCAGGGTGACAGCCGCAAATATAGTTTTATGGGACCATTGGCCGGTCAGGATAGGAATTAATAATTATCGGCTGAACGTCCAGCCTAACCATAGGGATCTTGGGATTTCCATTTTTTGTTTTGCATTTTATTAACCCGGCGAATAACTTAAAATCAGATTCCGAGAATTAATTTGGCAGCGACTGAAAAGGGCTTTTTTTCGGATAAAAGGACTTAAAATATAGCAACCTAAATGAAATATTGGCCTGGTCGAAAAGAATTCGCCGGCTCATACCTGGCAGACAATATATTTGGTTGGCCATACTATAAAGCCAACGCCGATATTCACTGTTCAAATACGGAGAATTAAAATGCGAAAAACACTGCCAATCCTGTTATTTCTTTTACTGTATTCGATTCATTCGCCGGCTAAAAACGGATTGCATTTTGCCGGAGGCCCTACGATCTCCTACTTTCTAAGTGCCGAGAATTCCACTCCCCGGATCGGGATTGCCTTTGGGTTAATAAAAGACTTTCAGGTATACAGGAGACTGGGGCTTTCTGCCGGGGTCAATTTCGCCTCCCGGGGTGCAATCCTGAAGCAGCGCACCATTAAGCCCTATGAGCCGGAAGCGTTTGAGGGGACGTATTACCAGAATATTCAGGGAATGATCGGTTATCTGGGATTTCCCGTAATGATTCAGTATGCAATCCCCCTTACCTCCAAAATACAACTGCAGCCGCAATTCGGAGCGGTTATTTCTTTCCCCGTCAAAGACTTCAGCCGCTTTGAGGAAAAAGATTTATTTAGTTTGTATGATCCTGCCCAAAGCGATTTGATTAGTTATGATTTCAATTATGAACAGGAAGCCCACTCTTTTGGCATTATTCCCCAAATACCAATGACCTTTGGTTTGCGGGTCGATTATGAAAAATTTGGGTTCGAAATCCGGTATATTCTGGATATGCGTGATACGTACCATTTCGGCAGATTATCCGATGTTCACTACAAAATGCATTCAATATACTTTTTGGTTTTATTTTAACCTGAGATAACCGGAAACGGCAAATTGAGAATAAACGCTTACCCGGTTTTATGATTTTGCATTGCATTAAATTCGGCAGGTAATATATTGATTTGAAGACTGGAACATGCTTCTCGCAGAGACGTGGAGAACGCAAAGAATGGATGAAAATGACATTGGCAGAAAAGCAGTGGACACAGCAATTGAGGCGCATAGTGCGATTAGTCGGCTAGTGCCCAATCAACTGCGGAAATGCACCCATGAAACATGGCAGCACCGGGATCGTTAGAAGATTCCCTGCGTAAGAGCTTTCCTGGCGAGCCTGGCGGCTTGGCGAGAGAAAATCTGGGCTCCAACAATTGCATGCAGGAGATGGTACCCGGCCGCGATCCGTGCAGCTTGCCATGAACAAGAAATAGAAGGACCAAAAATGGACAGAATATTCAGCGATATTGAAGTACGAATCCTGGGATGCCTGATCGAAAAGGAACTCACCACCCCGGAATATTATCCCCTTACCGTTAACGCGCTGACCAACGCCTGCAACCAGAAATCCAACCGCAATCCGGTGGTCTCCTACGACCAGGAAACGGTGGCGCAGAGCTTGAGACGGCTGCAGGGAGAGGGACTGGTCATCATCGTCTCCGGCGCCGGGCACCGGGTTCGCAAATACGAACACCGTTTCATGGAAAAGCTGTATGTCAGCAAAAAGGAGATGGTAGTGCTGTGCGAACTGATGCTGCGGGGTCCGCAGACCATCGGGGAAATCCGCACCCGCGGGGAGCGCCTGCGGGGCCCGCAGACCATCGGTGAAATCCGCACCCGCGGGGAACGCAGGTATGAATTCTCCGGACTGGATGAGGTGCGTGAGGCGCTGGAAGAAATGATGAACGAACGGGAGCGTCCCCTGGTAAAAATGCTGCCCCGTCAGCCCGGGCAGAAGGAGAACCGCTACGCCCACCTGCTCTCGGGAGAGCCCATCATCCCGGAAACGGAAGCAACGGAAATGCAGGCCCCTGAAGGCGCCTCCTATACCGGCGGCAGCGGGGAAAAGGAACAGCGGATTGCGGCCCTGGAAGGGGAGGTACGGGAATTGCGCCGGGAAATCGAATCCCTCAAAGCGGAATTCGCCTCCTTCAAGGCACAATTTGAATAGAGGGCCTTTCAGCCTCTTTGAATTTTAGGAGATGAAAATCGTTTAC
>JARRQT010000262.1:0-4513 GCA_037381445.1 Calditrichia bacterium
ACGCCGGTTTCGAGCTTCAGGTTGAGGCTGCGCGAGGTTTTTTCCCACTGATCATTGTAATAATCATCTCCCCTCTTGTAAACATCATCAATGGAGAATGAAGAGAGAAAAGATTTATCGACCTGAATATGGGTGCCGATATATTTCGGGAGATAGAGGATCAGTTTTCCCATTCCCATTTCGATATTGGCGTCCATATCTTCCCGGTATTTTCCGCTAAAATCCAGAATGTAAGAGCCCATTCCCCCGTTAAATTCAAAATTTTTGATGTTCGCATTGCCCAGTTTTTCAACAGAAAGCTTGCCCACACCGCCTTCCAAAGAACAATTGTTTAGCGGTATCGGATTCTCCTGGCTGAACATAACGGTCGCAGTGCTGACCCCGATCTGCATCCGGAAGTCACTGAGCTTAAGTCCCCCCAGCTCCATATTGCCTTTAATGACACCCAGATCAAGATCCATGTCCATGGGAATCCGGGGCGTGAGGCTCAGATTCAGTTCATTCTCATACATTTTGTCAAATGAGGAAATATTTTGCGTCCCTCCGTATTCATCATCCTTTTTCAGTTTGCCGGAAAAATGAATATCGAGACGGCCTTCATTTCCCACGATTTCATACTGAATATCAGGCCGGTACTTCTTATAGATGAATTCACCCTCATATACGTTTTCTGAAGGCGTTTTATCGACATCGATGTATCCGTTTCCATATTTAATATTGACCACCAGTTTCTTTTCGCGTGTCAATTGTGCCTGCTTTTTGATGGTTTCCTGGTCCGGGCTGCTGCTGTAGGCAAGGATAGGGATAAACAACAAAGCGATTAATAAACTGCCTTTTAAAATCTTCATGATAAAACACTCAATCTCATAAAATTGACTTAAGTTTTTTGTTTAAAATTTCTCTGGCTCTGAAAATCTGGGCCTTCACCGTTCCCAGGGGCAGGTTGAGAATTTCAGAAATCTCTTCGTACGATTTTTCTTCCTTGTGCCGAAGCAGAATCACGTAACGGTACCTTTCCGGCAACTGATCAATGGCTTCTTCAATCATGCGTTTCCTTTCGTTCTGCAGCAACGATTTCTCCGGTGTTGGTTCCGCATCTGGTATTTCAATCTCTATTTTTTCATCTTTATATTGAATAGGCTCATTGATGGAATATGTGCGCAGTTTCCTTTTTCTTAAAAAGTCGATACAATTATTGGAGGCAATTTTCATCAGCCAGGTGGAAAAAGCAAATTCATCATTGAAGGACGCCAGGGAGTTGAATGCCTTCATAAATGCCTCCTGAGTAAGATCCTCAGCCTCCTGAGGATTCCGTACCATCTTCAGCATAATCGTGAACACCAGGTTCCGATATTTATTGAGTAATTTTTCATACCCTTTCTCATTCCCCTGAAGAGCCAGTTGGATTAATTCCCGATCTTCTTTTCTCTTCTCATTTTCCATAGTAATTACGGTCGCTCTTTTCTATTGTTACGATGATTTTAAATATAGAAAACAAATAAAAACTAAGCAAACAATGAATCACCCGGACATCGCAGTAAATTAACTTTAATTCATCTGTTTTTCATGGCTTTTTTATAATTCATTCTTATTTCATCAATTTGCTGTGAAACCGATTGACCGCCCACTCCATAGGCGCCGTTGATCAGGATTGCCACCCACAACACGGTTGGTCCTTCCATTTAATCTTACTGCTCAATACTCCTATGCGGCCGACAAATCATTGATTTGTTCCGCATACCAAATTACTTTTGAAAATTCTATCCGCATTTATTATCTTCTGTATTTATTCAGGACGATTTTATGACCAGGAAATCACCAATAAAGCGGAAGAGGCGAATATGGAGATTTACTTTCTGAGGCAGAAAAACAGCATACGCAAATGATGGGAGGCTATCTTTACGCAATATTGACCGGCATCTTCTTCGGTCTACAGGGCACCTACAGCAAAGTTCTTACCAACAGGATTCCGCCAATGATTTTGACCTGGGGAATATTTACTTTTACGCTACCCTATTTGATTTTCCTGCTGATGATTCAAGGTGTTCCTTCTATTGTGTGGAAAGATTTCTGGTGGGCAACCTCAAGCAGCTTCGTTATAAACCTTTTTGCCTGGAATTTTTATTTCCGCGCGCTCCATGCGGCACCGTTATCCCAGACAATGCCATTTACGGCTTTTACCCCTTTGTTTCTGATACCGGTTGCTTACATTCTGCTCGGCGAAATGCCGGATCGGATAGGTTTTATGGGTATTATTCTTATCATACTTGGCGGTTATGGAATCCATCTGAATTCCAAAAACCTGGTAGCACCCGTCAAGAGTCTTTTTCATAACAAGGGTACCCGCTATATGCTTATCGTCGCCCTTTTGTGGAGTGTGTCTGCCACGGTGGAAAAGGTAGCAGTCATCAGCAGTTCTCAGGTCTTTTACGGCTTCACCATCAATCTGCTTTTGTCTCTGGCCTATCTGCCCTACCTTTTTATTAACCGAAAAGTCAAAACCGGCACAGTCTCAAATAACCTAAAAGGCCTCTTTATCCTGGGACTGATCTCCGGTTTAATGATCCTGTTTCAATTTACCGCCCTAAAATTTCTGTTCGTGAGTTATGTCATCGCCTTCAAGCGGGCGGGAATCATTGTCAGCGTATTTTTGGGCGCGGTGCTATTCAAAGAGAAAAATCCCGCCCATAACCTGCTGTTCTCCGGTCTAATGGTGGCTGGAGTACTAATACTTTTGCTCTAAGTGCATTTTGATTTTTCAAAACTTGCTTTGCCCTTGGCTAGCTCAAGTTTTAGATTTTTATGAATAGCCACTCAAATGATAGATTTTATGTCGGTTGAAATTAACCTCAGTCAGATTGGATGTAAGCAAGCGGATACCGGCAGATAAAAAAATCCCCTTCCGGAAAACCGGAAGGGGAAATTTATAGCTATTTAGATCAGGCAGTATGATGTGCCACGTCTTCAGAGCTTGGGATTGCACCCCAGATTCCAACAATCGCCATGATCGCGCCTACAATCAGAAAATTCGCCGGACTCACTAACATAAACCATATTCCGCTCAGGAAAATCCAAATGCCAAGTACGCCATTAACGACTCCCTGCCAGGTCCTGCTGGCTATAAAGCCGAAAATCACCGCCAGAATCCCTGTCGCAATCAAGTTTCCATCACCTTGCAGAGAAGGAATTAATCCGGAGATAAAAAGCCAAATTCCCAAAATAAAAGTGACCCAATTTGACCACATAGCAAAACCTCCTTACCTCTTTACATTTCACTTATCGCATCCTACGATTTCCTATCTTCCCTGTTTAAACTTCCCTCTCAACTCCTAAGTATAAGAAACACAAAAAACATGAAGATTCAATGAAATTAAGATGAAGAAACCGTGGTTTTTATATCATTTGTGGTTTTCAAAAGGCAGCCGGGGGCAGAACATCATTGAATTGAGTGAAAGATGGTTTTTATCATACCATCACATTTTATGCAACCCGAATACGCATTCTTCAGAGAATGTTGTCGGAAATCCGGCAGAACAGTTGCCTCCTTCATGATTTATTCATTTTGAGACATTAATATCCTTTTGAATATGCGGGTGTCTTAATTAAAAGTGATGTTCCCAGTTTAAGGCATTCTCTTTTAGTACCGGTAACTTTTCAGTTCGGTGCACTATCTCAATGGCTTTTAGGCTTGCGGATTCCACTTGTTTTGCGGTGGTTCCTTTTTTCATCCGGAATTTGGGTATTCAATTTAAAAGATTTTTCGCTCAACAATCAACAGGGGGAAAATCCGTTTAATTGCGAATTCACAATTTAAAAGTCTTTTGAGACCAGATTCAGGAGTCAACAAGGTCTAAAGTGTTTTGTGCAGTATATCTTTTCAAACACCCGTATGGGTTATGTTCTTCTTTAGATTTCATAAATAAACAAGAAAAATTGGGGAAAGGGAGGCGGCATGATGACGAGCCAGAGAATACTGTTCTTGTCCATATTGCTCGCACTGCCTGGCGTGTGCGCATTGTATGCACAGGGCCAACCGGCGCAGGAACGACGTGAATCTTTCATCAGGTCAGTTTTTCACGATTTTGAAACGGAATTTTATTCGGAGAGCAAAATATCCGGAAATCTGAGACTATATGATTATTACCGCCTCAACAACAACAATGGTCCTCACGACGCCAATGCTTTTGCTGCAGGAGGAGATCTTCATTTCTATACCGGCTCGTTCAAGGGATTCGGCGGAGGCGCCGGATTCTACACCTCACAATCGCTGGGCCTTTATGCTGACAATCCCAACCATTATAACGCCGTGCTCACCGGACCGGAGCACCATTTGAACAATCTTGTGCAGGCCTACCTGCAATACAAACAGGATTTCATTCTGTTGCGGGCGGGACGGCAGATCATTTCAACGCCATTTGCCGGACCTGATTTGTTCACCCTGATGCCGCGTGGATTTTATGGCCTGGCTTTCTCATTTGAACCGTTTAAATTAACGCGGTTCACAAACCAGCAC
>JARRQT010000263.1:0-4504 GCA_037381445.1 Calditrichia bacterium
ATCTGTTTAAGCGACGAATTGGTTTGCAGAAGGTTTTGGGCGGCGATTCGTCCCAGCGCCACAATCAGCCTGGGCTCAATTAGTTCAATTTGCCGGTGCAGATAGGGAATGCAGGCCGCGACCTCCTCCGGCTGGGGATCGCGGTTATTGGGGGGACGGCTCTTCAGAATATTGGCGATAAAGACATCTTCCCGCTTGAGACGAATATGGGCCAGCAGCTTGTTGAGCAGTTGGCCGGCCCTGCCCACAAATGGAATTCCCGTGCGGTCCTCTTCGGCGCCGGGAGCTTCACCGATGAACATGATATCGGCGGGTTCATTTCCATCGCCAAATACAAAATTTGTCCGCGTCTTCCACAGAGGGCATTTTTGGCAATTGTTGATCTCGCGCATGTAATTCCAGAGAGGAGTGTCGGGTTTCCCGGGACCACTTTTGCTGACTGGTGTCGTTTTTTGCTCCGGAGGTGCCGGCGGGGCAGGGGCGGCCAATTTAAAATCAGGCAGCTTTTCCATCAATTCCTTCATCCGCCGCTCATCCACAAAAATATCATCGCCGTAAACATCGCGGTAGCTGGCAAAAAAATCGGCCAATTTCCTGAAACTGTTGTCTTCTCTGCTCATTACTAAATCACTATTTTTTGAACGTGAAAATAAAAGAAATTCCCATCAGATTTCCAAATACAATCTGATTCTGTTTTACTGACAAAATCCAGTTAGCTTTTTAGAATGTAACTCGGAACAATCGCAGGAAAATTCCGCAGGCAATCAAATCATTTCACGATTAAGCGCTATCTCTGTGCTCCAGCAAAAAATTAAAAATCTCGGACGCCACATCCAGTTTGGGAAGCAGCGAGAGTCCTTTCTTTTCCCCGTTTTTATGGAAAAGGATGACGTGATTGGTATCGCTTCGGAAGGCGGATCCTTTTTCAAGCGGATTATTGAGCACCACCATATCGAGGTTTTTATTTTTCAATTTTTTCAGAGCATTTTGCTCGCCCTGCTCGGTTTCCACCGCAAAGCCCACCAGCAACTGTCCCCCGGCCTTGTTTTTTCCTGCAAAGTCAAGAATATCCGGCGTTCTCTCCAGGGCAAGTTCGGCCTTGCCTTCCTGTTTCTTGATTTTCTGCACCGATGCTTTTTCCGGTTTGTAATCTGCCACCGCCGCTGCGCTGAGATAAATATCGGTTTGGGGAAGATGTTCGCGGACCGCATGGAACATTTCTTCCGCGGTGCGCGTCGCGACTGTTTTCATGCCTGCGGGCAGTGACAATTCACCGGGACCGTGAATCAGAGTGACTTCCGCGCCGCGGGCGAATGCTTCCCAGGCAAGGGCGTATCCCATCTTGCCGGAGGAATGGTTGGTGAGGAAGCGAACCGGATCGAGGGGCTCTTCGGTGCGTCCCGCCGTCACCAATACTTTTTTGTGCTTGAGGCTGTCAGGGGCGCTGTGAATGGCCCGGTACAGGTACTGGATTTGACGGTCCAGGGAGGCCAGGCGCCCCATGCCGGTGTATCCTTCCGCCAGAAAACCCTCCTCCGGTGGGCAGATCAGGCAGCCCATTTTAGCAAGGTCCTGAACATTTCGCTGCAAAACCGCATTATTCCACATGTTGACGTTCATGGCGGGTGCAATAACCACCGGGCAGTGCAGGGCTGCGACAGTGGTCGTCAAGAGATCATCTGCGACGCCGCCCCATATTTTCCCGATGAAATTGTAGGTAGCCGGTGCAATAATGGCGGCATCCGCCCAGTCGGCGCGGTGAATGTGATGCGTCCCTGAGTATCCTTCTTTTGGAAACATCTCGGTTTCCACCGGATTTTTGGAAAGCGTTTCCACCGTCAGGCGTGTAATGAACTGTTCGGCCCCTTTCGTCATCATGACCCGGACTTCAGCCCCGTTGGTCGTCAGATAGCGAATTAATTCCATGGTTTTATAGGCGGCAACTCCGCCCGTAATTCCCACCAGTATTTTTTTATCTCTGAGCTGGTATGTCGGAAACATAACTATCCCGCCTTTGGTGTTCGCGTATGATTTCCTCGATATGCGCCACAGTGTCTTCCACATGGTTGTTTACGATATCGTAGTCGAAAAAAACGGCTTTTGAATATTCTTGGGGAAGGCGCTCCAGGCGCTTTTCGATCTCTTTTTCGTCATCTGTTTTTCGCCCGTGCAGGCGCCGCCTGAGCTCCTCCATGGAGGGCGGCCGGATAAAAACCAGAATGGCATGGGGAAAATGCTTCTTGATATTTAATGCGCCATTTACATCGATATCAAATAAAACGGTATAGCCGTCATTTAGCAGCGCTTTAACCCTGGATTTCAACGTGCCGTAATAATTCCCGTGGACCTCCTCATACTCCAGAAAATCGCCCTGCTTCACGCGATTAAAGAACTCCTCCCGGGTAAGAAAATAGTAGTGCATGCCGTCCTTTTCATTGAAACGCGCCGGTCTGGTGGTGGCCGATATTGATATTTTAAAATCCTGATTTTTTTGTTCGAGCATTTTACAAATGGTTGTCTTCCCGGCGCCGGAAGGGGCGGACAGGACAACCAGTTGGGGTTTAATTTGTTTCATGCAATAAAGCTCCGTTCCGTTTTAAAACCCGGCAGAAAAATAAAGTAAAACCTGATACCTGATTCAAGAAATAAAAATTACTGCAGATACCGCTTCAAATTGGGCAGCAGAGTCGCCTGCTTATTCGATATTCTGTATCTGTTCGCGCAGCTTTTCAACGTCTTCTTTGATTTCAACCACCCGGTGGGAAATATCCACGATGGTCGTTTTGCTGGACATGGTATTGGCCTCGCGGTGCATTTCCTGCAGAATGAAGTTCAGTTTTTTACCGATGGGCGATCCCGCCTCCAGATTTTCCCGGAAAAGCTGGATGTGGCTTTTCATACGAACCGTTTCTTCGGTGATATCCACCTTATCGGAAATGATGGCCAGCTCCTGCTCCAGTCGAGCGCGGTCGATCTTGTCTTCGCTGAGCATGGAAAGCAGGCGATTATACAATTTTTCGAATTCAACTCTGGGGCTGTCTTTGCCCAGAACAGATACTTCCCCGGTAATCCGTTCAATTTTGTCAAGGCGCGCGGCCAGATCATCTTTCAGGTTGCTTCCTTCCCGCGTCCGCATTTCATTCAATTTGTCCAGCGTCTCTTCGGTGATTTTTTCGATAATTTCCACCAGTTCCTCGTTCAGGTGACTGTCTTCCTCAAAAGAGATAATATCTTTGAAAAATAATAGATGATCCAGGTTGATGGGGGAATCAACCCCGGCGGCTTCCCGCATCTGCTCCAGAAGGTTCATGTAGGTTTTCACGGTTCCGGGATCAATCTTCAGATTTTGCAGTTCGCTGGTCAGCGCTGAAAAATTGAGGCTGTACATGATTTTTCCGCGGGTCACTTTTTTCCGGATGATATCCTTCAACTGGTTCTCAAGATCGGCCAGCACTCTCGGCAGCTTGACCGATATCTCCAGGTACCGTGAATTAACGGACCGTATCTCGCAGGTTATCTCGGTGTCATCGTATTTGGTCTGAACGGTGGCAAATCCCGTCATGCTGTTCAAGTTATCCATTTCTCGCTCCGCTGGTCATTTGTATCAGGGCTCAATTTACAAAATTATCCGGGAATAAACAAAAGGGATTTCCCTAAAGATCAGGCGGACCGGGAGAAAATTTATCTCAGCTTTAAACCTCTTTATGGGACCGTTTTTATTGGTTAGCCCTGAATGATCAACATAAATCGACTATAAGCTTCATTTTGGAGAAAAGAAATTCCTTAATAATTGTGTTGTATCTCTGGCATTTGAATACCTAACTTGTGATGAACTATACATTCGTTTTTATTGAATTGGCAAAAATTGCGAGAGGAGGACTATGAAAAACAGGAATTTTTTGTGGGTCACCCTGATGACATTGTGTGTAAATCTGCAACTTTCTTTGGGTCAATCCGGCCCGGAAACCACCCTGGCTATTCTGCCTTTCCAATCTATCGGCCTCGACGAAGTAACGATCCTGAGTGCTGAATCCCTCCTGCGGCATGATATTGAAAGAACAGGGAATGTGAATTTGGTCCCTGCGGCACAGGTGGAAGAAGCAGTGGGGAATCAGGTTTGCACGGAAATTCCCTGCGCCATCGAAATCGGGGATCGCCTGCAGGCCAATGAGGCGGTGCTGGTAAAACTGGTCACTCTGGGTGAAAAAGTAATTGTGGAATATAAGCTTATCGACGTCACCGGGCGTAAAGTGCTGCTGCTCGATCAAATCACTTCGGAGAGAGTTGAAGACCTGGATGTCACCATGGATCGCGTTGCAGCCAGTGTTGTGCGCCGGCAGCCGGTCGAGAAAACGGCAGAGGTGGGTTCGATTACCGAAAATGAAACCCTGACCCCGCGGCGGCGCAGTACCCGGAAATTTGCCGGATTTTCTTTTGGTTACCTTTTCCCGCAGGAGGGGTATGATGATTCCGACCGCTCCTTCGCCATGGATTTTCGCAGCGG
>JARRQT010000264.1:0-4461 GCA_037381445.1 Calditrichia bacterium
TCTAAGACGGAAATTGCGCGCGGGTCGGATCACCGGACATAATTTTTCTACCTGCCGGAATGCTTATCCCAAAGCGATTTCAAATATTCCCGCGATTTCAGAGGATTTATCTTATCTTCATATTCCAGAATAACTCCTTCAATGAGCGTACGGTTCTTGAGCAGGAAGCTGAAAATTTTTTCATAGGGCAAAAATCCTTCTCCAAGGGCGCAGAATGAATTCCGCTCCAAACGGGAATCGGTGGCATCTATCAGATGCAGAAGAATGGGAATTCTCCTGTTGCCGAAATAGTTGAACATCTGATAACACCATTCCAGAGCATCGGATTCGCTCATTTTCAGATCATGCTGAAAAAAACGGGGTATGTCCAGCACCGGGTGAAGCTGAACGGTATGACTATTGGCCAGGGTAAATAACGCCTGATATTTCCGCATGTTCTTCTCGGCATTCTCCTGCCCGCTGCTCTGAAAATAATTTTCAAGATATACAATAATGTCTTTGCGGACCAGCCGGTTGAGAACATCCAGCATATCTTCCAGGGCAGCCGTCTCGTCAAAATGGAGAACCAGACGGCACTCCTCAAGAAATTCAACGAACGAGAAGAGGGCCTTTGAATAATCTTTTCCCAAAAATTCAGGATTCAAATCCCCCTCAGCATGAAGGTAAATGGTTGAGAAATGTTGCGCCGCCAATTCCTTTTTCAGATTTTCCAGCCCTTTGCTGTCCTGAAGCATCTTTTCATTCACATATATCTGTACAATGCTGAAACCGGACTGCTTCGCATAATGCATGGCATCCAGCGGATCGTATCCAAAATTGGAAGATACAGAGTTTGCTACCCCGATTGGAAATTGCATGTTAGACTCCGGATTTCTTTTTACTGAAAATATATATTTTCGATGAAATTTCAAAATGAAATGTTATTTCATTCTTTAGATAGACCCGGAACTTAAACCTCTGGCAAGCCGGCTAATTCAAGATAATCTTGTCAGATTTTTGCTTCGGTGTCGGGGGCCGCTCCCCGAATGATGGCGTCTCGCGACTGCTCATAAATAATCTCAGGTTTAACAAAGGCTTAATATCTTCGAAAATTTATATTGATATTTTCATTGAAAACATTATATTTATGATTAATTGCATAAAGTGCTGTAGATTTTTCCCGATTTTAGAAAATAATAGTCAGCAGCCCGGATGTTCAGGGATTTAATCAACAGGTCACAATCATTTTGATAAAACCGTATTTACGCTTTTTGGCTGGAATCAAGAGTTGCTGTAACTGTTTGAATTCACACGTAAAAAAGAGTTTAAAATGATTGCCAGAATCCTTTCCGCAGCATTAATGGGTATTGATGCCTACATTGTTGAAGTCGAGGCAAATATTGAAGGGAAGACTCTTCCCGGTTTTGCAACGGTGGGCTTGCCGGATAATGCCGTCAAAGAGAGCCGCGAGCGGGTGCAAACCGCCATCCGGAACAGCGGATTTGAATTTCCCATTAAAAAGATCACCATAAACCTGGCTCCGGCGGATATCCGTAAAGAGGGATCGGCTTTTGATCTCCCCATCGCCATCGGCATCCTGGCAGCCAACGGACTCATCTCGGAATCCAGGCTTGAAGATCATATTATTCTGGGTGAACTGGCCCTGGACGGAACGTTGAGGCCGGTCCACGGCTCCCTGTCCGTGGCCTGGGAAGCACGAAAAAAGGGGATGCGGGGCATCATTCTTCCCCGACAGAATGCCAAGGAAGCCGCCATGACGGAAGCGCTGGAGGTTTATCCGGTCGATTCACTCAAAGAGACCGTGGACTTTTTGAATCATCAACAGGACATCCCGCCTTTCCATGTGGATCTGGACGAGATATTCGAAGTCGGCAAGCAGTATCATGTTGATTTTTCCGATGTGAGGGGACAGGAACATGTCAAGCGGTCCCTGGAAGTCGCCGCGGCGGGTGGCCATAACATTTTAATGATCGGTCCGCCCGGTTCGGGAAAGACAATGCTGGCAAAGCGGCTGCCCACCATACTACCTGCGCTGACCGTGGAGGAAGCCCTGGAAACCACCAAAATCCATTCCGTGGCGGGTTTGCTTTCCGAGAACGATGCACTGGTCGCTGTTCGGCCCTTCCGGAGCCCCCACCACACCATTAGTGATGCCGGGCTCATCGGCGGCGGCAAGGTTCCCCGGCCGGGCGAGGTGAGTCTCTCTCATCACGGCGTCCTCTTTCTGGATGAACTGCCCGAATTCAAAAAGAACGTCCTGGAGGTCATGCGCCAGCCCATGGAGGATGGCAGGGTGACCATCTCGCGGGCAATGTTTTCCATTACCTATCCGGCAAATTTCATGCTCGCCGCCGCCATGAATCCCTGCCCCTGCGGATACTATACAGACCCGACAAAGCAGTGCACCTGCACCTCCCAGCAGATACAGCGCTATCTGTCGCGCATCAGCGGACCGCTGCTGGACCGCATCGATATCCAGATAGAAGTGCCTGCGGTACAATACAGAGATCTGGCAAGCTCCCAGGCAGGCGTAAAATCGAAGGAGATCCGAGAGCGGGTTCAACAGGCCCGGGAACGGCAACTTACCCGCTTTGAGAACACAACCCACCTTTTCTGCAATGCCGATATGCAGTCCCGGGACATCAGAAAATTTTGCAGAATCGATGATAAGGGACAGGAATTATTGAAAACTGCCATCACCAAGCTGGGATTATCTGCCCGCGCTTACGACCGGATACTCAAAGTGGGACGAACGATCGCCGATCTTGCCGGCGAGAACGAAATCCTCCCCCACCATATCAGCGAGGCCATCCAGTACCGCAGCCTGGACCGCCAACTATGGCTTTGAACCAAAAGGGGGAATTACTTCTTCCATATACGCAGGTATGATTCCCCCAATCAAATCGGAAACCAGACTAAACCGGGCCAGTTAGGAAGTCAGGGACTTTCTTTTTAGGAAAAGAAAAGGGCAGCCAATCGAGGCGACTGAGCAGCTGGCAGTTCTGCTTCGCATAAGAAGCCCCAACACTTATTTGCCTTCGCCAATGGCCCGGTTAGAATGGCATAATTCGATTTAATAGAATAATGTATGACGATGCAATGATAATGATGCAGCCAGGGGACCGCAGCTTATTTCCATAGCCTGTTTAATTGTTATAGTATTTGCTGATAATTTAATCGGCGAGAATAAATTATTTCTGGTCTATCTTCCATAAATGACACAAATGGTAGGATGAAACATTCCAAATAAATCTTCGGCCCGTTCAAAAAAAGATTAGATAAAAGGCCTGCAAAAAGTAAATGTCAACCCAATAGTCTTTTCAACATTTCATCTAATTCAGAGTCTAAATCAACTTCAATTTCATCACGGGTTCCGTCCTCGTAAAATACTTCAATGACCCGCTGTTCCGGTTTCCATGCTTCTTCCGCTTCCGTATCATCAAACTCTTCAAACATCATATAGTCTACATCTTCGAAATCTTCGATCACCAAATAATCAACGCTTTCCGGATCTAATTCCAGCAATTCACAGATTTCATTAAACATGGGATCATCTTGTCCAACAACCCGGGAACCGATACGGCTTCCTGACTCCATTTGCTCCTCCAAAATTTGTTCGCTGCTACTTTACAAATTTGGTGTTAAAATATTTATTTTTGATATAAAATATCACTATTTTTTTCAATATCAAGATTAATTTAAAATTTCCCACCACGATCTAAATTTTCATATCGACACTTTGATACAAATTTTAATGAAATTGTTTCCCCGTTTTTCAATATTATTATAAATCAATCATCAATTTTATTCAGTGCCCACAGGGATTTAAGTATGGGCCCTTCATAAGATAATTGTACACTATCCTATAATGGAGGCAAACATAATATATATTTTTGCAATTCGCAAACACATCTTGTTTTCATCCAAAATTATCCAGCTTACAGGGTTTGATTCAATTTGCGCTGAATATGATTGAAGAAAACATGCCCGAGATGCTTGTGTTCTATCAGCTCTCCAGGGAAATTTTGCTTCCCCCACTCAAAAGCTTTTTTGCCCCGGAATGGAAAAAGCCAGTTCCAGGACAAAATATCAATCTATCGGACCCGGAACCTGGTGACCCGTTAGCGTCAAGCGCCGGTCTATTCACAATGTGCCTGTCCGCCGGGCGGATGACCACCGTATGATCATCTCAAAACACCATTCAAAGTTTTTACCAGTGCCTGGTCGACAATTTTTTGTCTATCCAAAGGAGCTGCTTTCTCCAAATTTAGAACTTATAAAAATAAGATTTCGGGATCAAAGAATACATGACTAAACGTTCTCACAGTGCCATAATTGCTTTTCTCTCAACAAATAAGGCAATTTTACCTAACACATGGGTTACATTATATTTTTCCATAATTCGTGTATTAAATTCGAAGCAGTGAAGATGGCCAATCTGGTCCGGGAAATATCTTCGGA
>JARRQT010000265.1:0-4432 GCA_037381445.1 Calditrichia bacterium
AGGGAGATGAGGGAAGGGTCCAGTACTATGCCGGCGCCTGGCGGGATTTGGGAACCACCTCCGGCGGTGTTGCCGGCAAAGAGCTGCTGCCGAGACAATACTCTTTCAGAATGATCCACGCCTTCGCCTCCGTCGATAAGCAGCAGGACATCGGTGCTGACCCCGAGGTTGTTTTCCAAACCGTAAATGCCCGGGTGGAACTGCGTAACAGCGCCGGTGACCTGATGCCCGCGCCCGAAGGTGATGAAGGAAAGGTCCAGTACTATGCCGGCGCCTGGCGGGATTTGGGAACCACCTCCGGCGGTATCGCCGGCAAAGAACTGCTGCCCAGACAATACTCTTTCAGAATGACCCACGCCTTCGCCTCCGTCGATAAGCGGCAGGACATCGGCAGTAATCCCGTGGTGACTTTTGCCACGGTGCGGGCGGTTATTAACGTTAAGGATCTGCAGAACCAGCCGTTGAATGGCGCAGCCGTCAGCTACTATTCCGGTGCCTGGCGATTAATCGGGGAGACCGTCAATGGCGGCATTAGCCGGGAATTGCTGCCGCGCTCCTATTCATTCCGGGCTGCTTACCAGGGCGTCAGCGCCGACAAACAGCAGGATATAGGCGCCGATCCAACGGTTGACATCCAGCTTAATATTTCCGGTCAATAACAGGGGGAGATAAAAATGAAAAGACTCGCTTTTATTCTGGTCATCAGTTTATGCATCACTGCCGTGTCATTTTCCCAGACTGTCTATCCCGTTTCACCGGGGACCCGCAATAATCAGATTGTCCTGACGGTTGCCAACGAATCACCCCAGACCGCGGCCGCAGCGGTGGAGGTGCGGCTGATGAAACACGCCGCCGTGCTCACCTTCCCGGAGCCGGTGCTTTATTTGGAGAACCTGGAACCCGGACAGGAGGCCGCAGCAACATTTGCTTTTGATATCCCGCGGGAGGCACCGGTGAATATGACCGACACCCTGGAATTCAGGATTACCGATGACAAGGGCGGTTCCTGGACCAAATCGATCATCCTGCAGTTCGCACCGCCCGCGACCTATAAACTGGAACAGAACTTTCCCAATCCCTTTAATCCGCTCACCACCATTCACTACCAGTTGCCCGCGGCCGGCCAGGTGAACATTCAAGTCTATGATTTGCTGGGCCGTCACATCAGGACGCTGGTAAACGGGAACCAGCCGGCCGGCTATCACACAACCGCCTTTGACGCTTCCGCTCTGGCCAGCGGGGTTTATATTTACCGTATGAAAGCAGGCAGCTTCAGCAGCGTGCGCAAGATGATGGTGATGAAATAAAGGTGATCTGCAGCGGCGTTCTCGGATACCCCGTTTCGCCGGCGTAAGGAATGTTTGTCCCGGCAAACCGGGGCCTCCCTAAGACGACGAAACCGGCTCGGTCCTAAATTTTGATTGATTAATGCCATGGTCAATTCACGACTGGTTCACCTTGCTGAATAAAAGGAGAAAACAGAAATGATCCAGATTCGCAGCCTTGTGATATTTCTGTTCATTTTTCTGCCGATGTTATGCTACGGACAAATATACGGCTACATCACAATTTTTGTCGAAGGCCCGGTTAAGCTTTTCGTGGTTGATGCTCAGGGACAAAAAGCAGGTTATGATCCAACAACAAATGAATATTATAACGAAATACCAAATACTGCACATGGGCCGATGGGTTTTGATAGTCAGGTACCTGGAGAAAAACCTATTGAGGGTTGGGACTTTGCTTTTAGTGAATCAATTGACTACCCTTTCCAGGAAACCTATAGAATGAAAATTTATGGGATAAAAAGGTGGATATAAACTTTCTGCAGGTATGTCCCAAACACTGGATAAAGGAGAAGACTTTGAATTTGAAGGTGAAATCGATTCACTTGAAATAAAAGAGTATGAATTTTTCTACACTACAGACACCACCGAAACATTGTATTTCAGGGAGTGCCAGCCGTCGGCCACAAATTAAACCATCCTCACAGGAAGCCGATAATATATGACATATGAAGCTCCTTTAAATTTCAGGTTTTCTCCGGGACGGCGGCAGGACTGATAGATTCTTATTCGATTGCGTTACATATTGCGGAAAAAATGGTCACTGGTTATCATATCCACATGCAAACGACGCCCTGTTAAACCATGGTTAAGAGAGAAAGAAAAAGGAATCATCGAATCGGACAATCATAATTCCTGAGAGGCCGCTTTGAAACAAGCACTCCTGTCACTGACGGTTTTAATTTTTTCATGGAATATCAGCATCGCGCAGAATCGGGGTTTCATACAAGTAAATACAAATAATTTTGCCCAGTTTATCGTGACCGATCCGCAAGGACGCAAAACCGGATGCGATCCAGGAGGCGCCGATAATCCCAAATACGGCAAGTTCATCAACAAAATTCCAGGCTCAAACTATTCATTTTCTTCGGTCGGCGATATCCCGGAGCCAGGCAAGAACGCCAGCCTAGACTATGGATATGAATTTACTCTTAGAATTCTTTCATCTGAGGCGAATGGATTATATACATTGGAATTAATTGGGACTGATTCAGGAAAATTTAATCTGCATGTATCGATGGACACAAAACAAAGAAAATCAATTACATTCTCGGACGAAGGAATAATTGGAAAGAACGAGCTCATTTTTTATGAATTTGCCTATTCGGATAATCCGGCTGACACAATTTACCTAAAAAAGATCAGGGCACAAACCGGCTTACACAGTTTTAAATTTGAGCGCGTATATGGGTGCAAAGAACTTCTTACAAACGAAGCGGCGCAACATTACAATAATGGCCGGCAGCGGGCCGTTACTCATAAGGACCATGCTTTTATTATAAGCGGCTCCCGATCAGGAGTGAGGCTGCATACGTCCTGTGAAGGCGGCAGCGAAAACTGCTTGCTGACTTTTCCGGGCATCCTGCCCCGGAATCATCATGGAGAAACGGCAGGACAACACCGTTGATGCTAATATCAATTTTAAGCGGATTTAAGCACTGAATAAAAGGAGAAAACAGAAATGATCCGGATTCGCAGCCTTGTGATATTTCTGTTCATTTTTCTGCCGGTGTTATGCTTCGGACAAATATACGGCTATATAAACATCTTCGTATCCGGACCTATTGCAATTGTTGTTGAAAATTCGCAAGGTCAACGGGCCGGATATGATCCAAGAACTGATATGTATTATGAAGAAATCAAAGGATTTGCCTATGGTCCCGCCGGTATGGGTAGTGAGATACCGGGTGAACCGTCGTTAGATGGATGGGATTTTACATCAAGCGAATCTATAAAGAAGTCTTTCAATGAAACATATAGATTAAGTATTATAGGAAAGAAGGCCGGTATATATGAAATTTCAGCAGGTATGTCCCAGACACTTGATAAAGGAGAAGGCTTTGAATTTGAAGGTGAAATTGATTCACTTGAAGTAAAAGAATATGAATTTTTCTACACCACAGATACTACAAAGAGTTTGTACTTCCGGGAATGCCAATTCCCAGCGGGCAATCAGTAATGGGACCTCCCTGGGCTACCGGATTTCATTATGAAGAAAGCTGATGCGAGCGGCTGTCTACCTTAGTAGGCAAAGCCCTCGCAGATTAAATAATACGACATCTTCAGGGAAAGAGAGGGCTGATTAAATTTGCTGCTGTCAAAGAAAATCCTGATTCTGATAACCTTTTGAGGCAAAAAATGGGACAATATAAAATATTTTCTTTAACTTTAATTCTTTTATCTTTTTTAGGGCAAGATGCACTGATTGCTCAAGAATTTGTTACAGGAAATAAAATAGTGGTCCAGGTGCGTGGCCTTGTAAGCAAAAACGGCCCGAATTATGAGTATAATTATAATCTTAAAAGTTTGCGGGCAAGCGAACAAAATATTTGGAATTTTAAAATAATATTAAGATTTAATCCTGATTCAATATCACAAAAATTTAGAGTTCAAGGATGGCTGCCGCCACGATATCCAAAAAATGACGCCTTATCTTGGATAAGTTGGAGCGCCCCTGATAACAAAGAAATTTTTCCGGGTGATTCAGCCAGTGGATTTGGATTCTTGACCCGACTATTGCCCGGAATAACAGATTTCTATGCAGAAGGTGCACATCCGATTCCTTCTTTTGAAGAAGGCATGGCACCGGATTCCATTAAAGGCTATGACGATCTAACCCCTTACGGACCGGGCATTATTGGGAAAACAATTGGACCAGTTCAATATCCCAGTCCTTTGGAGCCTGAATCCTTTATCGATACTCTTCTAAATTGTAGCACCCGGGCTTATTCTCTTAATTGGATTTCGAATTCTAAAATCATAGAAAAATATGCCGCCTATCTCCAAAACGCGAAAGAAAGGTTGCAGCAAAATGATAATACAGCGGCCTTCTCCATTCTGGATTCCGTCCTGATCGATGTGCAAGCCGA
>JARRQT010000266.1:0-6656 GCA_037381445.1 Calditrichia bacterium
CTTTGGCAACGGTAACGCCAGCGCCATGGGTGGGGTGCAATCGATCGGCGGTGACGGCCGCATCTACCTCGGTTTTAACCCCTTGGAAGGGGAAAAAGAGGGATCGTTCGGCGTGGGCCTGGACTTTTCCGGCGCGGATGACAATGCCCTGTTAGAGATGGTGGACATCAACGGCGACAACCTGCCGGACAAGGTCTTCAAAGATGGAGGCGGGATCTCATACCGGCTCAACACCTCGGGTCCGAACGGCGGTACCACCTTCGGGGACAAGCATACGATCACGGGCATCAGCAACCTGTCCCGCGAGAGCAATTTCAGCTTTGGCCTGGGCCCCGAGGCCTATTTCGGCGTCACGCTCATGTACAACCACGCCTGGACCTGGACGTGGGGCAAGACGTACTGGGTCGACGTCAACACCGACGGCATGGTCGACCTGGTGGACAACGGCACGGTCTATTTCAACCATGGCGAGTCTGGCGACCAAATTACGTTCAGTACCAACAGTGCGGATACCTCGGTGCCTATGGATACCGGGACACTGGATCCGAGTGTGCTGCCGGATCTGAGCGCTGTCGAAGCCCAGCAGAGGGCCCAGGCGCCGCTGGAGGACACGCTGCGGCGCTGGATCGCGCCGTGGGACGGGCAGGTGAGCATTACAGGAGACGTGGCCCTCCTGCCTAACACCCCGGCTCCCGTCGTGATCAGCGGCACCGTGTCTGTAACGCCGCCGGCCTCGGGCAACCCCACCGGCGACGGCGTGCGGGTGGCCATCCAGCACAACGGCGACGAGCTGTGGTCGCAGCTCATCGACGGCGGCGATTATGCTCCCTACACCCCGACCGGTGTGTCCAACCTGACCGTATCTCGGGGCGATCACCTCTACTTCCGCGTCGGATCGCGGGACGACGGGGCTTCGGACCTGGTCTCCTGGGACCCGCAGATCACCTTCCAGAACGTGGTATTAAGCACAGCAAATATAAGATAGATTTGCGCGGATGTCAAACCATTTTAGATTTAAAATTTTGCTGGTTTATTGCTTTTGAAACTTATTCAGAACATCCTTTAGGGCATTATCCAGTTCGCATTCATCTCGTAAACCAGCCGCAATTTCCAAATAACAAAGCTGTTTCGGCAGGTTCCCCATGACCTCGGCCAGCTTGACTGCGTCCTTCTGGGTGGTGACGATCAGATCTGCCCCGATCTGCCGGCTGTCTGTTACCATTGCCTCGATTTCCTCAACCCGGTAATGGTGGTGATCATCAAATTGTTTTTGCATGACCAGCCGGGTCCCAATAGATTTCAGCATTCCAAAAAACTGGGCTGGATTTGCCAGTCCGCAGAACGCTGCCGCCTTTTTATCTTTAAGCGCTTCAACAGGAAGCAGAGCGCCGTCCCGCAGAAACCTGATATTCAGCGCCAGAAATTCTGCCCGTAATACCGGTTTTTGAAATCGCTTTGTCAGATAATTCTCCAATTCCACTGCCTTGTGTTCATTCCCTTCCATCCGCGTCAGGATAAAAACATCACCGCGCCGCAGGGAAGATTTAACATCCCTGAGCGAGGTCAGCGGAAATAGAAAAGGAAAATCCGACCAGCGGGACACATCAATCAAAACAATATCGAAGTCTCTGGAAATGCGGCGATGCTGGAAACCATCATCCAGCAGGAACACAGCCTGAGGATGTTTTTCTAAAATCCTCTGGGCCGTCCGACACCGATCGGCGTCTACTCCCAATATTGCAGATGGCAGATTCTGATGAAGCAGGTATGGTTCGTCCCCGATCAACCGGGGAGTAATTTTTAATCGATTGCTTTTGTCGATGATGAAGGATTCGTTCGATTCACGGCGGTACCCTCGTGTCAGGATGGCGGTCTCATATCCCCATTGCTCCAGTTTTTTGGCAAGATATTCTACAAAGGGTGTCTTTCCCGTACCGCCCACCTGAATATTCCCGATGCTGACAACCGGCGCGTCAATTGTGCATGATTTCAAAAGCCGCAGGTCATAAAGCTTGTTCCGAAGGTAAACAGCGGCGGTGTAAAAAAGGAACAAAGGAAATAGCAGAATCCCCAGCGATCTCATGAGAACAAGCACTTTTGAGCCTCCTCATCCAGATCATTGGTTACGGAAGTCAGTTTATCGGCATACATCTGCAGCTCCGCCTGACTGGAGGTTTTGGGCACATAAAACGGCTGGCCGTACAGGTGAACACACTGGGAGAAAGGAAGCACCAGCAATAGCCGGTCCCAGCTTTTCAGCCTGCGGAAGCGGGTAGCAGCAACTCCCACCGGGATAACCGGATTTCCGGTTTCTGAGGCCAGCCGCACCACGCCCAGTTTCATTTTCCGGCGCGGTCCCGTGGGGCCGTCGGGTGTGAAGGCCACATCGGTTCGTCCGTTTGAAATTTTGGTCTTTAAAATGCGGTAGGCCTCCCGCCCGCCCCGGGTGCTGCTGCCGCGGACGGATGGCAGACCAAATCCCCACAGTACCCTCGCAATAATCTCACCATCAAAATGGCGGCTGACCAGCACATTTATTTTCTGCCCCTCGTGAACCAGAAGGGGTAAAATCATATTCTCGTGCCAGAAAGAAAGGATTACGCTTTCGCCCTTCCGCCGCACCTCCTGCACATACCGTCGGTTCACAACACGGATCCGCAGGCTCAATCGAAAAATCAGCAAAATCGGCCTGGAAAGAATAGTCGCAATAAACAGGATTATCTTTTCTCGAAATCTTTTTTTCATCTTGAAATTATTATTCGCAAGAAAATATTAACGGCGAGTCGTCCGGCATTGAATGGTTTTAAATGCAATGATAATATCTCCGGATGGATAAAAGGTCCCTGGCATCCAAATCCCGTATGGTCAGGACTCAAAAATGTCCTCAATCTCATTGCCTTCCCCGATAATTACAACCCGGGAGGTGTGTGATGGAATTTCCTCTTCGGTCAGATAACAATAGGTGACCACAATGATCAGATCCCCAACAGTGCCGAGCCTGGCCGCGGCACCATTTAAACCGATCTTCCGGCTTCCCCTCTCCCCTTTCAGCGCGTAGGTTTCAAATCGGGCCCCGTTGTTGATATTAAAAATATGAATACGTTCATTGGGAGCAATACCGGCCTTTTCCATCAGTTCTTCATCGATGGTCAAGGAACCGGAGTAATGCAGATTGGATTCCGTAATTTTGAGGCGGTGCAGTTTCGATTTCAGAAATTCGCGATACATTTATGCTGGCCTTTTCAGATTTATTCTATCATTCAATCAAAATTATTTAGTTTATAACGCGCAGGATTCTGACCTGCCTCCCGCGGCCGGAATCCTGCAGGGATTTATCGTAATAATGGACGCCGACATAAGTAAGGAAAAGCGCCGTGAGTCCCCCTATTATCCCCTGATAAACTGTGTTCACGCCTGATACCAGATTTAGGGACTGAAACAGAAAATAACCGGCCATCAACATGATTAATGGCAGAAAGAATACCAGAAAAGCAGATTGAATCGCAAATCCCGGTTTTACTTCCACTTCCACTACCTGACCGGGAAGAACCTGCATTTTCTGATTTATGAACATGGACTGCACCTTGCTCTTATCCATGAGGCAAGCATTGCAGCTCCCGCAGGAGGCAGTCGGCTGCATCTGGACCTCAATGCCATTCTCATCATTTTTTACAACAATTCCGAGCTCAACCATTTTAATAGATCTCCAACACTTCTATAAAACGACAACAATGTAACGCCAGAACATCATAAAATTTTCCCCAAATGCGGATTTTTTATGACAAAGCAAAATAATTTAAGTTTTGTAATTGCCAGATGCAAGTCTGTTCAATTTCTGTACTTCATGAAAAGCGATAATGATTTCAGACAAAGCATTTCAGACGACCCTCTTCCTGAGGCGCAAAATGAGGTTGATCTTGATTTGATTAGGGGGCATGAGTATATTTTTCAAAATTTAAGGAATGTTATGAGATATAGTATTTTCCTGATATTAATCGTTTTGTGTCAGTTGGCTTTCGGACAGGAATATCGGCAGGCCAGGTTTATCGAGAGGGGTTCTGATACGAAAATCCCCATTATAAATCCGATTTTATTCCGCACTTATCCGGTTGCCATCGATTCAAACCAGTTCAGGCTATATTTCATAACTGAACTGATGCATGACTATATGCAATTCACTCTTGAAGGGACAGAGTATAAAGCCAGCAGTCAATTGGAGGTGGATTTAATTCATTCCAAAACAAAGGCTGTATACTCAAAAATCTGGCGTCCGGCTCTGGTTTTACAGAATTTCGGGGAAACAAACCGACGGGACAAGTTTTCTTTTTCCATAGATTCGCTGGATGTTCCTGAGGGGATCTACCAGTTGAATTTGAATTACCACGATCTGCAGGGGAACCAAAATAATCCTCAGTTGAAGGGGGAATTCCCCGGGCAGCCGGTAGCCTTCCGGCAGGAGCTGCAATTTAACAAGGAGTACTCCATCTATTTGAAAGCCTGGGCTCCCGCCGACACATCTGTCACCTTTAAAACCAAAATCCTCAGGGATGCTGATAAAAAAGTGCTCTTTCAGAAAGATACTGTTGTAGCCGTCCGGGACTCCCATGCGTCGCTGCTGCTGACACCGCCCTTTCTGCAGTGGGATGAAGGCAAATATGTTCTCAACGTAGAATATGTGCGGGGGAAAAAGAGCGCTAAACAAATCATGCCGCTGCAGCTAATATGGTTCAGCAAACCTTACAGCCTGTGGGCCCGCCGCACTTCCGAACAGCCGCTTGCAATAATCCTCGCTCCCGACGTTTATGACAATCTGACTTCCGGGGATAAACAGGAACAGCAGAAAAAATTTGATGAATACTGGAAGGATAAGGATCCAACCCCGGCCACAGCCTATAATGAAGTCATGGCAGAGTTTTATACCCGGGTAGACAGCGTAAACGAGGTATGGGGAAAGAAGGGACGAAACGGATGGAGAACCGATCCGGGGCGGATTTATATCCTGTACGGCAAACCCGATGCAATCACAGACCGCAGTCTGGATCCGGCAAACCCCTACATGAAGTGGACCTATCGCCTGCCCGACCGGAAACTGGTATTTACTTTCGCGGCATTGGAAGGACGTAAAAAATATAAACTGATTGATGAAGCAGAGGAACCTGTTCAATGATTCCTGAAAAAATAAAAATCGGCGTTGTCGGTGTCGGTCATCTGGGACGCTGGCATGTCCAGCAACTGAAGGCCATTCCCCAGGCAGAACTCATTGGCATATACGACAACGATTCGGAAAGAAGCAAATCCGTCGCCGCCGAGTTCGGTAGCCGGTCATTTCCTGATTTCGAAAAGCTGCTGGCGGAAACGGATGCAGTGAGTATCGTTACGCCTACCACCAGTCACTTCGATTATACCATGCAGGCGCTGGAGAGCGGCAAGCATGTTTTTATCGAGAAACCCATCACGGAAACTGTGGAACAGGGAGAAAAACTCGTTGGACTGGCGGCCCCGCGGGACAGATGTGGCGGTGGTGCTGGATCTGATGATTCATGATATCGATCTTATCCTCAGCTTTGTGCACAGCCCAGTGACGGAGATCCAGGCCAGCGGTGTGCCGATTATTTCGCCGTCGGAGGATATTGCCAATTGCCGGCTGAATTTTGAAAACGGGTGCGTGGCGAATGTTACCGCCAGCCGGATTTCCACCCGCAAGATGCGGAAGATGCGTTTTTTCCAGCCCAGTTCCTATATTTCAGTGGATTTCCTGGAAGGTGCGGCGGAGGTTTATCAGCTTACCGAAGCCGGGGCGGGCATTCGCGGTGACAATTTGGCTTTCTCGCTCGGAAACATCGGTGAAGGGAAAAGCGCCAGGGAGATCCGCTATACCCGGTTCGAGAAAAAGGACATAAATCCATTGAACTACGAACTTTCACTCTTCATACGGTCAGTTTCGGAAGACACCCCCACCGCGGTCAGCGGCCAGGCTGCCGTGCGGGCGCTGAAAGTGGCCAAAGCCATCCTGCAGAATATTGACGAGCACGCTCAACTTGTAAAACAGCATTGGGGAATTTAAAGTGGACATACGCCAATTCTTTTTTAAATACCGCGGATTTACTCCAGTACCTCTCATTTTAATTGTAATCATTTTTGCCCGGCCCACCATTGAATCGTTCCTGTGGGGCTTGCTACTGATGGTTCTGGGCGAAATTATCCGCATCTGGGGCGTGTCCTATGCCGGGAGCGCAACCCGTACCCGCAATGTGGGCGCCCCGCAGTTGGTTACCAGCGGCCCGTTCGGCCGGGTGCGAAATCCCCTATACATTGGAAATATGCTCATGTATACCGGCGCCGCCGTGATCGCCAATGTCTGGCTGCCCTGGCTTATTTTTGCAGTGTGGATATTTTTCGGCATTCAATATTATTTTATTGTGAAGCTGGAGGAAGCCAAGCTGGATGAACTCTTCGGGCAGGCGTATTCCGATTATCGCAGGGCCGTTCCGCGATTTATGCCCCGACTGAGCCCAATCGCTTCCCAAAACCCGGTTCAACCCGAGTTCGCCAATGCGATCCGCTCAGAAAAAAGCACTTTCATCAGTTTTGCAGTTATCCTGTTACTTATGGCAGGCAAAATGTATCTAATTAGGGCATAGGTAGTTTCTTTCCAT
>JARRQT010000267.1:0-4790 GCA_037381445.1 Calditrichia bacterium
ATAAACCGAGCGGAACGGCCCGCTGCATCCCGCGCCGCTGGGATAGGCGCCGGCGGCGCCGTAGGAATAATGTTGCATCGCCGTCAGGGTGCCATCCTTTTTGGCGCCCACCTTCAGTTTCTGCTGCGAATCGGGACGGTTACCCACCGCCAGGTTCATCTCCTTACGGTCCAGCGTGATCCTGATCGGGCGGCCGGTCTGGCGGGCCAGCAAAGCGGCCATCACCGTATATTTGCCTGCTTCCAGTTTGCTGCCGAACCCCCCGCCCATATATTTCTTGATCACCTGCACATCGCTTTCCGCCAGGTTCAGGCTCTGCGCTACGCTGTCCCGCACGGCAAAGATGCCCTGCGTGGAATCCCACACTACCAGCCGCCTTCCGTCCCAGTTCACCACACTGCAATGGACCTCCGTGGGATTATGGACCACAACCTGGGTGCAGAAAGTGTCTTCCACAATGGCATCGGCTTCCGCAAAGCCCTATTCCACATCGCCGCGGGAATATTTCGACGGTTCTCCGTCCACGACTCCGTCCACGATATTCCCGGAGTCGTAAATCCTGTATGCGTCCGGTTTCATTGCTTCCGCCGCGTCTATCACAAACTTGAGCTGTTCGTACTGAACATCGATCAGTTTCAGCGCCTCATTGGCGATCTCGTCGCTCTCGGCCGCCACGCAGGCGACTTCATCCCCTTCATAACGAAGATGGGGATCGAACAGGTAACTGGTGTCATACCATTTGATGGAAGGCGAATTCCGGTAGGTGATGATTCCCAGCACCCCGGGCAGTTTGGCCGCCGCGGCGGTGTCAATACTTTTGATCTGCGCGTTGGGGAACGGGCAGCGCAGGGTTCTGGCGAATGCCATGCGCGGGAAAACTTTGTCGAAGGCATAGATCGCCGAGCCGCTCACCTTGTCATACCCGTCAATGCGGGAGATGGGTTTTCCGATGTATCGCAGTTTGTCGTTATTGGGCCAGGGTT
Organism: Calditrichia bacterium; assembly: GCA_037381445.1. Lineage (GTDB taxonomy): Bacteria > Calditrichota > Calditrichia > RBG-13-44-9 > RBG-13-44-9 > JARRQT01. The sequence goes on from JARRQT010000267.1 coordinate 984, forward strand.
TTATGCTGTCTACCGGCACTTCCGCCAGCGACTCCACCTGGTTTTCTTCAAAAAAATGTTTCGATTTTATAATCTTGCGGGAAGACATGGCTCCTCCGGGATTTAGCGTTGTTTAGATTGATTGGGGATTTCTGCCGCCACTCAGCGCTTTTCGGCGGCCGCGACGACGGAATCCAGGATTTTGGGATAGGCGGCGCAGCGGCACAGGTTGCCGGACATCCCCTCCAGAATCTCTTCACGGGTGGGCGTCCGGTGTTTGATGAGCAGTGCTTCGGCAGCAATGATTTGTCCCGGCGTGCAGAAACCGCACTGCAGGCCGTCGTGCTCGATAAACGCTTCCTGCACGGGATGCAGCTTTTCGCCCTCCAGCAGGCCTTCGATGGTTTTCACGTTTTTGCCCGCCGCATCCAGGGCCAGCATGTGGCAGGAATAGACCGCCTCATCATCCAGCAGCACCGTGCAGGCCCCGCATTCGCCGTGGTTGCAGACGATTTTCGTTCCGGTCAGCTTCAGGTCATTGCGCAGAACTTCGGCCAGGGTGGTGCGGGGTTCCACCATCAGCTCCACTTTTTTCCCGTTGACCACCAGGGAAAGGGGGACAGGGTTTTCAAGGGGCCGGAGCTGTTCCTCCCGGCTCTTCTCCTTGGCGGGTGCGCCGTGAAGTCCATGGATCAGCACCGAGCTTCCCACCACGCCGCTGCCGAAATCCTTCAAGAAGTCGCGCCGCGAGATGGAGCGGGGTTTCTTTTCATCTTTCATGGAAGTAACTCCCGAATTAAGGTTATGCTTAAATGTCAGTGAATATGCCAGCGTCCTGAATTAAAAAGCGTGCCGGCGGCGGAGCGGAAGCCGGACTGCCGGACCTTCCTGGCGGCACACCATTTAATTTAGAAATAAGTTTGAAAATGTCAAGTAATTTGATGGAATTGATTGGAATTATATCAGCGGTTCTGATATTTTGCAAAGACATATCCGCTTTTTAAAATGCAAAGTCCATATCGTGTAATGGAAAATTGGGGATGTGTTTTGGAAAGTGCAGGTTGTGTAATGTGACCTTCACGCGATGTAATGTCAAAGTCACGGCTTGCCTCAACTGGTCAATTCATTGGCAATCAATTCAGCCTGTTTTAATACCGTCTCCGTTGCCAGCTTCTGCATATCCGGCGGATAACCGTACTGGCGCAGCGTTCTCTTAACAATCACTTTTAATTTCGCCTTAACGCTTTCTTTTATTGTCCAGTCAATTGATGCGTTCTGTTTTACTCTCTCATATAAAACAATGGCAAGTTCGCGCAGTTTGTCTTTCTGCATTAGCTCCCGGGCACTTTTATTGTTTGCAACGGCAGTGTAAAAAGCATATTCGAAATCGGACAAACCCATTTCCTGCGGCTCTTTATCCATTTCCCGGATTTCCCTGCTCAGCTTGATGAGTTCTTCAATGACCTCTGCCGCGGTAAGAATTTTATTGTGATATTTTTTGATGGAGTTTTCCAGCATTTCCATTAATGATTTGCCCTGAACCAGATTCTTCCTAGTTCGTGATTTTATTTCATCATTCAGAAGTTTTCTGAGCACTTCCAGAGCCACATTTTTGTGCTCCATATTTTTCACTTCCAAAAGGAAATCTTCAGAAAGAATGGAAATATCCGGCTTCCTGATTCCGGCGGCATCAAAAATGTCGATGACTTTTTCCGTGACAAGCGCTTTATCGATAACCTGGCGGATAGTTGTTTCTATCTCTTCATCGGTCTTGCCGGTACCGCTGCCATCGAATTTGACCAGTCTGGCCTTTACTGCCTGAAAAAAGGAGACTTCTTCTTTCACATCCATGGCCTGTTCGTGGGGGATGGCAATAGCGAATGCTTTTGACAGGGCGGCTACTTCATCGATAAACCTTTTCTTTCCGTTATCAAGGCTTAAAATATGTTCTTCCGCTGCCAGTATGATATCCATTTTGGTCCTGGTATCAGCGGTGAAATATTCTTCATACAGCAGCCCTCTGTCTTTTCCCAGGTAGGGGACAGCCGGATCTTTAATCAGGTCCTCATATTCCCGCGAATAATTTCTCACCGGCTTTTCCAGAAACATCTGAGAAACGACTTCCAGTTTCTCCAGCATTAACTGCACTGCTTTTTCCTGGGCAACAGCGGGATCGCCGTTGCCGCCGCTATCGGAATAAAATGAAAGGGCTTTTTTCAAATCGGAGGCGATGCCGAGATAATCAACAATCAGCCCGCCCGGTTTGTCTTTGTAAACGCGGTTCACCCGGGCAATGGCCTGCATCAGATTATGACCGCGCATGGGCTTGTCAATGTAAAGTGTATGCAGCGACGGCACGTCAAAACCGGTGAGCCACATGTCGCGCACAATAACCAGCTTCAATTCGTCATCCGGGGCTTTCATGCGGTCGGCCAGAATGCGCCGCTGGTCTTTGGTGGTATGATGCTTTGCCATTTCGGGGCCATCCGCCGAAGCAGCGGTCATCACGACTTTGAGCACACCCTTTTTCAGATCATCATTGTGCCATTCCGGTTTCAGCTTAATAATCTCATTATAGAGCTCCACCGCCACCCGACGGGACATGGTCACGATCATTCCCTTGCCTTCAAAAACCTCCTGTCTTTGTTCGAAATGGGCGATAATATCGGCGGCAACCTGTTTAATGCGGTCCTCACTGCCCACCAGTGCTTCCAGTTGTGTCCATTTGGCTTTGGCCTGCTGGGAAGAAGTCAATTCATCTTTATCGAGCTCGTCATCCAGTTCGGCCACCAGCTTTTTGCCTTCTTCGCTGAGGTTTATCTTCGCCAGACGTCCTTCGTAATAAATGCGAACCGTGGCGCCGTCATCTACCGCCTGGGCGATGTCATACACATCCACGTAATTCCCGAACACCGCCGGTGTGTTGACATCGGTGTTTTCAATGGGGGTGCCGGTGAATCCCAGAAACGTCGCATTGGGCAGGGCATCGCGCATATATTTGGCAAAACCGTAAACGGTCTTTTTGCCGATCACATTCCCTTCATCGTCTTTATCATCAATGGCTTTAGCCTTGAAACCATACTGGGTGCGGTGGGCCTCGTCAGCGATTACGACAATATTTTTTCTGTCCGATAATTGCTCATACACATTGCCGTCATCGGGCTGGAATTTCTGAATGGTGGAAAACACTACCCCGCCGGAAGCCACTTTAAGCAGTTCCTTGAGATGATCCCGGCTCTGGGCCTGAACCGGGTCCTGCCGCAGTAACTGCCTGGAGGCGGCGAAGGTATCGAACAACTGATCATCCAAATCGTTACGGTCGGTGATGACCAGAATGGTGGGATTGTCCAGCGCCAGCACAATCTTGCCGGTATAAAAAACCATGGAAAGCGATTTTCCGCTGCCCTGGGTGTGCCACACTACGCCGCCCTTGCGGGAACCGCTGTTTGAAGAGGCCCGGATGCTGCTTTCCACCGCTTTATTAACTGCAAAATACTGATGGTAAGCCGCCAGTTTTTTAGTGGTTTCAATGACGGTAAGGTTGGTCTTCAGATCTTCCCGCTTCACCTTTTCGAAAACGATGAAATGGCGGATCAGGTCGAGCAGCGTCTTTTTGTTGAGCATGCCGTTGACCAGCGTTTCCAGTTGGCTGACCAAATGAGACGCTTCCTTTTTGCCGTCAATGGTTTTCCAGCTCATAAAGCGGCTGTATCCCGCGGAAATGGTGCCGGTTTTGGCTTCCAGTCCATCCGAGATGACCACAAAACCGTTGTAAGTGAACAGCGACGGGATGGCGGCTTTGTAGGTTTGTATCTGCTTGAAGGCGGT
>JARRQT010000268.1:0-5049 GCA_037381445.1 Calditrichia bacterium
GCATTATTCACCACCTAATCCGGCTTAAATGTCTATGTCGGTCCCGGATTCACCGTATTGACGGTAATTCCTTTTTCGAAGAAATGATAAGAGAGGCTGACGGTCAGTTGATGCAGCGCGCCTTTGGAAGCGACATATGCCGGGTGGGGCATGGGACCGAGATGCTGGCCAGAGGTCAGCAGAATAATGCGCCCTCCCGGACGGCCGTCGTGCTGCTTTGCGTATTCCTGAATTAACAGCAGTACCGCGCGGACATTGACGGACAAATGCCGGTCAATTTCTTCCGCTGTCAGTTCTTCCAGTGTTTTTAAAGTATCATGGGTATGATTGAGGATTAAAATATCCACATGCCCGAATTTATCAAGCGCGTTTTTGAGAACAATTCGGGGAGCATCGGCATCTGAAAAATCAGCTTCTCCATGTTCAATCCTGATATTGTATGAAGCTAACTCCTTAACAAGACTCCCGGGGTCACAAGGATCATCGATAGAAGGAAATTGTCTGTCGTATGGAGCAAATGAATGCAGGTATAAATCGGCGCCCATGGAAGCCAATTTTTGAGCAATGCCGAAACCAATTCCATTTCTGCGGCTTACGCCTGTAATCAGTGCCACTTTGCCATTCAAAGATTTCATAATATTTCCGCCACTTTTTTGATTAAGGTTTGCTCAGCAATTCATCGTGACTGGCGGCATTCCGCATCTCTGCTCCCCCCTAATGCCTGGCCGGCAATCCGCAAGCTGCTGATTCCGGGAGCATGCGCTGCCACTCACTTATCTACTTTCTGAACAGCTCAACTTTCAGGATGGGTTCGAAATTATCCGCATCGAGGGGATGGGACATTTTCAGCATCACCGTATTCTCATCCAGCAATTCAAAGGTCTGTATCAGGGACGTTTCATGCCAGTTCATGAAAAAAATCTTATCATTTATGAAGTTGCAGGCCCCGCTCTGAAAGTTTCCCGAGTCCTCAAACCACCAGTAGCGGTAGATATTCAATTTTTCATCTTTGGCAAAAATCCCGTGCGCCTGCGCCGACCCGGTGGTTAATTCCGCTCTGTAATCGAAAAACACATATTTGTTATTGAGCGCTCTGGAAAATGTCCCCTCGCCTGTCCCTTTTGCCTCGATGCTGAAAACGGATTTGGGGACGGTATACTTGAGGGTCCAGTCGCCGATCAAGAATTCAAATTTTTCCATCGAAAGGTCCTCATTGGAAATAATCGGTCAGCTCAAATTGAACAGCGGTCTTCTCACATACTTAAACTTGGATCGTACTACTGCTGCCTCCCGGCCAATGCATTTCTGTTTCCGTTCATTTCAGGGCAACTACGATCGATGGCAGCAATACCTGATGCTTGATACATTTTAAGCTTTCGACTGATTTTATTCAATATCTTATTTGGCATTCTGCCTTTTTTTGAAATCACGGTTATCTATCCGTCCGGATTTCCCGGTATGTCAGAAGCTTTCGGACATCCGGGAAACCTTAATCCCGAAATAGCATTATCAATATGACCGGAAGATAGTCACCTGATTTTGAACAGCTTTTTCATAGCATATTAAATTCTTGAAATCGAACTGATTTCTTAATTGACGCATCTTATAACAAACGCTTACCGGGTCCGGTAATGGCATGAGAATACGGATATTTGTCAGCCTGTTTATTGCAACGCTTATTGCGATGCTCAGCCTGGGAATCATTACACCCATTCTTCCGCTGTATGCCAAAAGCATGAAGGCGACGGGGTTTGAACTGGGACTCATCTTTTCCGGTTTCGCCCTGTCGCGGGGCATATTTGCGCCCATCATCGGACAGTTCTCGGATCAGTACGGCCGCAAAAAGCTGATCGTCATGGGGCTGATTCTTTTTGTGATTCTTTCGGTTTGTTTTGTTCTGGCGAATACTCCTATTATTCTGACAATCATCAGGATTGTCCAGGGATTTTCCACGGTGCTGGTTACGCCGGTCGCCCAATCCTATATCGGCGATATCACGCCCGTCGGCAAAGAAGGAAAATACATGAATTTGTTTTTTATGTCGTTTTTTGCGGGACAGGCGCTAGGGCCCTATTTTGGCGGCTATCTGACTGATGCCTATAATATTAATGTGCCGTTTTATGCGATGGCGGCCCTCTCCCTGCTGGCCCTAATCCTGATCCTCTTTTTTGTCCCGGAAAGCGAGGCCGTCATAAATCGCACCGAAGAAAAGCGGCCCATACTCAAATCATTGATCCCCGTTTTCAAGGATAAGCCGATGCTGGGAATTATGACCTATTTCAGCTCCCGCGGATTTTACCGCTGGGGTTTTAATTCCTTTTTCCCGCTGCTGGCGGTGAAGACGGCCTCCATGAGCCCGGCCAGCATCGGGCTGGTCCTTTCCGTTTATATGCTTTCCGGTTCACTGACGCAGTACCCTTTCGGGCTGGCTTCGGACAGATTCCCCCGGCAAAAAGTCACTTTTATATTCGTGGGGGGGATTATTGCCGCACTGGCCATGTGTGTGATTGCGGATTTCAAGACAATTGAAATGTTCCTGATATTAACCTTAATCATGGGGATTTTCAGCTCGGTTTCCCGGGCTTCAGCGATTGCCATCCGGACGGAAAGAGGCCGTGTTTATGGGATGGGTGCCACTACCGGCGCATTTACGGCTTCATTGAGCCTGGGACAGGTCATCGGACCCGTGGCGTTTGGTGTCATTGTCGATTCCTTTAGTATCCCTACGGCATTTCTCATCGGCGGCATCATCGGGATTGTCGGGACCATCGCGGCTTCCGTATTTTTGAAACTCAAAACCAATTACTGATTGATGTTCGCCAGACATGGCCTTTAGATTCCCCAAAAATTTTCCGGAGAGCGGGAATTGACATTTATTTCATCAAATCGTTAACAGGTCTGGGGAATTAGGATTGGCGGGCAAATGCTGCCCGCCGGTAAAATTTAGGACGCTATTGCTTATCCGTCAAAAGATGATCTATTGACAGGCAATATCATCCAGGTGGCTGTCCCAGCAATGCCATTCGGAATCGCCGAAATGCTGCGGATCTTTGACCTGTCCGTACTTTTCTGTGCGATTCCAGCGGATATTGGTGGTATTATCCTTCCCTTTGTTGTAGATATCATAAAATGCATTATAAACCGTATCCTGCGTCACCCCATAATAAATATAGCCGCCGTTCTCGGCCCCTTCCGGAACAATGTTGGTGTATTTTATGTCTCCGGTAGAAGTTTGCGCATCGCGGTTCCATTCGATGCCCAGCAGCGGGGCAGGATTATCCGGGCTGTTATACAATGTCCAGGTCCCATGGGTGGGCGGAAGATTGGAGGTTCCGGTATACCAGTGGAAATCAGTGTAAGCATCCTGTTTGGAGATATACATGTCCCACTGGACCTGCTGATCGGTTACTTTCGCCTGCAGCTTTGCATTATGAATGATACCCAGAACCGTAAAGCTGTAGGACCATACCCAGCTGCCGTCCGTCTGGAGAACCGCTTCATGTTTGAAAGATTCCATAAATGCGGCAACGGGCACCGCAAGACCGACGGTAATAAGCGTATTCCATACGCCCACATTGCCAGCCGCCCAGCCCCAATTCTGCTTTGTCAGGGTTTGATCGAATTGGCCGCTGACCTGCGGCGCGGCCGGAGATGGATTCACAACCGCGAAATCGGAGAAATCCATAACAAAAGATGCGGTTGGCGGCAAATCCGGTGCAGTCTGTTTCGGATCGGTGCTGTTTTTATCACAGCCGGTATTAAGAAAAGCCAGGGCCAATGAAACAACAGCAATCAAGTGAAAAATTTCTGACATCTTTGTTTTCATGATATCCTCCTGCTAATTTTAATACAAGATAGATGAAATCGATATTGTATGGAAACGACGCAGCTCACACTCAGTCAATTTTTGCCACCGGTTCATAATAATAATCGAATCAATTTGGATTATCTTTAGAGAGAAGAATGGCCGAAAAGCAGAATAATCGGCAGTTTTCCGGGTATTATCCTGGGCTATTGATCCGGGGAACGGATTGAATTTTTGCTTAACTCCGGTGTAACAGATCGGGGTTGGGAGATTTCGTAAATATGAGCTGCCTGCAGTGTTTATCGCATTTTTTACCGGATAAATTTAAATAAGCGAAAAACACGCGATACCATTGCATTTAAAAAATATAGAGTGCTCAATTAATTTGGTGCAGCTCAAATTATTTTCAGACATATTCCGGAGATTATTCTCTTACATGACACTCATGACAAAACGGGTCAGAACCGAATCCTCCTGCAAATTCGTCCCGATTTTCTGCTGCTTGATGATCTCGGGATTGTCCAGCGCCGGGGTGTTATCAATGACCGTTGAATTGAGCCGGGTTTGTGATAATGATGACCAGCGCCACAGTCAGCGCGGCCTGATAAACCGGGATCCGAAACTCGAGCACCTGCTTCATAAAACGCAGCAGATCCACCGGATTTGTTCTTTTGCGCCGACGCCCCGCTTTCATGCGCCGCAGGATGTTTTCACGAATAGCCGGATCGGGAGATAATTCGCCCTTACCTTCAATGCCGACCGTTTCCTGCATTTTCAGCAGAATATCCTGAAATGCCCTGCATTGCGGGCAGGAGTCCAAATGTGCTTTTACATGTGAAATTTCGGAATCCGTCAGCTTTTCCGACATCCTTTTGGTGAGCAGATCTTCGGCGACCCTGCATTCTTTATGATATAATCTCTCATTCTTTTCCATTGTTAATAACCTCTGAATTTAATGGATTAAACGCTTTCAATTTATCTGCCAGTTTTCGTACGGTATAAAACAAACGGGATTTCACAGTTCCCTCCGAACAGTTCAGAATTTCACTGATTTCCCGGATGGAGAAATTCTCCTGATACCGTAAGAGGAAAGTGCCCCTGTGGGATTCTTCCATCCCGGCAAGCTCTCGCATCACCGCCCGCTCGAAACTGCTGTGGTCCACCTTTTTCTCCATGGGGTGATACGGGTCAACCCCGGACAATGAACGCGCATCCGGATTTTCATCATTACGGACCCTGCTGCG
>JARRQT010000269.1:0-7490 GCA_037381445.1 Calditrichia bacterium
GGCTGTGGTCGGCACAAAATTTACCTGGCCCGGGGGCCCGGCTGATACCCGTTTGACGCCCGAAAAAGAGGCTCACTGGAAAAAATGGATTTCCCTTTACAACGAGAAGATGCTCAGCAAGGGTGAATATTTAAATCTGTATGATATTGCATATGATAAACCGGAAACCCATGTGGTTCAAAAGGGTGATACCCTTTATTACGCTTTCTATGCCGACACCTGGAATGGTGAAATTGAATTGCGCGGTCTCAAAAACCATGATTATCAAGTCTATGATTATGTGAATCACCGTGATCTGGGAACAGTCTCGGGGCCCTCTGCCGGTATCTCGCCGCGATTCAAAGATAACCTGCTGATCGAGTGTGTTCCGGTGAAATCCGAATAAAAGGAAATTCAAATTTCCAAAAGGAGATTAAATATTATGAGAAACAAATTGCTTCAATTCAAGTGGATGGCCGGGTTATTAATACCGGTGATGATGCTGTTGCTGATTGGCTGTTCCAGCGGTCCGCAGCATTACACAATGGCCGATTTTGCCAGGGTTCAGAAGATCGATGCACACGTGCACGTAAATTCGGCGGATCCGGCCTTCATTGATCAGGCAAAAGCCGACAATTTCAGACTTCTGACCATAAATACCGATTATTCCGATTTTCCGCCGGTCAGGAAACAGCAGGAAATCGCCATGGCCAATTTAAAGGCCTATCCTGACCGGATAGCGTATGCCTCCACATTTTTGATGGATGGCTGGGATAATCCGGACTGGACCGAAAAGACCATAAAGCATCTGGACAGCACTTTTGCCGAAGGTGCGATTGCGGTAAAAGTGTGGAAGAATATCGGAATGGCATTTCGGGATAAAAATGGAAAGCTGGTCATGATTGACAATCCGGGGTTCGATCCTATCTTTGCCCATATCCGTGAGAAAAATATCCGCCTGATCGGGCATCAGGGTGAGCCCAAAAACTGCTGGCTCCCGATCGATTCAATGACAGTGAACAACGATAAAGGATATTTCAGGAATCACCCCCAATACCATATGTACCTGCATCCGGAAATGCCGTCCTATGAGGATCAGATGGCTGCTCGTGACCGAATGCTGGAAAAGAATATGGACATGAAATTCATGGGTGCCCATCTTGCCAGTCTTGAGTGGAGTGTCGATAGAGTTGCTGAATTCCTGGACCATTTCCCCAATGCTGTAGTGGATATGGCGGCACGGATGGGGCAGGTGCAGTACCAGTCGCAGCGCGACCGGGAGAAAGTCAGGCAGTTCTTTATCAAATATCAGGACCGCATTTTGTATGCAACTGATATTACCCAGGAGCCCGACGCCAATCCGGACGAATTTAAAAATGAAGTCCACACCAAATGGCTGCAGGACTGGAAATACATGAATACGGATTCTACCATGCAGGTCCCGGAGCTGGACGATTCTTTCCAGGGACTGGCGCTGCCAAAAACAGTCATAGAAAAGATTTATTTCCTGAATGCTGAAAAGGCGTTTCCGACAGCCTGGCGGAAGGAATAAATCCATTAACCGGAAATGATTTATTATGAAAAATCGGTCATATAAAAAATTGATGTTAAAAACAAGTATCTGGTTTCTGACAATTCTCTGCCCGATACTGCTGTCCGCACAGACCGTCACCAAAGGCCCTTATCTTCTGGTACCCGGAAAAACCTCCGTATCGATACTCTGGGAAACCGATGCGCCCGCGACCGGACAGATCATTGGGGGAATAGGCGCATCTCATAAATTTTCGGTGAATGGCCGTCTGCTTGGCCAGAAGGATGGCGGATATCTTTACCAGGCGGCCATTTCCGGTCTGAAACCGGGTCAGGAATATACATACAGATTAAAACTGGGAGATGTATCCGCAGCGGTTCATCATTTCAGGACGGCTCCTCCGGATGACGGTCCTTTCAGTTTCGTGGCCTTGGGAGACAGCCGCTCCAATCCTGATATCTTCCGGGTGATTAATGAACAGGTGAACCGGCTCAATCCCGATCTGATCATCAGCATGGGTGACCTGGTGGCTGAAGGCGGCAATTATGCGGAGTGGGGGAAATATTATTTCGCACCCGCCGCGCAAGTCATTGATCACATTCCGCTGATTTCAACCCTGGGCGATCATGAGGGAAGCAGTGACAATGGTGATTTGTTCCGTTATTTTTTGCTTCCGGAAATGAAAACAGAAAGACTCTGGTTCTCCTTTGATTATGGCCCGGCTCATTTTGTTTCCCTGGACTACCCAACTGGGGAAAAGGGATCTGGCCGGCGCTCTTCCGGGAATATAAAGTGGACATTGTCTTTGGTGGTCATTCCCATGAATACGAACGGTTTTATCCCGTGCGGCCTGCGCAGGAACCGGAGAGCTGGCCGGTCACCTACATAACAACCGGCGGTGCGGGTGCGGGTTTGTACGATGTGGTGTCCAACCAATTTCTGGCCGAAGCGAAATCTCTGAACCATTTTATACAGGTGAAAATATCCGGCGACTCGCTGAGCCTTTCGGCAAGAAAAATGGACGACTCGCTGTTTGATATCCTTAAAATCGTGAAGCATAATGGCAAACTGGATAAACAATATCTGGCGAAGGTGGAACCACAGGAACAGCTAAACCTGGTGAATATGTTTGCCCGGGCACTCACATTCAGCATCTCCGCGCTTCCGGTAGACTCCAGGCCGCTGAAAAAGAATATTCACCTCGAATCAGATTTTAATAAAGAATGAAACCCATTAGTGGAACATTAAAGGCAAAGAGCCGGACGGAGGTGCCGGTGGAGATTTCCCGCAAATACGACATAACAATTTCCCAATGGGGTGAAATTTTTCCCCCGCTGGGATTGTCCGCAGTTTTCAGCACCCCTGCGGGAACGATTTCAGTGGCCGGCGGCAGCATTGAATATTGGCCGCCCGGAGAATAGGGGATAGGAATTAAACCGGCTTGTTTTGGTAATTCAAAAACATTGATAAAATGGAGGAAGCAATGAAAATTAAACGATGGCGTACCATCCTGCTTTTTTTAGCAACGACTGCTCTGGCAATAGGATTAATTTCCTGCGGCGGCACAGGAAGCGCAGCACAGGTGCGGGGGAAAAACATTACTATTCAGTTTAACAAAATGCTTAATAGCCGGGTCCTTGCTCATTTCGACGGCAGGACAATTCAATTGGGTGATTTCCGGCCCACAGAATTTATCACCGTGGGCGGTCAGGATATTCAGAATTTTACCCTGAATACGCACTCGGAGAAAGAGCTTGATGCAGGTGAAGGGAAATCTGGAAAAGAAGGTGGAAGTGACTGTCTATGATGAATTTCCTGATATGGCATTTTACCGCGTTGTCTACACCAATAAGGGGCAGACCGGGGTTCAGGTGGACCGCTGGGTGAATAACCGTTACAGCATTTCCGCCGATCAGGCTGATACCGCAAAACCTGCCTTCTGGTCTTTCCAGAGCGGCTCCTACGAAAGCCGCCCGGATTGGGTGCTGCCTCTAAAGGAAGGGTTCAAGCAGAAAAATTATATGGGAATGAATGCCAGCGATTATGGCGGCGGCACGCCGGTTGTGGATGTCTGGCGGAGGGATGCCGGTATCGGTGTTGGGCATGTGGAAATGGTTCCCAAACTTGTATCGCTTCCTGTCGATATGCCCGCTGCCAATGAAGCGATGCTGGGTGTTGAATATGCGGTCAATAAAGAGTTGATGCCGGGAGAAAGCCTGGAGACCTTCCGCACCTTTGTGGATGTCCACCAGGGCGATTATTTCAAAACACTTCAGGAATACCGCAAATTTATGATCAGGCAGGGTGTTCATTTTGATAAAACACCGGAAACATCTTATGAACCGATCTGGTGCGCCTGGGGCTTTCAGCGCGATTTCACCATCGACCAGATTTATAAAGCGCTGCCGGAAGTCAAGAAATTGGGCTACAAGTGGGTGGTTTTGGATGATGGCTGGCAGACCGCGGAAGGGGACTGGTATCTGCAAAAAAGCAAATTTCCCCGCGGTGATGCCGATATGAAAAGGCTTGTGGATAAGATTCACTCCTATGGTCTGAAAGCCAAATTGTGGTGGACGCCGCTGGCGGTGGACCCGGGAACCGATTTAATCAAGAACCATCCGGAATATTTGCTGAAAAATAAAGATGGTTCAAATCAGCATATCAGTTGGTGGGATTCCTACTATATGTGCCCGGCCTATCCTCCGGTGCAGGACTATACCCGCAAGGAAGTTGAAAAATACATTGGCGAATGGGGATATGACGGTCTGAAAATTGACGGACAGCACCTGAATGCGGCACCGCCTTGCTATAACCCTGCACATCATCATGCCAGTCCAGAAGAATCTTTTGAGCAAATCCCGGAATTCTTCAAAACCATCTATGATGCGGCGCTCAAAATTAAGCCTGACGCGGTGGTGGAAATATGCCCCTGCGGCACCGCCTATTCATTTTTTACCATGCCTTTCATGAACCAGTCGGTGGCCTCCGATCCGGAAAGCTCCTGGCAAATCCGCCTGAAAGGAAAGACATTCAAGGCTTTAATGGGACCGTCCGCGCCCTATTATGGTGATCACGTGGAATTAAGCGACGGCAGGGATGATTTTGCCTCTTCCGTGGGCATTGGCGCGGTTATCGGGACCAAATTCACCTGGCCGGTCGGGTCCAAGAAAAATTCCAAAATTGACCTGACTCCCGAAAAGGAAAAAGTATGGCAGAAATGGCTTGACATCTATGAGGCAAACCTTTTGCCTACCGGCGATTACATGGGAAGCTTGTATGATATCGGCTTTGACCGTCCCGAGACCCATGCCATCAAAAAAGACAACAAAATGTACTATGCCTTTTATGCAAATTCTTTCAATGGCGATGTGGAACTTCGTGGTCTGGAAAATAAGCCCTATAAAGTTGTTGATTATGAAAATGATAAAGAAGACGGTACCGTGCAGGGACCTGTTGCCAAACTGCCTATTGAATTTACCAATCATCGCCTGCTGGTGGCGATACCGGAGTAAGCGGACGGTTTGGCGAAGAAGGCCTCGCTGAACCTCGAAAATCAGTTTTGCCCATAAAAGCTGTCCGGAATATGGCTATTTGGTTTGTTCTCCGAACCCCCCCTCTTTTTTCAATAGGAGAGGGGGATTGAAAAGAGTATCAATTCACCGGACAGAAATAATACTTTTCCTACTATTATCAACAAGGAGGCTATTCAATGGACAGACGTACCTTCTTAAAAACGAGCGGAGCTGCCGCGGCTTTGACAGGATTGGCCATAAACAAAGCCCACGGTTTTGTGCCCGCCCATAACTGGGATAAATATGACTTTGGTCCCGGGCCCGAAGTGAGAGACCGGCTCAACCAGGGGCCCTTTCCCCAGTATCCTCCCGAATTAGTTGTCCCGGGGAGCAGTGTGGAAATGGCAACCACTCCCTCGAAAGAGATTGTGCCTAACTATGGGAAAGGACTTGTCGTCTATATCTCGGGCGACCTTGGTCCGCCCCAAATACCCGGCGAATCGCTGGAAAAATCACTGGAGGATTTGGTAAAGCTTCCTTTCGCTCAGAAAATTTATATCCGGCCCAACTGGCGCGATATCCAGAAGCGTCCTGGTAAACTGGATCTTCCCGAATACTGGAAAATTACCTTCGATCTGGCAAAGAAATATAAAAAGCAGGTAGGATTCCGAATCATGCTGGAAAATCCCGACTTTGCCGAGCCGGGCATGCCGGAATTCCTGATGGATAAAGTGCCATATGTAAAACTAAAGGGAAAATGGCGCACTGATCCCTCCAGCGTTCGCGCCAAAAAGGAACACATGATGCCCCGCTACGATCATCCCGCTTACCAGGCGGCCTACCGGGAATTGAACGCCCTGCTGGCTGAAGAGCTGAACGGAAGCCCGCTGGTCGAATATATGGATACCTTTATGTATGGTTTCTGGGGAGAAGGGCATACCTGGCCCTATGAGGGAAATCCCTTCCCGGATAACATTATTGCTGAAAAGACATTTCTCAAGATGTTGGATACGCAGTTGGAAATCTGGGATAAAACACCGCTGGCAACCAACACACAGCCTGATTTCAGCCGGGTAGGAAATTCCGAGCTGGTGGACCGCACCATCCGCTCCCACAACTGGCTGCGCACCGACACCATCTTCATCGAAAATATGCAGATTGAATCGTTGAGCAACCGGCCGCCCTGGACCGCGGCCATTTGTGAAGTGGGTATGACGACCGGCGATCCTGAAGCGCTCCGGATAGTTGACGGTGTTACATATACCGAAAACATTATTTCCCATGTCATCGATGTTGGCGCAAACTACTGGTCGCTGTGGAACTGGCACAATCTGGCAGCAAAAAATGTCCTAAGCTATTATGAAAAATTCCCCGAACCTATCGACCATATTGCCCGCCGGGTGGGATACCGGGTGCGTCCTTCCTGGATCTGGAACTTTGAAAAAGACGGTCATCCCGGTCTGGTGATGGGATTTGTTAATGACGGCATCAGCGGTGTGCCGGGTGTTTTGCGGGTTACCGTTTTCAGCGATGACGGCAAAGTCAATGTGAGCGGCTGTCTGGATGCGGGCTATCCGCTGCCGGGAAAAGTACGTCAGGCGCAGTTTATCCTGCCCTCCGGTACCGACTGGAAAGGGCTGAAAGTGAAAGCCGAACTGGAAGTGAAGGGCCAGAAGCATCCGGTGACCTGGGCCTGCCGGCAGAAGACCAATCCCGATGGTTCACTGACGCTGCGGCCTAACCTGCGCTAAGCGGAATGCTTCCCGGAAGGTTACATCCTTCGGGACGCTAAATTGAGAGGAGTTTCTATGAAGTATATCCTGCTACGATGCGGGTTCCTGGGAATCTTTTTGATTTCCATTTTTATGATAACTGCCGTTAAGGGAGGTGAGAATATGTCATCCGAAGTCATGGTAAAGAAATGCAAAAACTTTAAAATTACGGGAAATGGCAGTTCTGCCGAGTGGGATAAGACAGACTGGATCGACATTCTGCCCATAAAAAATAATACCCGTAATCTTGCGACGCAGGCCAAAGTGCTCTATTCCGATTCCGGTCTCTATTTTCTGTATCGCTGCGCCGATGAGAAGCTCACCGCAACCATGAATGCTGATTTCATGGATCTGTGGAATGAGGACGTAGTGGAGGTATTCTTATGGCCGGATGAACAGTTCCCCATTTATTTCGAATATGAAATTTCGCCGCTTAATCATGAATTGCCGATTCTGGTTCCCAACCTGAACGGCAAGCTTCTTGGCTGGCGTCCCTGGCATTACGAAGGGGACCGACGCACCCAGCATGAGACCGGCATACAGGGAGGTGAAAAGAAGAGCGGCGCCGACATTTCGGGCTGGACCGCCGAATTCTTTATCCCCTATAAGCTGTTGGAACCGTTGGGAAACATGCCGCCCAAAAGCGGAACCCGCTGGCGGGCCAACATGTACCGCTGCGATTATGATACGGGCGAA
>JARRQT010000270.1:0-4858 GCA_037381445.1 Calditrichia bacterium
GGCCTGCGTTGCATCGGTGGTATGCTCTTCGGAAAAATCCCTTCCGGCCGCCAACTGCATCCCGAGGGTTTTGATAAAATCATAATCCACAGAGATGCCGTTCATGGTTACATTTTCATCCGGATTTTTCCCTTCCCAACTGACATGGTCGAAGGCATGGGTGACATCGGTTAGCAGGTGAGACGCCACGGTGACGTTCACCACATTGGGGTTTTTGAGCAATTCGTTTTTCAGCGGTTCGCATTTTTCCCGCGCGGCACGATTCAGGTGTATGTAAACCAGCTGCTCTTTATCAAAACCCAGGTTCTTTTTACTCATATAATTTATCTGCGAATACACCACCGTGGTGGCAATAATCAAAATAATGGAAAGCGAGAACTGGGTAATCACCAATACCTTACGGAACAGAGAGCTTTTGGCACCGGATCTCAGGCTGCCCTTCAGGACTTTTACAGGTTGAAAAGAGGAGAGAAACAGCGCCGGATAGCTGCCCGCCACCAGTCCGGTGAGGAGCGCAATGCCGATCAGTCCCAGGAGCATTCCGCTGTTGCCCAGGTAATCGACCGCCAGCTCCTTGTTGGAAAGATGATTGAAAACAGGCAGGAGCAGCTCCACCAGAACAATGGCGAATCCCAGCGCAATTAGGGACATGAAGACAGATTCGCCGAAGAACTGTTTGACGATATCCTTCCGGGAGGCGCCGATGACCTTCCGCATACCTACTTCTTTGGCCCGGTTGCCGGAACGTGCGGTGGTCAGGTTCATAAAATTGATACAGGCAATCAGCAAAACAAATACCGCCATGATGGAGAAGATGTAAACATACTTGATATCTCCCTGGCCCTCCACATCACCGAGGAAGTTGGAGTGAAGATGAATCTGGGAAAAAGGCTGCAGGAACATGCGGTTCGCGGAGGTGGAAACATGTTTTCCCATGATATTAGAAATCTTCTGATCCACATCATGCATGCCGGCATTTTTCTGCAGCATGACGTAGGTGTACAGAGAATTGTTGGAATTCGTCCACGGCATTTGATCGATATCGAAGCCAAATTCCTTAAGGATATTCATGGGGACGATAAAATCGAATTGCAGGTGCGAATTACGGGGAGTGTTTTTGATGATGCCGGTGACCTGCACCTGTAATTTATTCATCACCATCAGCGTTTTTCCCAGTGCATCCCGCGTCCCGAAATATTTCTGGGCTGTTTCCTCGGAAAGAATAATGGAAAGCGGATTGGAAAGCGCAGTGGCGGCGTCTCCCTGCAGCAGGGGAAAGGAAAACATTTTCAGGAAGGAAGGATCGGCGAAAATCATTTCATCGTCTTCGAAAGTTTTCTCTCCCACTTTTACCTGCATTCCATTAACGAAGACGCGGGCGGCATCGCTGATTTCGGGAAAATCGTTTTTAAGCGCAGGGCCCAGCGGGAAGGGGGTACGGGCCATCCGGATGTCGTGGCCGGCGTAATCCGCTTCCTGAATTACGCGGTATAACTGCGAGGAATTTTCCTGAAATTTGTCGAAATTCAGTTCATCCCGCACCCACAGCAGAATCAGGATGCAGACCGCCATTCCGATGGCCAGCCCGGTAATGTTAATGAATGAGAATATTTTGTGTTTCCAAAGGTTCCTGAATGCGATCTTGAGATAGTTTCTGAACATGATTTCCTCCGGCGTAAGCGCAAAGTGCATAGAGCATGGCGCAAGGTTTGTTTAATCTCTGAGTGTTTTTCCAAATTTTGTGATTTTTCTGCAAAGCTGTTCTAATTTTTCAGGTAAAGCATTCAAGTGATTTCCCATAATTACATACCTCGCTACAGAATATTTAAACAGACTGTCTGCTATTTCGGCTTTGGAGCTTTAGATCCTGGAATCCGAATTTCACTATTTCTTCTATCTCCCGCTGTTTTGTGCGCTGCGCGCTTCCCGCCCTGCGCATTGCCCCATGAGTTATTCATATCTCAGACTCTTCACCGGATTGGCGGTGGCTGCTTTGATTGCCTGATAACTGACCGTTGCCAGGGAAATGAGCAGCGCCAGGATTGCTGAAATGAAAAACGCGGTGAATCCCGGGTGGATACGATAGGCGAAATTCTGCAGCCAGTGGTTCATGGCGAAATATGCCGCCGGCCAGGCGATGATATTGGCAATAACGACCCATTTGGTGAATTCCCGGGAAAGCAGCAGAATCAGATTCGGCACCGAAGCGCCCAGCACCTTGCGCACCCCGATCTCCTTGGTGCGCTGTTCCGCCGTGAAAGAGGCCAGCCCAAACAGACCCAGGCAGGCAATAAAAATGGCCAGCACGCTGAACGCGGTAAATATTTTGCCGGTGTGCTGTTCAGCCTGGTACTGTTTCGCATAATCTTCACTCAAAAAGGTGTAGTCGAACGGCTTGTCCGGTACCAGCGTTTTCCACTGCTTTTCCAGAAAACTCAGGGTGGCCTGTATATTCTCCGGACGAATTCGCACGTTCATGAAACGGCAGTCATAAGGCTGCAGATGGATAGCCAGCGGACGGATAATCTGGTGCAGCGATTCAAAGTTGAAATCCTCTATAATGCCGATCACTTTAAACGTTTGGGACTGCTCGGGAGTGGGGCCCATGAGTATGACCCTCTGATTAAGGGGATCCTTCAGGCCGAGGGTCTTTACGGCGGTTTCATTCAAAACGACCGAAAGCGTATCCGTGGAAATCTCGCGGGAAAAAAAGCGCCCCTCCTTTAACGTCAGGTCAAGCGTTTTCGCATAATCATAATCGCCGGTCGTGGGAGAAATCAGATATTGCTCGTTCAATGTCCCCCCCTCGGGCTTATAGACGGAAGCGCCGTAGGGCCCGTTTCCGGGCAATGCGGTTGAGCCGCCGGCGCTGATAATATTGGTGTTTTGGGTGATCGCAGTTTTGAAGGCGTCAACCTGTCGTCCCAGCGCCCAGGCGCGGTGAATGACCACCACGTGGTCTTTATTAAAGCCGAGTTTCTTGTTTTGGATATACATTAACTGGTCATGAACCAGAAAAGTGCTGATGAAAAGAATGATGGAAATGGCAAACTGAAATACCACCAGCATGCTCCGGAAGGCGGCTCCGCGGGTGCCTTTGGAAAGCTTGCCCTTTAATACGCTGACCGGCTGAAAGGAAGCCAGGTAGAAGGCCGGATAGCTTCCTGCCAGCAAACCCACAAAAATGACCACGCCGGCCAGGCCGAGCAGGGACAGCCAGTTGCCGAAATAGGAGGTCTCCAGCTGCTTTCCCGCCAGATTGTTGAACAGGGGCAGCATCAGTTCAACGATGCCCATGGCTAGAATTACAGCGATAAATGTCAGCAGAATTGACTCGATGATGAACTGCCGGATCAGCTGGGGCCGGTTTGAACCCATCACTTTCCGGATCCCTACCTCGCGGGCGCGGTTGGCGGAGCGCGCCGTCGCCAGATTCATGAAATTGAAGCAGGCGATGAGCAGAATGAACACTGCGATAATCGAAAATATGTAGATATACCGGATATCGCTGTTGGCTTCCAGCTCGCCCATCAGATCGGAATGCAGGTGAATGTTGAGCAGCGGCTGCAGCACAAACCTGTATTTGCCGCCGGAAGCGAGCATTTTATCGAAAGGGACGCCCATGGCTGTTTCCAGTTCGGGACCCACATACTTATTCACGATATCTGCCATCTTCGCCTGCAGCTGCGCCTGCGGGGTCCCCTCTTTCACAAGGATATAGGTATAGAGCCGGTTATTGAGCCAGAGGTCATCCCGGAGGTCATCGCGGGAATGCATGGCAGCCAGGAAATCATAGTGAAAATGAGAATTGCGGGGACAGTTTTGGGCCACGCCGGTCACCCGGTAAGGCGTGCCGTCTTCAAATATGAGAAATTTGTCGATGGGGTCCTCATTTCCGAAATATTTGGCCGCCATGTCCTTGGTGATGACAATAGTATGGGGCTGGGCCAGGGCTTTTTGAGGATCGCCCTGAAGCAGCGGGATGGTAAAGATTTTGAAAATATTTGAATCGGCCCAGTAAAAACGGGTCTCGTTAAAGGCCTTGTCCTGATAACGGATGAGCATATTGTTGTTCAGGTCGATCCGGGCCGCCTGCAGGACTTCGGGAAATTCCTGCATGAGCGCCTGCGCCAGGGGAGGACAGGTGACCGCCGCATTGATCTGATTGTCGCCGACGCGGCCCTCCAGGGCAATGCGGTAAATCTGACCGGCGTTTTCATTATAACGGTCGTAATTCAGTTCGTCCTGCACATACAGCAGGATCAGAATACAGCAGGCGATACCGATTGCCAGTCCGAGAATGTTGATGAATGAATAGCCTTTATGGCGAATGAGATTTCTGAGACCGATTTTTAAATAATTAGTCCAAAAGCGTCTTTCTCAAATTTTATATTTTTCCGTATAGATGATCTTATTTTTCAGGCAAAACAGTTAAATGATTTTCCGGAATTAAATTTCTTCGGCATAGAATAATTAAAATGTTTATCGGCTATTTCAATTGTCATTTTCCGGATCTTCGAATCGTGAAATCTGATTTTCATCATTGCATTGTTTCCTGAAATTTGTCGGCCCGGCTCCGGGCGCCATGCGCTCTGTACTACTCATATCGCAGAGCTTCCACCGGATTTGCAGTTGCCGCCCGGTAGCTGATAACGGCGGTTACCGACAGCGCGATCAACAGGATGACGGCACCGGTCAGGATAAATATCCAGGGACTCACACTAACGCGATACGCGTAATTCTCCAGCCATTTCTGAATTGTCCAGAGGGCCAGCAATCCCGATAAAACAGTTGTCACCAGCAGTCGCTTTATCTCCGAACTGACCAGCATGCGCACGATCTCCTGGCTGGAGGCGCC
>JARRQT010000271.1:0-5354 GCA_037381445.1 Calditrichia bacterium
ACTTTGTGCCTTCCGCGCGGGCTGCCTTTTTCTTCCGGGCCATTACAGGACATTTCAGGGTACAAATTCGGTAGGAGGCATTAATTCGGTCAAGATGCAGCCCAATAGCTCCCGCCAGGCGGTCCTTTATGCGCTCATGGTGCCGGGATAATATAAATACCCCATCCCCTGCCATCGCCCGATGTCTTTATTCGTAATAAGGCAGTTATAAAATCCGGATTATTTGCCGATCTTTGCATTTTCTGTCGAATGGCGGAGCAAAGGATGCTGAAGAAGCCTCTCAGCCTCCTCCTGATCGTCTCTGACAAAACTTTGTACCACTTGGGGGGGAGTCTTTTTCCTGAAGGTCGTTAGAGGGCGTTTTAGGATACAAATTCGGTGGGTTGGATAAATCCAGTCTCGGCATGATGCGAATTGTAAAATGAAAAGCCACGGAGCCGACCAATTTTATCTCTTGGTGGGGAATTTGTTTGTTGGGAGCTGCGTGCTCTAAACAGATTTTGAGATCAATATGTCCGCCGCATTATCCGACCAGCATAATTGTTTATGCTCACGTTATAATTATCAGTCAGATTGACTCATTGCGCAGATTACACAATGACCCAGAGAGGATAAAGGAATCTAGAAAAAGACAACCAATATTTTTTGACTGCATCCTTTCACATATTATTTATTTTTCATCCATAACCGTTTAGAAAATCGTCCGCTCTAGTATGCTCAGACGGCAACCGAAAACAAATTCATTGAAGCTCTCTAAATAAAAAAGACCGGAGACAGACTAAGAATTCCTGTACTCCGGTCTTTTCGGGTCTTAAGCATGTGAATAATAATCTTCGATCGCCATGTATTCAAAATATTTGCCTGGTTCCGAGTATCGTTATCGCAGCAGGGTCATGCGCTTTACCTCGCTGAAGTTGCCCGCTTTAATCCGGTAAATATACATACCGCTTGCCAGCCTGTTTCCGCGGCCGTCTCTGGCATCCCAGGTCACCTTATGGGTACCGGCAGGCATCACCTCATTTACCAGCGTCCTTACCTTTTGCCCGAGGCCGTTAAAGATGCTCAATTCCACTCTTTCCTCCGCCGGCAGTTGGAAACCGATTTCAGTGGTTGGATTAAACGGATTGGGATAGTTCTGTTCAAGTGCGTAGCCATTGGTTTGGAGTGAAGCATTATTTTCGGCTATGTCACGATCGGCCTTGACACCACCGCCAACATGCAGGACCCGCATCATTTCTTGATCTTCGTGGGAGAGGATATGGCAATGCCAGACATAGCGGCCCGGCTTGTCAAATGTAGCCTTGATGCGGGTGATTTGCCCGGGAAGGGCAGTCACCTATGCTGGACCACGGGCTGGCTGACAAGATAAGTGCCATTTATCTCATCATCTTCATCAGGATCTAATACTCTGTCATCTTCATTCGTGGCACTATCCCATTTTATCTCTCTGCGCCCCAGGACCTCAAAATGAACAAGATGCAGATGAATGGGATGGGCATCGGCGGTCGCATTCCAGATTTCCCACTCTTCGGTAGATCCGAGTGCGGGATTTTCCGTGGTGGGGCTGTGCCAGGCGATCGACCCTTCCATCTGTCCGACCAGACCGGCATCGATGTAAGGCTGGGTATCAGGCCAGTTGATGGGCTTACCGGCAAAATCGGTGGCGGGCTCGGCGGTGCCCAGCAGCGGCTGCAGCCGGCCAAATTCATCCCTGCCTTCAAATAAAGCCACCTTTCGCAGGCGGGTTGGTGCGGCCGGGACATTCGGGCCAAAACTGATTCCGGTTGGGGAAACGTCATCTATTAAGTTATTCAATGGCTTCTTCACATCGAAGGCCATGATGCGGTCGGTAAATTCAAATTCTTGTGGGCCGGGAATATCCCCTCCAAACGGTTCATCACCACCAATATTCTTCATGATGATCCGTTTGTTGCCGTGTCCGGCAAAATTGAAAATGATATCATAACGGGAGCCGGGCTCGAATAACAGCCTATATAGATTGGTGGGACTGGACGCCAGGCCCTGGTCACTGCCGATTACCGTAAATTCCAAAGGACCTTCGGCAGAGGTGAAGTCTGTTGCATCCAGCGGCGCTTCAAAGAATTGAATCACCATAAAGCGGCTGTCACAACCGTTTAGCAGCCGCATGCGGTAATTACGCGGCTCAACCTCTTCCTTGGGCCAGATCTTCCCGTTCACCACCATGTGGTCCCCAAAGAACTCCGCCAGTGCGGTGGGTCCGCCACCCGGGAAAAGAGCCTCCGGCAAAATTGCCCCTTCACCGGTAATAAAATCTTCATAGGCCGGATCACCGGGATATGCCGGGTAGAAGAGCTCGCCGGTGGCTAAAAACATGCGGTCCTGGATGGCATAGGCCAGCTCATACGGATAAGCGGGAAGATCAAGTCCATTTCCCGCAATTCCGGTATCATATTGATCCCTGATAATATAAAAGCCGGCCAGCCCGGCATAGACATTCAGACGGGTGATGCCCAGGGCATGATCGTGATACCAGAGGGTCCCGGCCGGCTGGTCATTCTGATAGATCATCGTCTTACCCCGCCAGCGGGGACCGCGAATCTTATAGCCCGGGCTGATAAATTGCTCGGGATTACCGTCGTAGAGGTATAGCGTGTGTCCGCCATGCAGGTGTGCCACCAGCGGCACCCCATCATTGGCGATGGTGTACTGATCATATCCCGGCAGGCTGTATGCCCAGTGCAGGTTGGTGTCAACATGGAGCAGGTGAGCCTCTCCAAAGAGGTTATTTTCGTACTGGACCTGAATGGGGCGATCCTTTTGGACCTCAAAGGTCATACCGGGCCAGGTCACTGCCCCATTCTGTCCGTATCCCCATATGGGAGTTTTCACTGCAGCGTCACCATTCTGAAGTCCGGTTATATGATTTGCATTCTTTGCAATACCGATATTGTAAAAATTTCCATTTCGGGTTGGGATGTATTTGAATCCCGGATCCAATGCATTGGGCGCAAAAATCGCGAATTTGTCCTGAAGCGCCGGATCACTTAATTCCAGCCCAGCGGGTGCTGCAAAAGAACGTCTTATAAAACCGGGTATAGCCAGACTGGCGCCGGCCATGCCGGAGATTTTTATAAAATCTCTTCTTTTCATAACCTATTTCTCCCGAATTTTTTAAGATTAAATGGATATATTCTCCATCGCGGCGAAGACAAATTAAATCCAATCAGCCAGGATGAAGAAAACAGACAAATCTAATGACTATTCGTCTACGAAAATCAGAAATAAAGCAACATATGAAATCAGGACATCCTTGCAGTATATCTCTTTTTTGCCGTTCATCACCTCCTTTGCTTTGTTTATCAAATTATATGGCCGCCGGAAAATTAACAGACTGCCCGCCACCCAAAAATTAGTGCTAACCTATCTTCTAAATTCACCCCCTTTCCAACCATCAATTTTGAAAGCATTAGTTTATTCTGAGAATTTTGGTGTTCGAAAAAACAGCGATATCCGATCGCCTTTCAGAACGATTATTAATAAAATATCGGCATCATAATCACAAAATCGTTTGAATCAATGCCGCCGACCCATGCATTGTAAAAAATAAGAAGTCGGTGCGATGCGCCGGAAACCTCAGCTAATTTATAGTGACGATAAGAGCAAATAGACTTGCCCGGTTGGGATCAGAATCCGTCGGAATGGGATCATGCAAACAAATTTAAAATATATTTTAGACCGTTTAAAGAATGACTGTCAAAGAAAAGATAGCAAACACACGCCACCAATAAATGGCGCAGATGGTCTTTCGCTCTGTTTCATGCTCACCGGAATTGAGCCTGTCAGACTGCCCCTTCTGCAGTCAACCCAAAACACCGGGGTTGCCTCCGTATAAGGTCTGCAATTCCTCAAGGCAATAACTTATAGGTGCTGCTAAAAAAGGCTAACGAATCGGACTTAAACAGAGCTTATATTCAATCTATTATTTAAATATGGAAGAAATCTAATACATGTTTTTGAATGGCACTGACGCCTTAAAAATTAGAATGCGCGGCAGCATTGCGCCAAATCAAATAAGTCCGGACATATTTGACAAGTTTTCCAACATAGAATGCCTCGCCCAGATATCCTGTCCGAATTATTTCATAACAACTACCAGTTTACCGCGAATTTTAACCATTTTCGGCACTCTTAAACATGCTTCGATTTAATATAATAAATTCAAATACGGATGCCAGCATTATTTTCATTTTTTTGACATAAATCCATTATTTTATGCAACATAGTTAGTGATTTATTTAATTTTGTCTTGCCTCTAAAACAGATGAAACAGAAATGGTCAAGCAGCCGAGAGAAGGCTCACAAGCCTGTTCCATTTGATCTGCTAGTAGAACCGCGTTTATGAGAATTGATGAACATAACAGACCCGATGCCATTCATGGCATATAATAAAAAAAGCCGCAGAGCCAATTTTTTGTTCCGGGAGGATTATTGGGGTGGGACTCTGCGGCCTGAAAGGTCTTCCCTGACATAGCTGCATGCAGGGCTATTTAACCAGCATGAGTTTTTTCGTCCCTGAAAATGGTTTACTGCCACTGCCTTCATTCGGCACAGCTGTCAGGCGGTAAAAGTAAATGCCTGCCGCCAAACCGGAGCCATCCAAGAGCATGCTGTAATTTCCATCTTTGAGGAGTCATTTACCAATGTCTCTCCGGTCAAATCCGTTAATTTCCATTATCGTAACAATATTTTATTTCATTAATAAATTCTGCATATTGCATATATTTATTTACTAATAACAAAGTTATTTGCATAATATGCCAAATATAGATGTTTCAGCCGCTTTCTTTTGCTTATTTTCTAACAGGCTGGAACATCCTGCGCCTATTCAAAAAGGGTCATTCCGAACAAGAGAACAGACGTTGGCTTTAATGCGGATCGCGCTTCTAATTGGATAAAATTTATACACTTTGGATGTGCGGAAATCCCTGCATGGTAAGATAATCGCCCGAAATACAAGGAATCCGTAATACTTCCGGACTTTGGCATAATCTCTGTATCCTGTCTGTAATTGAAATCAGGATGGAAAATTTCATGAAAGGAGAACAATCCATGCGTTACCTGAAAGCATTGCTGTTTTTTATGGTCTTTTCAATTTTTATTTTCAGCGGGTGTGAAAAGGACTCCTCCACGGCTGGCGCGGACGCCGCCAAAGGAACACTGAAAATCCTGCTGACCGATGCGCCGGCGGCATACGATGCCGTGAATATTACTTTTTCGGAGATTGACGCCAATATCGATTCCAATTGGGTCAGCGTAAAGTCCGAGCCCCAGACCGTCAATCTGCTGGAATGGAACAACGGAAAGTCCATCAT
>JARRQT010000272.1:0-4344 GCA_037381445.1 Calditrichia bacterium
GAAATCAGCTTTTTGGCCAGCAGATCTTTCTGCCGGTTATACTCGCTCTGCACCTGATCAAAAGCGACTTTGGAGATTTCCACATTTCGCCGGGCTTCGGTAATTTCCAGCGGCGTGGGATCGGGTGTTATGTCCACCAGGATCTGCCCTTCCTCAATCTTGTCCCCCACTTCCGCATTCAGTTTCCGGACAATGCCGGCGATCTTCGATTTCACCTGAATTTCATTTCTGGGAGTGATTTTGCCAATGGCCAGCGCTTTATCGACAATTGTTCCGCGCTGCAGGGAAACAATCTTATACTGTTTCTCATTTCCGTTTCCGCCCTTCATCACCTTGAATCCAATAAACGAGACCGCGACCACCGCAATAAGAATAATTATGATCTTTTTCATGACATCCTCAAATTATTTTTCATGTTCACCAACACATTACGGCAGCCTTTGCGGAGTGTTTCAAAATAAATCAATTAACAGAAAATAAACGGCGCTTGTTTTTCACACGATGACTATTCGTAGAGTAGACATAATCATTACCCTGGATTTGAAAATATTATAGTAGCTTGAGCTTGACATAATAAAGCTATATATTAAATCATGCTAATAGGTATTCACAGATATCGGTAGATTAAGAAAGGGCTCACTTTTTTTGTTATAATCATAGATTAGCTATGATTAGGAAATGAACATCCAAAAGAAAGGAGCCCTGTCATTCCCGCATGCTTTTAGCGGGAATCCACAGCAAAAGGACCACAATTTGTTCTTCCCCGATCCAGTGGATTCCGGCAATCCCTGCCGGAATGACAATTTTGTTCGGAAATCTTCCTAATTCGAACTCACGTAATTTTAGATTTCCCTGTAAATATATGAATCGCATCAGGGAAATTTGTTTCCTTTCGCCTTAAACAAAAAAAGGCAGCCCGCCGGAACGGACTGCCTTTTCAGGCAAACGGCTTTCAGCGCTTATCAGCTATATCCTTCCCACAATCACGCCGCCCAGGATGTTTTCATGGGGCTCCTTCACCTTGAAAAAGGTATTGATGCTGTCGTCGAAGAAATTGCCGATGCCCCGCGCCCCGATTCCCATGGCGACGCTGGCCAGGTAGATGATCTCGGATAGCATGCCGATATTGAAATGGGCATAGCGGTAGCCGCGGTTGGAAAAAATATTGATGTCCTCGAAATCGGCCGAGAAGAAAAAAGCCACGCTGCAGTTGAAGACCGCGTCCTGCGCCAGGGTAAGGTAGGAAACGTCCCCGCGGTAGGTCCCCTCCCTCACCAGTTCCACCCGGTTTTCCTGCGGATGATAGCGGTAGATCCCGTTTTTCAGTCCCGCTACATCATTCACCACCAGGTGGGTCATGAAGGAACGGTAGTCGTACAGCACCGGAACGCCGTTCAGGCTGTCCAGCAGCGTTGAGAACTCTTCCAGGGTCAGCGGCGACCGCAAAAAATTATGGGATGATCTGCGCTTTTGGATGATCTGAAAAGTCTTCTGCCGGTCCAGTTTTCGGGGCGCCGGCAATCCGGTCATCTCCCCTGCCCCGCTGCGCGCCAACGGCTCTCTCTTAAAAGGCAGTTTCACATCCACATTCACGGCCTTTTCACGGGGACGGAAATGATTTGAATTGTTGTGGATGCCCCGGACCAGGCTCTTGAAATGTTCATTGATCAGATCATTTTCCGGCGTGTGCATGCCGAAGCGGTATTCCATTTCATCAATGGGACCGGCGTCCGCGCCGACGGCCGCCAGCAGAATCGCTGCTTCATCAAAGCCGTCAATCCCCAGCAGTTCGTTGACCTCCCCGTCCACAAAATCTCCCACCAGGTCGGCGGCCAGGTCCAGGCCCGCGGCACCCAGCACAAAATTTTCCCCGATGTATCCGGCGTCCATCAGGCAGTAGCGGTAGGCCCGGTTCCTGTACCGCCAGCTGTTCCGCGAAAATACGGAGGTAAAGAAAAACACCGCCGGCGCATTCTTCAGGAAGTCCAGTTCATAGCCGGCCTCGGAAATCAGTTCCCGGAAATCGCCGTCTTTGATGCGCAGCAGTTGGTGCTGCAGGGGCTGGAAATAGTAGAACCCTCTTTCCAGTCCCTCAACATCGTGGGCATACAGGTAGATCTCGATGGGCTGCAGGCTGCTGGCGGAAGGCGCGGCTCGCAGATAAACCTTTTTAGCGGGAAAATCCCGCACCAGCGTTACTCCGTTGGTCAGGAACAGGAGCTGTGAAACGGTATCCAGGGTCAGCGGTGCCGCTTTCAGCTTGCGGAAGGCGGCAAATTTTGAGCTGGCTTCCATGGAATGGGCCAGCGTCTGCCCGTCCGCTGGCAGGTCTTTCTTCAGGGCCACCGCCGGTTTCCCCGGGTAGTTTTTAAAGGTGGGCGGCTGCGGTTCGGACGAGAACTCTTTATAGACATATTTTACATCATCATAAACATACTTGGTCCTGTTATGGTATTCCCGTGCGCTGTTAAATAATTTCATGGAACCCTCCGGTTTTTATCTCTTGCCTGGCTGACGACAGACCTCCGCTAAAATTATCAATAATTTGCTATTTATGCCAGAAAAATCAGGACTATGGGTGATAATTTTTAATAATGTAACGTGAGTTCGACATAATAAAGGTGTTTATTAAATCACGTTAAAAGCTATTTCTAACTGTCATTCCCGCATGCTTTAAGCGGGAATCCACTGCAAAAGGGCTGCAATTTATTCTTCCCTGGTCTGCTGGATTCTCCTGGACCGACCTCTTCGTGGCGGCAACGCCCAGCAAAAAGTACGGGGCAGGCTCTGCCGGAATGACGAATTAACCTGATGGAGAATTTAAATTGTATTTGCATTAAATATTTCCGGAAGGCGCTTCCTTCTTGGGTCATTTTCCGGGAGAGATCAAAAACTCATTTGTTAAAATATTACTTTTTGCTTGACACATTTAGGAATTTTGTTTAATTTTTCGGCGCAAAAAACAATTGCGGGATCGTCTAGTGGAAGGACGCCAGGTTCTGGCCCTGGTAGCCGGGGTTCGAATCCCTGTCCCGCAGCAAAGCAAGGGCGCCGAATCCAAAAAGGATCGGCGCCTTTTTTATTTTCCCCGGCATCCCTGCAGAAATCAGATATTTCCGCTTTCACAAAAAAGCATCCGGCGGCCGGGCGGCATACTTCATTGAATCTTCATGAACCCGGGTTATACTTTTCTTGAAGAGAAATGCGGAAAATTAGAATTCAGGTTTTACCTCAAAAATAATATCAGGAGGAAATTCACCATGTGGTCACATTGGATTTCGCTGGCGATCGGGGTGTGGGTGTTCATATCCGGATTTTTCCAGGGCGTGCAGGCTGACGCCAATTTTTTTGTTACCGGCATCGTTACCATGATCTTCGGTTTCATGGCCTATAAAACCTTTCAGGGCATTGTGATCGGCATTATCGGTATCTGGCTTTTTGCCAACGGCATTATACTCAATATAGAATATCCGGCCAACTATTTTATCTTCGGCGCCTTAATGGTTGTTTTTGCCCTCTGGGGAGGACTCACCCATTCTCCGGAAACCTTTAAGGACCAGTCTTTTTTATAATATTTAGTTGGAAAACTGAGAAGTTATGGACCGGCAATTGTGCATAACGAATGTTCGATTGCCGTTTTTTAATTGCAGAAAGACATAAATTTAAAACAATTTTTTATCCTGGTGTTCCGACCGGAATTTTATTTCCCAAATCGTTGAATCTTAAAATGATTCTTTTATTCACCTGCCGGAAAATTTTATTCCCAATAGAAAACTTGAGAAGTATGTCCATATCTAATATTCGTTTCCCGGCGATTGATCGATTCTTATCCCCCGGAGGTCTGCTTCAGCCATTGGTAAATATAGTCAGTAATCTCCTGCCAGTCCGGCTCGCCGACCACCCAGTGGGCGTGATGTTCGAATTCACGGTAGGTGGACACCATCTCGTATTTCTTCGCCACTTTCCGGACCACGGAGGAGGGCACGATGCGGTCTTCCGTTCCCGAAATCACCAGCACCGGACAGGTTACATTTTTTTCATCCACCCGCGAGGCGCCTTTAGGATCAAGCAGCCAGAGGCCAATCTCGCTGGCCGCCCGTCCCGACTCGTAAACCAGCTGCGCGTAAATCTCCTTCTGCTCCGCTGGCGGCACCAGGTGCAGGGTGGAATAGACCACCTCATCAAATGTGGGGCGCATCGGCTTTTTCCAGAATCCCCAGGTGGTGAATGCGCTCCAGAAGCTTTTCATAACCGAAAAGCGAAGCGCCATTATCCCTGCCGGGGACGCCGGGCAGAGCAATACAAGCGACCGCCCCAGC
Organism: Calditrichia bacterium; assembly: GCA_037381445.1. Lineage (GTDB taxonomy): Bacteria > Calditrichota > Calditrichia > RBG-13-44-9 > RBG-13-44-9 > JARRQT01. The sequence goes on from JARRQT010000272.1 coordinate 4,320, forward strand.
CCCCGGCTCCCCAGCATCTGGGCCA
>JARRQT010000273.1:0-4807 GCA_037381445.1 Calditrichia bacterium
CACGACTCAAGGAGAGGACCCGATGGAGCTTACCCTGGGGAAAGGCAAGCTCATCGAGTGCTTCGATCGGAGCGTGATCGGCATGAGCGAGGGGCAGGAAAAAACGGTACGCCTTCCACCGGCTGATGCGGCGGGTGAGAAAAAAACGGATTTGATTGCCCAAGTGCCTCGTCATCTGGTCCCGGAACAGTTTGAAGACCTAAAGGTCGGCAGCTTGGTCAGGGTGAAAGGCCAGGGGGATAAGAAGGTCAAAGCCCGTGTGACGCACATTTCGGACCAGAACGTCACCCTGGACGCCAATCATCCGCTCGCTGGCGAAACCCTCGTCTTCGACATTGAGTTGGTGGCCTTTGTTTAGATGCGCATTACTTCGTCGGGAGGCAGATAGGAGTCCACTATGGATCCTGAAATCAAACAAGCGCTTTTATTCATGGGGAAAAAGCTCGAATCTTTGGAAGATAAAATTGACGCCATCTATGAAAAGGTGGAAGACATTCAAGCAGATCTGCCACCAAACATGGATGAAGATCTATCCGAGATCAAAGCTTTTCTGATGCAAACTTGCCGGGAAACTTTCCGGTCTCAGCATCGGTCCGCTCTCGAGTATATAGGCGCGCTGGACAAGGTTTTCCAGTTCCCGGATGTTGCCCGGCCATTCATAGCCGGCAAAGGCTTCGATCACCAGCGGATCGATCTTGCGGATGCCTTTGTCGTAGTACTGGTCGAGGCGTTTGAGGATGTTGTCCACCAGGATGGGGATATCTTCCCGACGCTCGCGCAATGGTGGCAGTTCGATGGGGAAGACGTTGAGGCGGTAGTAGAGGTCGCTGCGGAAGCGCCCCTCGCCTGCGAGGCGTTTGAGGTCGGTGTTGGTGGCCGTGATGACGCGCACATCGGCGCTCAGGACGGCATGACTGCCCAGACGGCTGAATTTGTGATCCTGAAGCACTTTGAGGAGCTTGATCTGGGCCGCTGGGGAGATGGTGCTGATTTCGTCCAGGAAAAGGGTCCCCCAAAAAGATTCCAAGGATGATTATGATGAGATAGAAAAACTTCTGGGTATCAGCCGGGATGATTCGGCAAGCAGCAAGGAAACCCAGGAACCCGCAAAGCAGACGGCCGAAAAAAACACGAAAAATGATGACCTCATCAAGCTGCTGGAAGTTGATGAAGGGAAGTCCAATCAGCCCACGCAGGCCCAGGAGACTCCGGTAGAAGACAAAAGAATCACCCGTATGCAGGACCAGATCGATGGGCTGAAAAAAGATTTGAAGAAGAAGGATATGGAAATTGCCGACCTGAAGGCCCAGCTCATGATGAAAGAAGAAAGTTCTGCCCAGAAATCAGTTGAGCAGGACCGTACCTATGGTTTCACGAGCAAGACGCCTGCGGGTTCAGCGGGCGATGAAAACGCTTCACAGGGCTACAAATCGGAATACGAGCGTGGGTTGGCGCTCTTTAATAATCATCAGTATCCGCAGGCGCTTTCCGTTTTTGAGCAGCTCCTGGCTGAGGATACCAATAATGACTATTCGGACAATGCCCAATACTGGATGGGTGAATGCTATTATGCCATGGGACGCTATCATGAAGCAATTATGGCTTTTGAGAAGGTTTTTACTTTCCGTTACTCCAACAAGAACGATTATGCACAGTTTAAAATTGGACAGAGCTATTTCATGCTGGGAGACAAACAGCGGGCAAGGCAGGAGTTCCAGCAGTTGCTGGATAACTACCCGAAATCACCCCTGATTCCGCGTGCCAAGGAGTATTTGGCCCAGTTGTAAAAGAAGATTTATGATCTCAGCGCAAAAGGGAAGGCGTTAGTTATAACGGCGCATTCCCTTTTTATTTGCAATCAACTCCGGTTTCAGCTTCAGTGAATGATTTTGTATTTCGGTTGTGGTCCGTTCTCCCACCAGTATCTTACCTTCACATAGATAGAATCGAGCCTGCTTACGGAAATATCATAAAGTCGTGCAATCTTCTCTTTTACCTTCTGGTTGGACGAGGTGATACCGTTGGCCAGAAGGCTGTCAACAAAGGTGTTATAAATGTTGATTTCGCTGTCTGAAGGTGCTTCTGAAGAAAATTCTTCGGGATTCCAGTTTCTCAGATCCCATAAAAATCCTTTGCCCGGCGTGTAAACGCAGCCGGTCCGCGATTGCGATCCAATGGGGTCTGTCTCTTTGAAAACGTAAACATAGATTTTTTTGCGGGGAGGCGGATCGCCGGGCCATTGCACAATGTATTTTAACTGGGAAATCAGTTCGCTGGTCTTGAGCCAGTTTGGCACTTTTATCTTGATAACATCATGATCGCCGTGAAATTCCATCTGCACAATAGAATAATGTATTTTGAGGGAGTCCTGGGCGAAGCACAGTAGGGAAGGAAGCAGCAGGGAAAAAAGAATATTTTTTATTAGCTTATACATATTTCTATTATATTACGATGTGAAATTTAATATTTTCCATATAAAAAATACATTTAAAATTAAAATACAGTTACAGTTAAATATTTGTTACCTTTTCTTAAAAGATTCTTCGGGAGTTTTACCAAATTAAGTGGTGAAAAGAAATGCAGAAAAAAATTGTTTTGGGAATAGCCGTCGCACTTTTCATTTTTGTCGCCGGAATGGGTACTTTTGTATACCTGCAGATCGATAAGATGTTACCACATTACAAAGGAAGTTTAAAAGTGGAGGGAATTCACAATCCGGTGAGAATTCAGTGGGATGATTACGGTGTTATCCACATCGCGGGGGAATCTACCGACGATGTGATATTTGCATCCGGTTTTGCGGCCGCCAAGGAGCGCTTATGGCAGATGGAAATGGCTCGGCGGTTCGGCAAGGGTGAATTGTCAGAAGTTTTTGGTGATACCACGCTGAAAATGGATGAGTTATCCCTGACCCTCGGATTGGATTCCCTTACGATTGAAATCTATAAAAGTATTTCCAAAGAATCGCAAGCCTGGCTGCAAGATTACGCAACTGGTATTAATGCCTACATCAAATCCCATAAAAAGAACCTGCCGCCCGAATTTATCATGATGGGCATCAGACCCGAAAAATGGACACCGCAGGATTGCCTCCTGCAAAACCGAATCATGGCCTGGTTTCTCAATTTCAACTGGAAGGCCGATTATCTCTACTGGCAGTTGTATTCGAAACTTAGCAGAGACAGGTTTAATGAAATCTGGCCGAAATGGGCCAATTATCCTGATATTATAAAGAGCACCGATTCCGGAAGGATGATTTCCGAGCTAATGCAGTTGGATAGCGAAACGCGCCGTTTCCTGCAAATGCCGGCTGGCAGCTGGGGGAGCAACAACTGGGTTATTTCGCCGAAAAGATCGCGCAACGGATACGCCATGCTGGCCAATGACCCTCACCTGTCCCTTCAGCTTCCGTCCCTTTGGATAGAGATGGAGCTAAGGTCTCCTGATTTTGACGTGGCCGGATTTTCGTTCCCGGGCAGTCCCGGCATTATCATTGGCAGAAACCGGCATATCGCCTGGGGGGTAACTAACGGAATGATTGATGATTGCGACTATTTTTTGGAGGAAGTTGATACCCTGGATCATACCTATGTTATGGACAGGCAGAAAAGGCCCCTTAAAATTCAGAACCATCTCATTAAGGTAAAAAAACAGCCCGATGAGTATTTTACTGTAATGAGAACGTCCCATGGTCCGCTGTTCAGGGGATTGTTTCCGGAAATGAAGAGTTCCCAATTTCTTTCACTGAAGTGGGAGGGGGAGGAGAAGTCGGATGAGCTGTTGACATTTATCAGGCTGGCCGACGCAGAAAACTGGGATGATTTCACTGAAGCGCTTTCCACCTACGCCATCCCTGCCCAGAACTTTGTTTATGCAGACGCAGACGGCAATATCGGATACCGGCTGGGGGGAAAGATTCCCATCCGATCCTACAAAATTGGATTACTCCCGGTACGGGGAAATACATCAAAAAATAACTGGAATTCGTATATTCCTCCGGACAAAATGCCTGAAATTTACAATCCCTCACGCGGATGGATTGCAACTGCCAACAACCGTATCATCGGAAAATACCCCTATTATCTGTCGGAGTTGTGGGAGCCGCCCTATCGCGTCAACCGGATTGAACAAATGATTTCCGGTTCACCCCTTGTGGATAAAGAGGACATGCGCAAATTTCAATATGATACGGTGGATTTATTGGCGGAAGAGACCATGCCGATCATTCTGCCTGAATTGAGAAGTATGCAAAACCGCTCCAAAACAGAAGATGATCTCCTAATGCTGCTAGAGGGATGGAAATACAAGATGGACAGCAAAAGTGTGGCGCCGGCGGTTTACCAGGTCATGCAGTATATGCTGATAAAAAATATATTCAAAGATGCCATGGGTGAAAACCTCTTTAAAGTTTTCACAGGATTGCCCAATTTCTACCTTCGCGTGTTTGCGCAGGTTTTTGAAAACAATAACTCCGCATGGTTTGTTGATTCGAATTCATCTGACCCGCGCAACAGGGGCAGTCTCATCAGAGAATCATTCAAAGAAGCAATTGTTTACCTCCAGGATTCCGTCAGCGTTAACATGGAGAACTGGAACTGGGGGCACCTTCATTCGCTGGAATTGAGGCATATATTGGGGCAGGTGCCATTGACCCGGAAAATTCTCAACAAGGGTCCGTTTCCAGCGCCGGGAAGCGGAACCACGGTAAATGTTGGAGCATATCAATATAGTGAACCGTATGGAATGGTGGTGGGTGCTTCTTTAAGATTTCTGGTGGATTGGGGTGAAACGGATACATACCATAGCG
>JARRQT010000274.1:0-8102 GCA_037381445.1 Calditrichia bacterium
TCTCCCGTGGCGGTCTTGCTGATCTTCAGCGAACGACCCATGTTGCGGTACTGGTCCGCGGCCCACTCCAGCGTGGCGCCGCCTTCGTTACCCTTCGTCCAATAGGACGGCATATCGCTTTCGAAACTGCCGATACCGCTGATTTCCGGTACATCCAGCTTTCTCACCGTCACATCATCCACATAGATGGTGCCGGTAAGGCGGGAATAGGGATGAATCCTTACCGACAACGCCTGCACATTGGGATCGTCCGGAACCGTCACATCCAGATAGTATTCCGTCCAGTCAAAATCCGTCACTGCCGGGAAGGCAAACACCGCATCCTGTGCCCCTATCTCATCATAGGGATCGTTGGGCAGATAACCGCTGTGGAATATGGGCGTTACTCCCATCGACCACGTCCCCGGATAAGCCGCCGCCGAATCCGGCACCAGGTCCGTGGCCTTGATCCACATGCTGACCCGCAGCACATCACCCGCCTTTATGTTCGACATGGCAGTAATGTCACCGCTGCTCGCGTCACCCGCGTTGCCGTTCAGCAGATATCTTTTCGTTCCTACCCAGCCATCATGGGGCTCACGGTCGAAGGGCAGATCAAACTTCAGCGAATGAAGACCGGTGTGGGCTTCCTCATCCGTCACCACCGTGTTCTCAAATCCGCTGTTGAGCTCCCCGTCGTTGCCTCCTATGGGCGGCAGCCAGTAGTTCCACCCCGTCGGCATACCCACCGAGGTGTTCCAGTCCTGACCTGCCCAGCCTCCGTTGCGACCGAAGAGCATGAAATCATCCGCCCATACGGTACCGGTCGCATTCCTGCCTGCTACAAACTTGATGATGGTCTGCCAGCTGTCCTCCGGCAGGATGGTCTCGCCCACACCGTTGGTGTCCGCCACCCAGCCGGTGCTGCTCGCCACACTCTGGTCTATGGGAAGTCTCGTCTCCCCGATCAATCCGCCTGCCTCATTATAAAATGAATAGGAAATCCACCACCGCTCATCATCATTCTGCGGATTGGTGTTCACATCCTCCGTCTTCACCCAGGCGCCTACCTTTATGTCCACATCCTTATAGTTCTGCGGAGACCACAGGTCCAGCATGTTCTCCGAAATCCACGACGCCGAATCTCCCGTGGCGGTCTTGCTGATCTTCAGCGAACGACCCATGTTGCGGTACTGGTCCGCGGCCCACTCCAGCGTGGCGCCGCCTTCGTTGCCCTTCGTCCAGTAGGACGGCAGGTCTCCTTCAAAACTGCCGATAAGTTCAATCTGTGCGAAACCAAGAACCGGTACGATCAGAAGGAGGAGAAATACCAATAAAGCAAAAAACGATTTGGAAAATTTTGCAATCATGCACACCTCCTAAAAAGAGTTTAACTTTGTTAAATTAGGACGACAATAGATTTTGGCAAATATATGATTACAAACGCCTATAAAACTCGGAACTGCAGGGACGTGGAATTCCGTACGATGAGTTCAGCGGGAATCAGAATTTTTCGCGGGGAAGTCATTTTATTTTGAAACAGCTCCACCATCAGGCGAACTGCCTCAATCCCCAAATCCACTTTATGAACCCGCATGGTTGTTAATGCCGGATCCAGGGAAAGATCGGCCTCAACATCATCAAATCCGATGAGAGAAATATCACCGGGAACATTTATGCCACGCTCTTTTAAATATTGTAATACACCAATAGCCATTGCATCATTGCAGCTAAAGATAGCGGTAATGTCGGAGTTTTTTTGAAGCAATCTTTCCGCGGCTCTGTAACCGTTTGCCCGGGCGGGATACGGTTCATCAACCACGGTTAGATCGGGGATAAATGGTATGCCTGCCTTTTCAAGTGCCATCCTGTATCCCTGAAACCGCTCAAGAATACTGGGATGATCAATATCCCCGCCGATAAAGGCGATACGGCGGTGATTTAAATTCAGAAGATGATTAACTGCCTGGAATCCACCCGAAATGTTATCGATGAGGACCACCGGGTAGTTTCCCTGACCGGGATGATAATCAATAAATACCAAAGGGATATGGTAAGCTTCAAGTTTTGTGAGCAGATGGGAGGAAACCTTGCCTGCCAGGATGATGCCGTCAACATTTTTTTCCAGCACAAAGCGGGGAAGCGAATCGCTGCGTCCAAATTCAGAGGATACCGTAGTCAGCAAAACATAATATTCATCCTGTCGGGCCTGGAATTCGGTCCCCAGAAATATTTGCGTGTAAAAGGGTTCCGAACGGGAAAAGTGATCGTCAGTGACAATGAATCCCAGATTTCCGCTGCTTTTTGAGGCCAGCCCCCTGGCAGAACGTGTGGGATGGTAATTGAGTTCCTGGATTGCTTTTTGAACCCTGCGTCTGGTTTCGGAAGAAATGCGCTGATTATTATGGATGACCAGTGAAACAGTGGCTACCGAAACATCCGCCTTTACGGCCACATCTTTGATTGTAACCGCCATAACATTCCAGGTTAAGCGTTTAACTTGAAATTAATATAAGTTCTTTCATTCAATTTGTCAATATACTTTTTGATATTTTTTTCATTTAATCTCAATCTTATATATTCTGAAAAATAATTGGCCTTTTTTCAGGAAGGAACAATAATCCTCCCATTTATCTATTTTCGGCTTTTATAATCTAATTATCAAATTATTGTTCAGTTTCTATCAGACTAATAAGATCATGCAGAACATGCCAATAAAGCCAAGGTGATTGCGCAAAATATACTTTTCGCATATTTATTCCGCGACGCTTCTTGCGAAATATTTAATTTTCATCGTTGCAAGTATTAGCTTTTTTATTAAATTATGGTAATTTAGTAAAGCGTTTAAGCAAAATTTTCAGACATCATTTTTATCCATATTGGAGAATAGGCAGAAAGATGAAAAACGAAATGCAGGCTCTGCTCTTCCGGAGAGGCGCTGGTTTGGCATTGACAAAATTGCCGATTCCGGAACCGGGCGATAGCGAAGTGCTGGTGGAGGTGCATTTCGCCGGTATTTGCGGAACGGACATTCATATCATGGCCGGAGAAGCCCCCTCTGCGGAGGAAGTGGTTCCGGGACATGAATTCGCCGGAAAGGTTGTGGCAGTCGGCAAGAATATTAAGCATCTCAATATTAATGATATGGTTGCCGTCGATCCCAACAATTACTGCGGGTGGTGCGTGCACTGCCGGAAAGGTCAGGTAAATTTTTGCGAAAATCTGAGCCCGGTGGGCGTAGATCGTAATGGCGGCTGGGCGGAGTATAGCCTGGTGCCGGGCTCGCAGGCCTATCGGCTGCCGCGGGATCTTTCCCCCGCCTGGGGATCCCTGACCGAGCCCATGTCCTGCATCCTGCACGGCTGGGATCGTCTCCAGCCGCTCGCAGCTGATTCGCGAATTTTAATTATCGGAAGCGGAATCGTGGGATTGCTCTGGGGAACGCTTCTGAAACACCACGGATACGAGCAAGTACTTTTCAGCGAGATTAACGACCTACGAAGATCCATTGCTTCAGAACTCGGTTTTCCAGCCACCTCGCCGCAACAGATTGCAGAAAAGAACGTTTATGACCGTTCAGGATTTGACATCATCATAGACTGCAGCGGAAATCCGCAGGCAATCAGTGAAGCGATGAAGTTATTAAATCCACTTGGCAAATTCTTATTTTTTGGCGTCTGCCCCCAGCACAGTCAACTGCAGCTAAAGCCGTTTGATATTTTCAAAAAAGAACTTACCCTGCTGGGTTCCGTGATTAATCCCTTCACCTTTTCCCGGGCCATTGATTTTCTGAAAAGAGTCGGTCTTTCTGTGGAAAATTTTGGGATAAAATTCTTTTCTCTTCGGGACTTTCAGGAGGCAATCCAGCAAATCAAAAAAGGAGAGGTCAATAAAGCCATTTTTAGGCCCCGCAATTTGTAAGAAAGGAAGCACCGCCACCAGACTGGTGTGTCTGTTTTTTTAAACTTCTTTTTCGATGAAAAGAGCGATTTGAGCTGTTTAAGGTTTTACCACGCCTGTTCTGGAAAATTCTGATTAGAAAAGTATTCGGTGCGGTTGATCAATTATCCCCTTTGACTATCCAACGATAATCATAACGCCGTCATACCCAACGCAGCGCACCCCATATTTCTCGCCAAGACAGGCAATCTTGCAGGACGATCTCCATCAGCGTTATGAACGTTTTGCGCATTTCGATTGGCAACATGCGCATTTCACAGGCCTATATTATTTCTGTATTTTTCATATATCATTAATTTTCATCCGCAGTTATGCAGACTATTACGACACGTACAAGCGAATCACAATTTCAAACAGTGCAACAAAAGCAGATAATATCGCCACTCGGGAAAAAAATAATAAATATAAACAAGTTACGGATTCATTCACCCCCGAAAAAAGTCAAAATAACAAGTCTTTATGGGCGTTATGCCCGATTTATTTAATTTTATCTATTGACAATCAAGAATATTATTATTATATTAATTTCGTTCATATCGCTCACTGATTACACCCTATGCTGGCAGGTTAAAAAAAGATTTAAGACTTAAATGTTCAATTAATCTAATGTAGGAGGTTGTCATGCTTGGTAATAGATTTGTATTTATGTTTGTCTCGCTGCTATTGGGCTTCACCCTCGCAGCCCAGGCCCAGCAGACAGCGCGGTTACAGGTTATACACAATGCTGCTGATCCTGCCGCCGAAATCGTGGATGTTTATTTATGGAATGGCACCAGCGATACGCTGTTGGTTAAGCTGGATGATTTTTCATTCCGGAGTGCAACGCCGTTCGTTGATGTTCCGGCAGGAGATTCTCTTTCGGTTATAATTGCCGGTCCCGGCTCCACAGACCCGACCAGTGAAGTGGTAACTACCATTCCGGTAGGCGCACTCGCTGTGGATATGAGCTATGTGGCCATGGCCAACGGTGTGCTCAATCCCGCTGATTTTGCCCTCAATCCCGAGGCCCGCAGCATCGGCTTCACCCTCTTTGCCCGCGACGGAGTTCGCGAAGCGGGGATGAATGCCTCCGATGTGGACTTTATCGTCTTCCACGGCGCCACCGATGCACCGGCCGTTGACGTGCTGGCCCGCGGCGTGGCTGCCCTGGTCGATGATGCCGCCTACGGGGACTTCACCAGTTACATCTCTGTTCCCGCCGGGGCTTACACCCTGGACATTACTCCCGCCAGTGACAACAGCACCATCGTGGCCAGTTTCAATGCCGATCTCTCCGGGCTGGGCGGCGGGGCCGCCGTGGTCTTCGCTTCCGGTTTCCTGACGCCTTCCTCAAATCAGGGCGGACCAGCGTTTGGACTCTTTGCAGCACTTCCGGATGGCCAGGTCGCTGAATTTGGTTCTCCGACCAGTATAATTGATGACGGTACGGCGGTTGTTACCAATTATGCCCTGGAACAGAATTATCCGAATCCTTTCAATCCCACGACCAGCATATCGTTCCAACTCCCCGCGTCCTCTTTCGTTACTCTTAAGGTATATAACGTCATCGGACAGGAAATCGCCACACTTTTGAATAAAAATATACCGGCGGGCCGCCACAGCGTCAATTTTGATGCATCAAATCTGGTCTCCGGAATGTATTTCTATAAGATTGAAACCCAATCTTTCAAAGATGTCAGGAAAATGATGCTAACGAAATAGACACACTCCTCCCCCCAAAAAAACCGGAAAGGGCTTAATTGCTCTTTGCGGTTTTATTATCGCTAAAGATGGATTATTTTTATTAGTCATAATTATTGGATCATAGAAGGTAATTGCTGAGATTAATAATCAGGTATACCGGAGAGTTCCCCGGTGCCAATTTATGAAAGACCGTCAGGGAAAGCGAATATGTTTAGGTATTTTTTCTCATTTATGTTTTTGATATTACTCACTCAGACCGCTGTTGCCCGGGAAGTGGGAAGTATTTCCGGCAAAGTAACGGATGCGCGCACCAAGGAGGATTTGATCGGTGTGAATGTGGTGGTGATGGACACCGACTTTGGGGCATCTACCGATCTGTCCGGAAATTATATCATAGATAATGTCCCGGTGGGAACGTATCGGGTGGAATTCAGCTATATCGGTTACAATACCGTCATCAAAACCGATGTTGTTGTGAAACCCTCGAAACCGGTCCTGGTGAGTGCCGAGATGCGCGAAGGTGCTATTGAAGGAGAAGAAGTTACCGTGACGGCCGGATATTTCGTGGAAGAAGCGAGGACCCAAACCAGCACCATCGGACTATCACGGGAGGAAATCAGGCGTTTCCCCGGCAGTTTCGAAGACGTGGTCAGAACGGTATCTACCCTGCCCGGTGTGGCCATAAATACAGGAGGCGGGCGAAACGACCTGCTGGTGCGGGGCGGCGGACCGTCCGAGAATCTGTATGTAATCAACAACATTGAAGTTCCCAACATCAATCATTTCGGGACCCAGGGAAACAGCAGCGGAAGTCTCAGTTTTGTCAATCTTGATTTCGTTGACAACGTTTCCTTTTCAACCGGCGGATTTTCTGCAAGGTACGGGGACAAGATGTCATCCATCCTGAAGTTGTCGATGACCGAGGGACGAAAAGACCGTCTGGGCGGGAAATTACTGGTATCCGCATCCCAGTATGGTCTGAATCTCGAGGGTCCTCTGCAGGAGAAAGGAAATTTTATTTTCTCTGCCCGGCAAAGCTACCTGGATTTGATCTTTAAAGCTGCCGGACTTCCTTTTGTACCGGTTTATACTGATTTCAATTTTCTGGCCCACTATGATTTATCTCCCAGAGACAAATTGTTTTTTCTGGGATTAGCTGCAATCGATAAAGTGGACCGGGACCAGAGCAGCCTGGAAAACCGGGTAAAGAATGCATCACTGATGAACAATTCCCAGAACCAATTTATCGGCGGCGTAAATTACCGGCGCCTTTTAAACCATGGTTATTTGGATCTGACGCTCAGTTCCAATTTATTCAGATACCGTTTCAGTCAGGCGGACGAATTTGAGAATATTTATTTTGACAGCCGGGCAGATGAACGGGAGATCAATTTTAAAGCGCAGAATTATTTCGCTTTATCCAAAACAATCGGTATATACAGCGGATTTTCAGTGAAATCTGCATTAAATGATAACAGGACTTCTTTTGCCGATACCATTTATGACCGCAGCGGAAACCGGGTCCCGGTATCGCGGCTCGGGCTGCAGCCCGTGATCCGGACCAGGAGTTCTGCGCAGAAATATGCTTTATTCACAGAAATGGATTGGATTACGGGTCCGCATCTGAGCATCAACATCGGGGTTAGGGCGGACTATTTTGATTTTCTGGAAAATCCGTTCGTAGCGGCACCCAGACTTTCTCTGAAATACAAACTTAATGATCTGCACACTCTCAGATTCAGCAGCGGAATTTACTACCAGTCCCCTTCCTATGTGTGGATTGTCAACCCGGTAAATCGCAACCTAAAGCCGCTTCAAAACCAAATGGCGGTCCTGGGCTGGGATTACCTGGTTCAGAAAGATTTACGCCTGTCGGTGGAAAGTTTTTACAAAAGGTACCGGAATCTTCCCACCGGTATTCTGCCGGGGAAGACGGATTATATCGTGCTGACCAATACCGGCACTGGTTTCGGGGGAAGGGAAGACGATTTTCAATCATTTGGATATTTCGATCTGGTGTCAAAATCAACCGGCCGTGCCTGGGGCGCCGAATTGCTGCTTCAGAAAAAATTTTCCGACATTCCCTGCTATGGCCAATTCAGTCTTTCCTACAGCAACAGCCAGGTGACGGCGGGAAATGGAATTACTTATCCGGGTCAATACGACCAGCGTTTCATTTTCAACCTGTCCGGTGGATACATCTTCAATGAGAATTGGGAAATCAGTTCGAAATTCCGGTACTTCACCGGCGTTCCTTATACCCCGGTCTACATTCCGTCTCAGAATCCTGTTAATCCCGGCCGGATTGAAAACCTGCCCGGAGAATATCTCTCAGCGCGGCTGCCTGCCGGGCATCATCTGGATATTCGTGTGGACCGTTACTTCAATTTCAGAAATTGGACCCTGATCGCCTATCTGGATATCCAGAATGTCTATAATTATAAAATTCCGCAACGCCCGACCTACGATTTCTGGAATGA
>JARRQT010000275.1:0-8631 GCA_037381445.1 Calditrichia bacterium
TCAGAAATGGTGTAAACTTCTTTCCGGCTTTGGCCCCCATATTGGGAATGGCAATTTCATCCCTTACAAAAAGAACAAGGACTTCCATCATGGCCGCGATGCCGCTGGGAACCAGGCGTTTCTTCCGGAAAAGCAGCCCCAGCGCCACAATAAGAATAATGGATGTTACCCACATCATTACCAGATGCTGGGTAATGGAAAAATCAACCTGCGTGCCCAGAATATGGACCGGTTTAAATGTGGGAAGGTGCAGATGGTATCCGAAAATATTCCATTCATTCGAATTTTTTATATGATGAACAATATATTCACCCAAACCTAATTCCGTCTTTTCTCCTGCTTCCTGAACGACCTGATCAGGTGTCATGCGCCTTTTCCTCTTACTGCCGCGTATTTATTCACAATCCAGATTTCCAATCCCAAATAGAAAAAATAAGTCACAACTAAAGAAATAACCAGCACAGTCTCATTAAATGAAAAAACTTTAATCAATACATAGAGCGCTAAAAAAATGAGGGCAAAACGAACAATCATTCCGCCAAAAAACGCCCCGTAAAATTCCTTGTCCGGTTTTTCAATTCCCCAACTCAGAATGGCAGCGCCTGCTATTGAATTAAAGAAAGAAATAACCAGACCAGCCCAAGCAGACCGTACCTCCCCTCCCAAGAGATCGACCACCGACAAAAAGGTGAATAATATCGCAAAAAGACCGAACAAATAAAAACTTTTTTTAAAAAAACTGAGAAAATTCACCGGAATTTACTTTTCTTTTTACCCTTACATTGCATGAAAACAAATTTCAGGATATTGAAAATATGCTGACAAAAATTTATAATTATTTAGAAATTAAAATGAGGAAAATCATGGTGAGAAAATCATTATTATTTATGGTCTTGATTTCTTTTATCCTCATTTAAAACCGTTCTCAGAAAATGATAAAAACCGCCAATAACTCCAATTATTGCACCCGCAAATGTCAACCAGGGGTATGTCCCCCATTCTTTGTCCAGATACCATCCCAATAAAGTGAAAAGTATTACAGAAGCGGCCCAGGTATACCCGATGTTCAGATACGGCGCTAATTTTCGATAAGCTTCTACCAGACTATCTTTATTTTGCGGTGATTGATCATTATCGGACTTATTTTTCATCAATCACCAGTTTTTTTGCTTTAAGATTACCCACCAGCACTGAATTCGATTCAAGTACCAGTTTTTCCTCAACGGAAACTTCACCTTCAACCCTTCCCCCAACCACGGCCATCCGCGCATGGACTTCCCCGGAAACTTTTCCATTTGAACCAATTGTCAATGTATCACTTGCTTTTATGGCGCCCTTTATTTCACCATCGATGCGTAAACTGCCTTTGGTCTGTATGGTGCCTTCCACATATGTGCCTTCACCCAGGAAATTCAGTTCATTGGAGCCTTTGCTTCCATTTCCTGTTTCTTTCATCTTTAATGCCATAAGAATACTCTCCTGTTTTTTAAAACAATCACTTAAAATCCGATATCAATGCCTCTGGGTCCACGGGCTGACCATCTTTCCAGATTTCAAAGTGAAGATGTGGCCCATATGACTTTTGTCCTGAATTTCCCAAATATGCAATGACCTCTCCCTGCTCGATCCGCTGGTTATTATAAACGAGATTCCTCAAATTATGCTTGTAATAGGAATAGTACCCGTTACTGTGACCAATAATAATGGTGTTGCCGCCGTCCATTGTCCAGCCGGAATATAAAACGGTTCCACTTCCTGAAGCAACGATGGGAGTGCCTTCGGGTGCCACAATATCTATGCCGTTATGAACATCCGGTTTATACTCCTGACTGATAAAGCCCACAACCGGCGCCTTTAAGGGAAAAGAGGTCAACATCGACACCAGCGGCTGTTCTTTCAGATTTTCCTCCGAAGCTCCCCCTGCCAGTTCCTGAGGATTATCGGACATTTTAACATATCCCATTAGGCTCGTCTGGACTTTTCTTCCATAAGCCTTCAGGTCGCTTAACTCCTGCGTGAGTTCATTTATTTTCTGGATTTGCTGCTCCAGTTGCTGGTTTTCCTGCCTCAGACTGATATTTTCGTAAGCTTTTTGCAGCAATTTACCATATGTAAAAAATCCAACCAGCAGGACTACCCCCAGAAATACCGCCAGCACAATGCCGCTTGTGACGATGGAGTAACGAAGCTTTAGATTTTTGGGCGAGGACTCGCCATCAGGAATGAGAAGAATATTGAGATATTTTCTTTTATACTTTTTGTGAGACAAATGTAAAACTTCTCCTAAAATTATGACTGACAACAAATTTTCAAACCCGGGTGACAAGATAAACCCATCATACCCATTCTTGAAGCACTAAACTTTTATTTCCTCGAACAGTTCCAGCAAACGATCCAAATCTTCCTTAGAGTAGAAAACGATCTCTATGCTGCCCCCGTCTTTTTTGGTGCGTAACTTAACCTGCGTTCCAAATTTTTCGCGGAGCAGGTTCTCAATTCTGCCAATGAAAGGCGGCTTCTTTCGACCGGGTTTTTCAATCACCAGTTTCTGAGCTGAGCTGCGCATTTTTTTGACTTCTTCTTCAACCTTTCTCACTGAATAGGTGTGCTTGACTGCTTTTTTCCACAACTCAATCTGCAACGCTTCATCGGCCAGTCCCAGCAACGCCCGGGCATGCCCTTCCCGTATTTCTCCTTTTTTCAGGCTATCCTGTATTCTATTGGGCAATTTTAGCAGGCGAATGATGTTGGATACAGTGGCACGATCCTTTCCAATTTTCTCGGCAACTTCTTCCTGGGTCAGCTTTATCTCGTCGATTAGCCGCTGATATCCCTTCGCCAGGTCTATTGGATTTAAATGCTCCCGCTGAACGTTTTCGATAAGGGCCAGTTCGAGCATATCCTCGTCACTGGTGATATTGAGAAGAAATGCAGGGATCCGTTTCAATCCCACTGCAATCGCGGCACGGAGTCTTCGCTCTCCTGCTATCAGTTCAAACCGTCCGTTCTTCCCGGGTCGGACGGCAATGGGTTGAATAATCCCTTTTTCTTTAATGGATTTTTTTAATTCTTCAAAGGCGGCGCTGTCCATCTCCATACGGGGCTGAAAAGGATTCGCATCAATAATTGCCACCTCAATTTCCTGGACCATTTTCCTGAGCTGCGGGGGTGCCTGTTCCACAGGCGTTGAGATTAAAGCATTCAGCCCTTTCCCGAGCCTTGTTTTAGTTTTCATGAGATAACAACTCCTCTGCAAGCTTCATGTAATTGGCTGCTCCGGCAGAAGTGGCATCGTACATAATAATTGGCAGACCAAAACTGGGAGCCTCACTTAACCGTACATTTCGGGTAATTATTGTGTCGAAGACTTTATCCTTAAAATAATTTTTTACTTCGCCAGCAACCTGATTGCACAGATTCAAACGGTTATCATACATGGTTAAGAGTACGCCGTCGATGAAAAGCTTGTCATTGAGATGTTTCTGAACCAGGCGAACTGTATTTAAAAGTTGGCTGAGTCCTTCCAAAGCATAATATTCGCACTGGATAGGAATCAGGACCGAGTCGGAAGCGGTCAGTGCATTCAATGTTAAGATACCCAGAGAAGGAGGACAATCAATAATCAGATAATCATAGCTTTCCTTCACCTTCTTTAGTGCTTCACGAAGCAACTGTTCTCTGGCTATTACCTGCACCAGTTCAACCTCGGCACCTACCAAATTAATATGTGATGGGATTAATTCCAGATTCGGCACCTTGGTGGTCACGAGGGCGCTGGCTGCCGACTCTCGGTTTACGATGACATCATAAATGCTGGTTTCCAGCGATCGGGAGTCCACACCTAATCCTGAAGTTGCATTTGCCTGGGGATCGATATTGGTTTCTTCTGTCAGCGGTAATGCAAACATTACGATAAGGTGGCATTTTAGCTCAATAATTTTGTGCATCTTTGCAAAAAAATAATGCAGGGTGAACCGGCTTCGTGGCGGCGCCTGAAGTCATGTCACAAAAAATAAAGCATTTCCATTTCGACAACTATTTTAATATAATATAGTTTAAATTTTTAAATGGCAAATGGAAAATATCAAATTCGGCTGTGAGAAATACCGGAGGAATGATGGATCACAAATTGAAGCAGTTAAACGATCTGGGTTTGCAGAACTGGAAAAAACTGCACTGGAATCTGATGCCGCCGCAGTTATTGGAGCTGGCAATCAAACGTGGAGAGGGTCATCTGGCTGCAAACGGGGCGCTGGTTGTGCGAACCGGAAAACGCACCGGTCGTTCCCCCGATGACCGCTTTTTTGTTGAAGAACCGACCAGCAGGCACAATATTGCGTGGGGAAAAATCAACCATCCCATGGATGAGTCCACTTTTAACAGGCTACAGAATAAAATCACTTCCTATTTTCAGGGAAAGGAACTGTTTATTGAAGAAGTCTTTGCGGGAGTGGATGCCGAGTACCGGGTTCCCCTGCGGGTGATTTCCGAATTGTCCTGGGGCGCCCTTTTCGCACACACCCTTTTCGTCCGGCCGGAGAAACCCGAACATGTGGCGGACCATAACCCGCTTTTTACTGTTCTGCATGCCCCGGATCTTTTCGCAAATCCCCAAATAGACGGTACCGGTACGGAGGTATTCGTGGCCATCCATCTGGGGAAAGGTCTTATTCTGGTGGGCGGAACCGGATACGGGGGCGAAATCAAGAAATCCATCTTCACGGTGATGAACTATCTGCTGCCCCTCAAAAATGTTTTTTCAATGCACTGCTCCGCCAATAAAGGAAAGAATGGGGATGTCACCCTGTTTTTCGGGCTGTCGGGCACCGGCAAAACCAGCCTCTCCGCGGACCCGGAACGGGAGCTGATCGGGGATGATGAACACGGCTGGAGTGAAAATGGCATCTTCAATTTTGAAGGCGGCTGCTACGCCAAAACCATCAACCTGTCCCGCGAAAAGGAGCCCCAGATTTATGATGCGATCCGCTTCGGTTCCATTGCGGAAAATGTTATCTTTGACAAATCTACCCACATCATTGATTTCGACGCGGGCGATATAACGGAAAACACCCGGGCCACCTATCCGGCTGAACATATTGATAACGTGTTAATTCCCGGAATGGCGGGACATCCTAAAAACATAATGTTCCTTACGGCAGATGCATTCGGAGTAATGCCTCCCCTCTCCAAGCTCACCCCGGAAATGGCCATGTATCATTTCATGAGCGGATACACTTCAAAGCTGGCCGGCACCGAGGCCGGCATCACCGAACCCCAGGCAACCTTCAGCGCCTGTTTTGGTGAACCGTTCATGCCATTGCCCATTGTTAAATATGGTGAGATGCTTGGCGAGAAGATGCGGAAGCACAATACCCAGGTCTGGCTGGTAAACACCGGATGGACCGGCGGACCTTACGGCATCGGAAAGCGCATGGATATCCATTATACCCGCGCCATGATAAAAGCGGCACTTAACGGAGACCTGGATCAGGTGGAATTCAAACCCGATCCTGTTTTTAATGTGCTGGTGCCGCAGTACTGCTGCGGGGAGGTGCCCAATGAAGCATTAAATCCGCGCAATACCTGGAGCGACAAGACCGATTATGACAGAAAGGCCCGTGAACTGGCCAAACGGTTTGTGGAGAACTTCAAGCGCTTCCCGGATGCACCAAAAGAAATCCGCGAGGCCGGCCCCAAAATTGATTAGGTTTGGCGTACTTATTATTGGAATAGAAATAACCCCTGAAGCATCTCAGTCTTCGGGGGTATTTTTTGAATCCGGCGGTCTTAACCTGACGATAGTCGCCCCCCAGGAACCGCCGGCGCTTTCATGCCAGTAATTGATCACATAGGGATTCTTCTCCAGAAGCGAATGGACGATGCGCCGCAGCGTACCGCTGCCCTTTCCGTGAATAATCCGGATCTGAAAAATTCCCTTTTCCCTGCAAACCTCAATATATTCGGGAACCAGCTCTTTCACCTCAGCAGGCCTGAAGGTATGTAAATCCAAAACACCATCCACCGGATATTCAACAGGGTCCACGCGCATTCCTCACATTTGCTTGGGAACTAACATAATTCCACTTCCCAATTCGATAATTTATTTCATCAAAATCATTTTCCGAATCTGATGATACTGACCGGAGCTGAATTCACAAAAATAGATACCGCTGGGCAACTGCCCCACCTCAAAATTTATCGAATGATTTCCGGCAATCCTGAATTCATCTGCCAGCACTGCTATTTTTTTGCCTAATGCGCTATAGACGCTTATTCGCACTTCTCCGGAGATCGGCAGATAATAGGAAATTCGTGTTTGGCTATTAAAAGGATTGGGATAATTGGGATGAAGTGTAAAACCTTCCTGAATCTGTTCTCCTCTGTGTCCAAGAGCAATAGGGGTATCATCAATATGAGCGACCCAAACACTTAAATTGTCACCATCCATCCGCATCCAGATGGGATAAATCTTGCCATTCAATGCGGCGATATTGATATAATCCCCGAAGAATACATTTGAGTGTGGCAGGAAAGATGATTCACTCACCCTGAAATTCTCAAAGGTCTCTCCGCCGTCCATCGATCGTGCCACATAAACATCTGTTGTATCACCCAAAGTATTTCTACGATCATAAAATACGACATAAAGAATGCCGGTCGCGGGATCAACCGCCCCCCAGGGGAAAAACTGTTGACGATTGGATGTATCATCATTCACCTTTATTAAATCACTCCAGGTTTTCCCACCATCGATTGATTTTTTTAGAAAAATATCAGTATTGTCTTCCCCATTTCGCTGGTCCGACCACAAGATATAAATTGTTCCCCGGTAAGGGGAGTTACTCACATCGCAGAGCGTAACAGGCAGACCGTCGCAGCGATAAATCCCGGAGACATTGAAATCCCATCCCCCTGGCTGGCTGTCCACAAAAACATCCCGGCCAAAGGTCAAACCGCCATCTTCCGACTTATCAAAAAATATACCCCAGGGACCACTCCAACTGATATACACTTGTCCCTCCGGACCAACTGCAGGCACAGCCCCTTCCACTGTGCTGTCTCCGTCGAGGCAATTTCCCAATCGGTCACTCACCCGCACCTGTGCAGACCATGTCTCGCCAAAATCGCTGGAATGGGAAAATAATATGCGTGTACTATCCCGCGGGAGCGTGCCGCCATAACTGTCAAATTGGGTCCAGGCTATATAGAGATTGTTTCGAAAAGCAGAGCTTGTCAGGTCTGCGACCAGCCACTCTTTATCCTGTTGTTTGGGTGGGTTCAAACCAACTCCCGCGCCTTCACTCCAGGACATTCCACCATTCTCGGATTTTTGCACCACGATGCGGTCCAGCCAATAGCCGGAGGCCGGATTTGACAAATGCGCATAATACAGATTCCCATTGACATCAAAATTCACGCATGGGTCGCCATAAACACCCAGCGGAGAAACCAGATTCCCCTGATTCCAGTTATATCCGCCATCCATGGAATAATAATAGTACGAGATATTTGCCCCGGCTGCCAGGTTCATCGGATTGGCCGGATTGATCGCGATGGTGACCTCTTCGGGATCCATACTTCCGGGACTACTAACCCTGACATTTGGGTATTGGGCATAAATTGATCTGAGAGACATTCCTAAAAGAAAAACAGTGATGAGAACAGTTTTGAGTTTCATCTTGGCATTCTCCTCTTGAGAAGATTTGCGATTCACGGAAAAGTATGGCATTTTTTCGATAAAGCGATTGTTCAAAGATATACTGCATCCACCAAAAATCCAACAACAAAGTCGGACGCGCTCGAAATAATAGCATGTGAAAGGTAACTATCCTATTAAAAGAGTTATCCCGATTCAGAACAGATGTCAGACAGCAATCAAATAGCGGAGAACGGAGATCTCACTTTAATTAAGGGATCATAAAAAATGAAGTACTCTCAAAAAGGAAGGTTAATCAAAGCGGACCGAAACCACTTTGCTGACGCCCTGTTCTTCCATGGTGATGCCGTACATCGCCTGCGCGGCCTGCATGGTCATCTTATTGTGGGTCACCAGAATGAACTGGGTGTTATTGGAAAACTCCTGTATCGCATGGGTATAACGGGCAATGTTGACATCATCCAATGGCGCATCCACTCCTTGAAATTCAGATTGATTTTTTCAAAAGTTTCGTTGAACAGTTTGGTGGCTGTCTTATTCAGCTTCGAAATGGTTTCCAGCAGCTCTTCCCTGGCCCCCAGCAAGTCCGCTTCCTGCGATTTCAAAAAGTCCAGCCGCTCTTTCTCTTTTTCATGCTCCTTTATGGCCAGCGGATTGACCTCTCCCAGGGCTTCAATTTTCTGGCGCAGATTGGCGGCCTCTTCCTGGACCTGCTGAACCGTGTAATCTTCAGGAACGGGATTGGCGGCCAGCAATTCCCCGAAATCTTCACCAAAACGCTCGTCCATCTGCTCGCGCTGGGATTTCTTTTTGATCTCGTATTCCTGAATATGAAGTTCCAGCTCTTTCAGCCTCTCCAGGGCCTGATTCCAGCGGCGGTGCAGCTTTTTGATATCTTCTTCCCTGGACACAATAACCGATTTCAAACTCTGGTAGCTGTTTTCCACTTCCAGCTTTTCCTTCTCCACTTCATC
>JARRQT010000276.1:0-5979 GCA_037381445.1 Calditrichia bacterium
ATACGGCAGCTATATCGAGTACGGAAATTGAAATTTGGGCTGGCGCGCCGCCCACATTTGTCCATAACGACATTCAGGGAGGCTGGCAGGGTGAGGGGAATATCGATGCAGAGCCACAATTTGTCGCCGGTGATTCAATGTTCCACTTAACTGCCGATCCGCTGAATCCCTGCGTAAACAGCGGTGCGGACTCGATTCAATTTGCGGGTCAATGGTATTGGTGCCCACCTGATGACTATGAAGGCGATGAACGACCTTACATGGGGAGCGGGCCGGATATGGGCGCAGACGAAACCCAGGCTGTGCCGGTTGGAATCGTACCGCAGGCGGTGCCTGAAATTTCTCGATCCTATGCGCTTTTTCAGAACTATCCCAATCCCTTTAACCCCACAACCACCATTGAACTTGCCCTGCCCCATTCAGGCTTTGCGACCCTGAAAATCTATAATATTCTGGGTGAAGAAGTGGCAACACTGGTTTCAGAAAGACTGACGGCGGGGAAATACAAATATGAATGGGATGCAGGCGGTTTGGCCAGCGGGGTCTACCTGTATCGAATAGAAACAGGATCGTTCATCGAAACCAGGAAGCTTATCCTTTTGAAATAATCAAGTGTCTTGTATAATGTCAGAATGCGGGCTGGCTAAGGAGTCAGTCCGCTATTTTTTGCCTATCGATTCCCGTGTCAAGAATGGCTATGGAACAGCATTATAAAATTGCTTTGCTATGCGATTGCTGCGCATTCACCTGAACCATTATTATTCATGTATTCCAAATCCGATAAATTACTTTTTTGTAGTCATCCAATAATTGTATTACGGTTCTCCGGCGCCAAACAGTCTTGTTGGCAAAGAGAGTACAGAATTTGTGTTCAAATCGATTGCAGGGGCATCTACAGGGTTTGTACGATACCTCATGATTTATCCGCGACATGACGAATCATTCAGATAGCCTTTAGCACCTTCGTCACCCACACCCTGCTCACTCGCAGGTGCCGGGATAACTCAGCTTTTGTCCAGCCATTCTTTCTCATCAGCAACTGCAATTGCCTGCTTTAATACTATCTTGACTTTATTCCGATGTTTTATAAATCGCGTTTTTCCAGTGGAATTAATTCCGATGCGCACCCCAGAGTGGAGTATGTTTCTACCGATTTCAAGCGGGGGAGGATTCGTGTAAACGAGAAACCTTTTATTGGTCCGTTAGGATATCAATCTGAACCTCTCAATTACCCCAATGATTTGAGACAAGGGGTTTAGTTCGCCACTGATGGGAGGGTTAAATATTTTTGATGTGAAGCCGCCCTTTTTATTTTTTCCCCTACCTGATTTGCCCCTAATGAAAAAAATTGCTAACTTTCGGAGTCTCTTATAGGGGCTGCGGAAATCAAAAATGGAGCGGCAGGAAAATTTGGCAAAAAGGATTTGAGTAAAAACTGAGAATTGGATCTCATGAAAAGATATATCAAATTCCTTTATTTGATTGTTCTTTTTCTGTCATCAATAATTTTTCCCCTGCCAGCGCAATTCATAGAATCAAAATTCGATAAACTCCCACCGGTTGTGGTCCCCAATTGTGTATTTCAAGATTCTTATGGCTTTATCTGGATAGGCGCCCAGGAAGGACTAATCCGCTACGACGGTTACCATCTGAAGAAATACACCCAGATTCCCTACGACTCCACATCACTTTCGATTAATTGGATTAATGTCATCAGGGAGGATTCCCTTGGAAATCTGTGGATCGGAACCACAGGTGGTGGATTGAATTACTTTAATCAAAAGACAGAAAAGTTTATCCATTACATCCATCATCCGGATTTGAAAGTAAATCCGCGCAGGGTAATCCTTCCGGTGAAAATTTCGTTTTGGATATTTATAAAGATGATCAGGGAATTCTGTGGATAGGAACCATTCAAGGTGGACTAAAACGCTTTGATCCGACGACAGAAGAAATTACCCATTATAAATACGACGCCGATAATCCTCGTAGTATCAATGACAATACAGTAAGTTCCATTTGTGAAGATAAATATGGGAACCTGTGGATCGGCACCGGACATATCACGGAAAATGACGGCGGCGGACTGAACAAACTTGATAGAAAGTCCCAACGATTTACCCATTATCTCCACAATCCAGCGGACCCAAACAGCCTTTCTGCCAACCGAATCAGTTCCATGGTTATCGACAGTCAAAACGTGCTGTGGATCGGCACCTCCGGCGGGCAATTAAATTCAATATCCATAGAAGAATTATTATCTTCAGAAAAGCCGCATTTTAATCGTTACTTGGGATTCCCGCGAAAATTTGTCACATCAGTTTATGAAGATCGAACTGGAAATATTTGGGTATCCTTATTTGGACGAACAGTTCACAAGCTGGATCGCCAACAGAATCGATTTACCTGGTTTCGGCAAGTTCCAGGGGACAAAAAAAGTCTCAGCAGCCGTGGCGTGCAATGCATTTTCCTGGATAATGAGGGAAATCTATGGTGTGGCGGTGATGACGGTTTGGATAGATACAATCCGGAAACTAAACAATTTTCTCATTACTATCATGATCCCGACGATTGCGGGAGTCTGAGTGCTAATGCAATAAGCGGGATTTGCCAGGACAATCAGGGGATTTTGTGGATAGCTACCTTTAATCAGGGAATCAACCGTTTCGATCCGGTCAGTCATATATTTAGACGATTCTATCATTATCCTCACAGCAGCTCCGGTCTTAAATCCAATCTGATCAGAACGATTGTTAATACCCGTTCCGGAAATTTGTGGCTAGCTACCTACAATGCAGGACTGTTACGATTCGATCCGGAAAAAAACCAATGTTATTCTTATGATATTAAACCGGACAGTAAGGACGATGAGCGTATCACTTATATTTATGAAGACCATGAGGGCATTTTATGGGTGTGTACATTTAACGACGGCCTGTATGGACTGACCATTGAGGAACAGCAAATTGCCAAATATGTTCATTATGCCTACGATCCACAGAATCAAAACAGCCTGAGCAACAATCTGGTAGCTGATGTGATTCGTTCAACAGTTGGAGACAGCAGCATATTATGGATTGCCACCGGTATTGGGCTGAATCGACTTGACTTAAACACAAACACCTTCACTCATTTCTTTAAGAATGGTGGCTTATCAGATAATATGGTACTGAAAGTTTTGGAAGACCATAATGGAAATATCTGGTTCACCACTGCTGCCGGTCTTGACATGCTGAATATAAAAACCAATGCAGTTAAGAATTACGATGAAGAAGACGGGTTGCCTTTTACTCATTTTGGCGGGTCCCGTACAAACACCGCTAAAAGCGCTGATGGACGACTTTATTTCGGAGGTGTATTTGGTGTAATCAGTTTTTATCCACAGGAGATTAAAACTAATCGCAATATCCCGCCAGTTAGATTAACCGATTTTAAAATTTTTAATGAGAGCGTTGAACTGGATACCGCAATTCAGTTTAAAAGAGAGCTCACTCTCTCTCATAATCAAAATATGTTTTCCCTGGAATTTGCGGCATTAGATTTTACTAATCCTTCGAAAAACCAATATGCCTACCAGGTGGTGGGACTACATGATGGCTGGATTAAGTTAGGGCATCAAACCAGTGTCGGTTTTACTGACCTGGATCCCGGAGAATATATTTATAAAGTTAGGGGCTCTAACAATCACGGCATCTGGAATGAGGAAGGGGCTTCCATCCGAATTATCATTGACCCACCGTTCTGGAAGACTGCCTGGTTCAGAATCCTAACCGGAATGCTGCTACTTGTCGCATTGATTTTGACGGTAAGGTATTTTGCCATCCGCAAACTCAAATTGAGACTACAGGAAATGGAATACCAGCGCAAACTGGACGGCGAGCGTGAACGCATCTCAGAAGATATGCACGATGAAGTAGGATCCAGCCTCACCCGGATCGCCATCCTTAGCGAATTGGCCAAGAAGGGTATACCTGCTGATTCTGAAGGCAAGGAACATATCGATGATATTTCAGAGACTTCCCGGCAGGTTGTGGATAATATAGGCGAAATCATCTGGGCAATTAATCCGCAGAATGATTCGCTGGAAAACCTGATTGCCTACAGCCGGCAGTATGTGGCAAAGTATTTTGAGACTACCTCAATACATTGTGTTATCGATTTTCCCGGGAAGATACCAGCGGATTCCATTTCAGCAGAATTCCGCCGAAATATTTTTCTGGTCATTAAAGAGGCGGTTACCAATATCGTCAAGCATGCCTGTGCAACACAGGTTTTAGTCCGAATCAGTTTGAAGACTAAACGAATGATTATTACAATCACAGATAACGGGAAAGGCTTTTGCCCGCAGGAAAAACCCCGATTTGGAAACGGCCTGGAAAATATGAAAAACAGGATTGAGCAAATGGGAGGAAAGTGGGAGATAAACTCGGCGCCGGGTGAAGGCACGAAAATTCAGGTAGCCGTCAATCTTTAAAATCACGCAAAGATGCAGAGAACATATAAAAATATTGATTGAATATTTCTAAGTTTTCTTTGCGTCACCTTGGCGCTTTTGCACCTTTGCGTGATAGTGAAGCTCCAAACCAAGAATTACTACTTTTATGCGATTGTTTTATATAAACCCGTTTTCTATTTTAAAAATGAATCATAATTAGGAACGGATTCCAAAGAAGGGAAAAAGTGAGCATACACATTGCAATCGTTGAAGATGAGAAAGCAGTAAGGAACGGATTAAAACTCCTCATCGATGGCACTCAAGGCTACAAATGTGTAGCACTTTATCCAAGTGCAGAGGAAGCCCTACGGAGGATTTTCGATGCCGATCCGGATGTGGTTCTGATGGATATTCATTTGCCGGGAATGTCAGGGATTGAGTGTGTTCGACGGTTAAAAAAACAAAACCCCAAATTCCAGATTGTGATGCTAACGATTTACGAGGATGATGAGGAAATATTTAAGTCGCTTGCTGCTGGAGCGCATGGATATATCTTAAAGAAGACACCTCCAGTAAAACTTCTGGAAGCCATTACTGAAGTCTACAATGGGGGGTCTCCAATGTCTACTCAGATTGCCCGCCGGGTCGTGGATTTTTTTCAGATGAAAGAAGGTGCCACCAAACAAACAGAGAAACTAAGTGGGCGGGAACAAGAAATTCTTTCTTTTCTTTCCAAAGGGTATCGCTATAAGGAGATTGCCGATGTTTTATGCATCAGCATCGAAACAGTGAGAACACACATCCGCAATATCTATGAAAAACTGCAGGTGCACTCCCGCACCGAAGCCCTACTGAAATTCCTTGGGAAGTAATTATGCAGTATCAATCAAATAGAAATATACCTTAACATATTTATGTGATCCTTCCCTTCTTCAAAACTGATTTTTCCCAAATTTTACTACTATTGTGCGATTGATAAGCAATTATCCAATTGGTATTTTCAATTTAGAAAATACAATTATAAAAATAAGGGGGTGAACCATGTTTGCTCGATTTGTTTTCTTTGTACTTTTATTTACCACTTCAGTTTTTTCGACTATTATCAATGTACCGAAAGATCAGCCATCTATTCAGGAAGGTATCGACGCTGCCGTCATTGGTGATACGGTGCTGGTCGCGGATAGTACTTACAACGAAAACATCAATTTCAAAGGCAAAGCCATAACAGTAGCCAGCCGATTTCTGGTGGATGGGGATACCAGTCATATCAGCAAGACCATTATTGACGGCAGTCAGCCAAGTCATCCGGACAGCGGCTCGGTGGTTTCTTTTGTATCCGGGGAAGATTCCAGTACGGTTTTATGTGGATTTACAATCACCGAAGGGTCGGGTACTGTCAGTCTTCCTGGAGTTGTGAGAGTTGGAGGTGGCATTGTATGCCTTAATTCAGGCCCTAAGATTTGCAACAACCGGATTTTAGGAAACAATGTAAATTATGACGTTCTCGCATTGGGTGGAGGAATTGGAGCTGGTCCGCCAACAAG
>JARRQT010000277.1:0-7227 GCA_037381445.1 Calditrichia bacterium
GATGGACTCAGTGCAGACCGAACACATTCACATTGTGCCGGAGGTGAACGGCGGTGAATGCGACGGAGATGGCAAAATATATCCATGACTGGCCGATCAGGGCAATCCCTATAAACCAGATGAGCGGCGTATAGGCCGGCGCCAGCAGCCCGGCCGCACTCCTGCTCCAGCCGGAATGACGAAAATTTATCTGCATGATCCAGGATGCAAAGTATACCAGAAGACCGGCGGCATAAACCATAAATCCCGTCAGACGCAGAGGATTGCCGAATTGCAGCGGAAGGAGAACGGGAAATCCGAAAACCAGAATTTGCAGCATATTTTCCAAATGCAGGAGTGAGGGCGAAATACCCTCATCGGAGGCATACTGTTTGGGAAGCCGGGAGGTAAAGGCAAAATTCCATAGAAGCGGCGGAACAATCAGCAAAAAACAATTCAGAAAGTGAAAGGCCATACAGGATCGCAAGTTTATCCGGCAAATATTTAAGCGTATTAATTTAACGTGAGTTCGATATAATAAAAATGTCTACTAAATCATGTTAAAAGCTATTCCCAGATGTCATTCCCGCATGCTTTTAGCGGGAATCCACTGTAAAAGGACGGCAATTGGTTCTTCCCTAATATACTGGATTCCCCTGGACGGACCACTTTGTGGCGGCAATCCCCCGCAACAAGTGCGGGGCAGGCTCTGCCGGAATGACAATTTAACTAGAAAAAGTTCTTAACTCGAACTCACATTAATTTATTTTCCGGCAATCAGACAGCGAACTGAAATGCCGGTCTGTCAGGGTACTGCCTGCAATATCTTTCCGGTTTTGCAGCTATTGCTCATACTTATGGGGCAGGAGTTCCGATACCCTGATTTTCATCGGTTTCCCTTCCGAGAGGATGATCACATTCGCCGCCGGAGAATAATCGGCGATCATCTCCCGGCACATCCCCCCGGCTGTAGCGGCAGCGCCGATGGCAACCGCTTCCCCACAGACCGTCATGCGGCCCACATAAACCTCCACATGAACGCCCGAAAAAATATTTCCCGATTTGGTCCGAAGAACAGAAGCGATATGATGCCGCCCCTCTTTGAATCTTTTCCGAATGAGATCCCTGGCCATGTCAACAATTTCGAAATCCAATTCATCCATTTTCGATACTCCCTCTATCAGTAGATTCTTTCTCGCGAAGGAATCTAAAATAGACAGCTTAAAAAAACTACCGATTAATAATTTTATGACTTGGGAAAAATTAATTAATTACCCAACCCCGATTGAATATTCAGATAACTTTGTTTAATTTATTTCGTAGGCATTTTATTTGAGGGAAGATATGAAAAGGGCAATCATATACCCGGTTTTTGGAACCTTCCTGCTGGGCTGTTTTCTGCTCAACTGCAGCAAAAATCCCGCCGGCATAGAAATTTCCACTGCTTATGATTGGGAGATATCGACGCCGGAAGCACAGCAACTGGACCCGGTCCCCCTGAATGCCGCGCTCGCCGATGCGGAAAAAAGGGGATATATTAACAGTTTTCTCATCATAAAAAACGGTTACCTGGTTACTGAAAAGTATTTTAATGGATTCGGGAAGGGCACCGCTTTCAGTGTCCAATCGGTTTCGAAAAGCTTTATTTCCGCGCTTACCGGCATTGCGCTGAGGGAGAAATTCCTGGATAGTGCGGACCGGAAAATTCTGGGTTTCTTCCCGGAATATATCTCGCCCGGCATGGATCCCCGGAAACATGACATCACCATCCGCCATCTTCTGACCATGACAGCGGGATTCGATCATTCGATTGAGGATTACGATGTGAACTGGAATCGCTGGATAACAAGTTCAAATTGGGTGGGATATGGTTTGGCGCTGCCGCTGGAAGCCAATCCCGGCGAGAAATGGGCATATATTACCGCAGAGACTCATCTGTTATCCGTGATATTAACGAAAGCCACCGGCATGAGCACCCAGGAATTCGCAAAGAAATACCTGTTCGGACCGCTGGGAATCGCCATCAGCGACTGGGAAAAGGATCCGCAGGGATATTACATCGGCGGCATGCGGATGTACTTCACGGCGCGCAATATGGCCCGTCTGGGCTACCTGTATCTGAATAACGGTTTTCTGGACGGCCGCCAGATTGTGCCTGTGGAGTGGGTCAGGACCACCACTGCATATTACAGCGGCGGCACCGGAACCTGGGGCGCTCTCACCAATTGGGGATACGGATATCTGTGGTGGATGGGCTATATCGGCAGCCATTTCACCTATTTTGCCCTGGGCTACGGCGGGCAGTTCGTTCTGGTCTTTCCAGAATGGGACATGATTGTTGTCACGACCTCGGACTGGCGCTGTCCCCCGGCAGTCGCAGACCAGCACGAACGGGGAGTTCTGGACATCGTGGCCCAATACGTTATTCCTTCCGCAGAAAATGCACTGTAATATGTATCATGGTTCTGCCTAACGGAGTATGAATACCATCATCAGGCAAAGGATATCGAACGTTTTAGGAAGCCAAAGCAGGTATTTTTTAAATGGTTGATTTCGCCGCAAAATCTAATAAAGTTGAACGCAGGATGCTTAAACGAGAAAGGTCGATTCATGAGACGATACTTCGCTTTTTCCATGACATTTCTGCTGCCGTTTCTGCTTTCTCCGATTAATTCCGCAAACGCCCAAAACAGCGTCTCCGGTGTGCTGACTGCAAGCGATAATGATAATCCCCTGCCCTACGCGAACATTTATCTTTCCAATACCACCATCGGGACTTCCAGTGATCCCGACGGATTTTTTTCCATTCGCAGCATTCCCTCCGGCCGCTACGAGCTGGTGGTGCAGTACGTGGGATACGAACTTTTTGTAAAAAATATCGACCTGGGCAAAGATGATAAATTGAGGTTGAATGTAAAGCTGGTCCCCAAACCTTATGCCGGCGAAGAGGTTGTGGTGGAGGCGCCCGATGCAAAATGGTGGCGAAAACGGCTGGAGGAGTTCACCCGTGAATTCCTGGGTCCCAATCCTTTCGCAAGCGAATGCCGGATACTGAATGCGACTGCTTTGGAATTCGTGCCGGCACCGGATATCGACGGCTATAAGGTGGCAACGGACAGCATTATCGTGGCTGGTGGATTTTAAATGGGGATATTATCTGAAGCACCCGGTTTATCAGTTGAAAATGCACACCCGTTTTGAACGGCTGGCGCCCGGCGACGAAAAGGAACAGGAGAAGTGGCGGGAGAACCGGAAAAAATCCTACGAAGGATCACTGAAACATTTCCTGAAAGCGCTTGCCACTGGCCGGCTTGACAATCACTTCACCTTCAAGGAATATCCATCCGATATTTTCAATGAGGGCAACAGCCAGATGCTGACCCACATAAAAGCGGACGAGGCAAAAATGCTGGGTCCCAAAGAGTTCAAAGTTGTCCCGTTTGAGGACCCCGGCCTTAAGAAATTCTACCTGGATGGTGTGCTGGAAATAAATTACTTCAGCGGGACCTCTGTGAAGAAGAGCTATTTATCGGTTCAGGGGCCCTATGCGCTGATTGATACATTGGGCGGCACCTATGATGTGTCGGTGCTGAATATTTCCGGGGATTGGGCCAACGCACGCATCGCCGGCATGCTGCCCGCCGATTACCGGCCTACGGAGTGAAAAAAGCGACATCCGCAAATAAATATCGCAGAATGTTAAAGTCAGAGCGGGCATTTGCTGATATTCTATTTAAGCAGTCTGATTCTCATATAATCCAGCCACGCCTCATTGACTACCCCGTTCATGTTATTATCCGTTGGGGCGAAGCGCAGTGAAAAATGATGGCGCCCTTTGGTAAGGCGAACTTGAACCGCATTGCTAAATCCCCAATCCTCCCATTCATTGTTTCCCCTCTGGGGAAATACCACCGCTGCAATGCGCGCATCATCGAGGAAGAACGTTCGAATGGCACAGCGGTTATTGGTATTGATGGGGCCGTTTCCGTTCGCATAATGGAAGTCGATACTGTAATCGCCGGTCCGGGGCACGGTTACGGAAAAACCAACCTTCCTGTTTTGCTTCGTGGTCATCTTTACAGGTAATTTCCCCTTCGCTCGAACCGTCAGCACATTCTCCGGAGGAGCCGTCACCACCGGCTCGCTTAAAAACGACTGCCAGCCGCCGGCATCCACCGCCGCAACCTGATATTCCGCCAGAGAGCCGTCCTCCGGCACCGGATAGACGAAATCCTGAGTTTCTCCCAGCATTTTCCCGTTTTTGAATATCCGGTATGAAACAGCATCTTCGATCTTGTCCCAGGCGAGCTGCCCCTCTGTCAATTTTACTTGCGGGGTTTCGGGAGCAAAGGCATTTTTAACCATATGAATATCCGGTCCGGAGGGACGGTTGCCGGCCATGGTGATGACGAGTTCATGATCTCCGGAGATATCGCCGGGCAGCGCGGCTTCTTTCAGGGTCTTTCCGTCCAGGCTGACATCCCTGATTATATTCCCAGTTCCGTTGATGGTGATGTTCAATGTTGCCTTGCGGTACACAAAATTTTGCAGTGTTTTCGTTCCTTTGTAAGCAGCGGGGATGAAGGGCGTAAATACCAGCTTGTCCGGCTGGAAATTCATGCCCAGAAAGACACGGTATATCGTGGCCAGATTGCCCGCCACGCTCCAGAGCTGCCGGTCAGAATTTATTTCGGTCCCCATATAATCCCCAGTGGAAGCCACCATGTTTTCCTTGTTCGTCAAAAAAAGCGTCGCCGCCCGGTAGATGGAGGCCAGTCCCAGTTCCACGGCCCGAGGGTTCCCCGTCCTGGCCGCCGCCCAGGTCCAGTAACTGACCACAAACGGCCAGATGGCATCGTTATGATAGGGCGGAATATTGGGAATCTGGGGAAAGATACAGGTCGGTCCGAAAGCGGTCACCGGCATATTCCGGAAAATCTGCTGCCGCCGGGCGCTGTCCGCGATATTGAACAAGATGCAGAGTGCCTCCCCCAGTGTTTCTGATCGTGGGGAAAGGGACAGGTAATTCCGGCCGTACAGATACTGACCGTAGTATCCCTTCTCCGGCATACACAAAGAACGGTTGATGGCATTCTTCACCGTTTCTGCGGTTTCCCGGAAGGCAGCGCCATCCTCACCCAGGATTTCCGCCATTCGGGCGAGAATCCGGTAAGTCTGGTAATGGACCGCATTGGTTCCCAGGTTTTGGGAAACGAAAATATCTTTGGGATCCATCCAGCGGGGGTAGGTCTGTTCCCGCCAGTCCAGGAACGAGGATTCTCCGTGAAACAAACCGGTTTCGCGGTTGAAGGCGGTCTGCAGATCGTCTTCAGCAGAATTTTTAATAATCTGATAAGCAGATCTGAGCCAGGCTGTGTCACCGGTGACGGTATATACCTCCCAGGCGGCCAGCGCCCAGGTCATGCGGTCGGTAGAGACCGGCCACGACCCGCCTGTGCCGGTGTCCTGAATAATACGATTGTTTTTGACCTTGGCTATCAGACTTCTTTTGGCCGCTTCCGGCTGAATGGCAGCCAGGGAGAGCAGAATGCTGTAGCTGATATCCCGTGTCCAGACACCCGGCCACTTGGCGCCGGCCATAAATGCGCCGTCATCGCGAATATCCAGCAGCATTTCCTCGAGCGATTTGTTGTACAGCGCATCTACCAGCGGCTGCCGGGAGTGGTACCGGGGCAGCTTCGACAGGTCTTGCGTCAATTTCCAGGTCCGGAGGCCCCCGCTGTCCTGAGCGGCTTCCTGAAATTTCCTGAAATGAATCGTCACCTGATAGACGCCGTCCCCATCGGGATCCTGCAGTCGGAACTGCTGCTTTTTCGCCAGGGTGGGAAAATCCCAGCTCAGCGGTAAAGTGCTGCCGGCGATGAACACCCCCTGGAATCCGTTCTTTTCTATTTTCTGCCCGGTTTTGGTGATATAATAGCCTCTGCTTTCCAGATCGGCCAAAACTTTACGCATATCCACCCGGAAGGTATAATCCATATCATCTTCAAGGTTAAGGCTTCCCTTTTCATCCATTATTCCCGTTTCAGCAGGGTCCGGCTCGCCGAACTGATACACCGCCGAAACTGCCTTTCCCCCGGATGGGCTCAAAATCGCGTGATGGTCTTCACCTGGATAACGCTCGTTGTCTTCACCATTAATGCTGAATTTGAAGACAATTTCGCGTTTGGTGGGCACTTTATAGGAACTCCGGTAACCGGAAATCAATTGGGTGGACGAAATCGCCTTCGCCTCGAAATCGCCCTGCGAAACCCCATCAGCAGTCACCCGGAAAGCTTTCGATTTATACAAAGCCCCCTCCTCACATGAATAAAAAAGCGCAGTGAAAAGAAGTCCGGTCAGCAAAATAAATTTCATAAAATACCCTTATTGGCGTCGAAAGCTAACTTGAGCTCAAACATATTTACTAGGGAATTTTCATCTCATTTGTAAATCGTTTCTATCGGAGATATATGCGTTTGAGTTAAATCTGAGAATCCGTCCCATCGCTTCATTATGAAATTGCCGAGATAATTGCAGCATTAAATCGAATAACTGATAACTCCATATTCCAGTAGCCGGAAATAGCTTATCATGTTTAGATCTCCATAAATTTTAAAACAGGGACGCTGATTTCACAACATTTTTTTATTTATGACCAAAAGCAGAAGAATTTGTAGGCGCGAGATGATCCGGCATCTCCGTCAAATCACAAAATATGAGGCAAAATAAAATCACTCCGTAATAAGATATCACTGCGCCATTCCGTTCAAGTATCAGGAATAAAGACCGCCCATTCCCATTCTCCCCGGGATTAATTGTCCGCGCCACTTTAATTTGGATTTGCAATATTCCCGATTTTAAATTATAATTTTGAAATCATAACCGGGAAACAGCATAGCCGATGACCATCTGATTTTCAAATCCATTAAACAAAGGAATGATATTTATGCGCACCATTTTACGGTTTACATTTTTCACTTTTCTCCTGCTTTACAGCGGGATCATCAGTGCCGGGAAGTCCGGCAGGCAAGAGAATCTCTCCTCTCCCGATGGCAAAATCAGCGTGAATTTTATGCTGCAGGAGGGCGTTCCCAATTATTCGGTTTCCTATGATGGCACGGAGATGATCCAACCTTCTTCACTGGGATTCCGCTTCAAAGAGGCGCCTTCGCTGGATAAGGACTTCGCGGTAACAGGCACCCGCCGCTCCGAATACGATGAATCCTGGTCCCCGGTGTGGGGAAC
>JARRQT010000278.1:0-5542 GCA_037381445.1 Calditrichia bacterium
TTAAAATCTTCAATAAAACCGGACAATATTCTGCGTCTATTCTATGTAATAAAAGGAATAAACAGCAGAAAAGAAGGGTTGCCCGCTCCGGTACGAATTCCATCCTTCAACAGAAATGGATTTGTGATAACAGAATGGGGAGTAGTAGTAAAATAAAAATGCCTCTTATGTTGCTTGTCCAGCCGGCCGTCAAAAGCACTGTTGATTTGGAACGCCGCAAAATTAAATAAAATTGATCAGCCATCAACAAATGGCGCAGGCGGTAACTGAAAATTGATATCAGTTTATCCAAATACGGCGGAGTTCCCGGCTGCATTAAATTGATCAGAAATAAAAAAACAGGGGACGGAAAGTGAATAAAGCAATTGCGCTTCTGACTATCATCCTTTTAAGCTTTGCAGCAACCGCTCAAACCCGGATCGACATCGAGGAATATGTCAATCTCGAAAAATACAGGGAAGCGAATATGAAACTCGGCCTGCCCTCAAAAAATGAGACCCGCGTTGTTTTTATGGGTAATTCTATTACTGAAGCCTGGGGAGATAAGAGCCCTGAATTTTTCAAAGAAACCGGATACATCAACCGGGGCATCTGCGGGCAGGTTACCCACCAAATGCTGCTGAGATTCAGGGCGGACGTCATCGACCTGAAGCCCCGCGTGGTGGTGATTCTGGCAGGGACAAATGATATTGCCCAAAACAGCGGCTTCGTACCAATTGAAGGGATTGCGGAAAATATCATGTCGATGGCGGAGCTGGCGGACTGCCACGGAATTAAGGTCGTTATCTCTTCGGTATTACCGGCAATTGATTATCCCTGGCGGCCGGGACTGGAACCCGCCCCCAAAATTATAAAACTGAATGAAATACTCAAAAAATATGCGGCAGACAAGAAATTCATTTATGTTGATTACTATTCGAAAATGGTTGACAAAGCAGGCGGATTAAAGGTACCGGATTATACTTCTGCCGGAGATCTGGTTCACCCCAACAGGGACGGATATAAAGTAATGGAAGGCTTGGTGAAGGCTGCCATTGCCAGGGCATTGGAGGAATAATAGAGATAGCCCGCAAAAGCAGTTATACCGGGAGCAGAATCGGTACAGGTTCGGGTGATATACTGGGTGCCTCGAAATCATATCAGGATTTTCCCAACCCGTTCAATGAGAAGGAACATGCGGGACAATAAAAAAGGGAACGGCACATCTGCCCGCTCCCCATAAAAGATGAAAGAAATAGACTCCGGAATTATCGGACGGCCGCTTCTCCGGGATTATTTTACCAGCACCATTTTCCGTATTTGCTGAAAACCTTCCGCCTGCAGACGGTAGAAATAGATGCCGTCCGCCAGGCTGCTGCCGTTAAACTGCAGGCTGTGCTCGCCGGCAGTCGCAATTCCATCCTGCAAAACTGCCACCCGCTGACCCAGCAGGTTGAGCACCTCCACCCTCACCCGGACCGCTTTGGGCAGCCGGTAACTGATAGTAGTGACAGGATTGAAAGGATTGGGATAGTTGGCATAATCGCCGGAAGCATAAACCGCCGCTGTAACCGCCCCGGTATCGAAGAAACCGGTTTTCACCGGCGCCGCCGGATCGCTTATATCCACAACCTTCACTCCATCGAATGCATCCGCGGCATAGGCGTACTGACCTGAAACAGAGACACCCTGCACCCATTTCCCGGCTGCAAAAGAGCCCGCCTCTATGGGAGACGCAGGATTGCTCACATCGATAATATACAGACCGGTGGGAGTGGAACCGGCACCGTAGCTTGCCAAATATGCATAATTTCCGGAGAGGTAGAAGTCAAATGAATTTGGGGCGGTATAGAGATAACCGGCCTCGAAAGGAGCCGCCGGATTGCTCACATCAACAATCTCGAAACGAGAGCCATTGTCAATATAGGCATAGTGACCGGCTACCCAGACGGAATATATGCTGCCCATCACGTCAACAAAATGCCCGGTTTCTACAGGTGCGGACGCGTCAGCGACATTGAGAATGCGCAGTCCGTAATACATATCTCCCACATAGGCATAAATGCCGGAAACAAACACGCTATAGACACTGCCGCCGGTATCAAAGAAGCCGATTGATACAGGGGCGGCCGAATTACTCACATCGATGATGCGAAGCCCGTTACGGCCCGCCGCCACATACGCATAGTGACCGTAGACAAACACCTTGTTGGCGCCGCCGGTATTATAGGAACTGATCCTGACCGGGGAGGCCGGATCACTGATATCAACAATTGCCAGACCGTTATTCTGTTCTGCTAGGTAGGCATATTGACCGGACACGCAAACATCCCATACCACATCCCCGGTTCTAAAAATACCGGTTTTGGATGGGGTCACCGGATTGCTCACATCCGCAATACTTAAACCTCCCTGAGAATCCGCGATATAGGCGTAATTGCCGAAAACAAAAACACCCGCCGCCCTTCCGTCGGTATCCATCGAACCTTTTTCCACAGGATCTGCCGGATCGCTTACGTCAATGATTCTTAAACCTCCGCTGCCGTCAGCCACATAGGCATAACTGCCGGAGACAACAACATCTGTCGCCTCGCCGGTGATGGTGAAATAACCGGCCTGAACGGGATCGTCCGCCGTGCTGATATTCACGACGGACAGCGCCCCGTTGCTATCCGCAATGTAGGCATACTGACCAGACACATAGATACCCATTGCAGTGCCAGCGCCATAAAAATAGCATACCAGAGTGGGGGTTGTCGGGTCACTCACATCAACGGTGGTCATAATATTGCCGCCGGTGGCGATATAAACATAACTGCCGGCGCCATATATATCCACGGCACCGCCTGTTTCCAAAGAACCGACGCCCACCGGAGCCGCCGGATCACTTACATCAATGACCCGCAAACCCTTGTGATAGTCCGCCACGTAGGCATAACTGCCGGACACGTATACATTATAGGCGTACCCCTCGGTGTCAAAAAAGCCTTTTTCAACCGGATTGGCGGGATCGCTCACATCGATTATTCGTAATCCGTCGTAGTAGTCTGCCACATAGGCATAATCTCCGGAAACATAAATACCTTTAACCACGCTGGAGGTTATGAAACGCCCCACCCGAGCCGGAGCAGCAGGATTGGAGATATTGAGGATATCCATGGCACCGCCGTTGCCGATATAGGCATAACTGCCCGCTACAAAAACCGCATTGCAGGGGCCGTCAGGCAGCCGCCCGACCAGGGTCATGTTGCTGTCCCGGGGTGTGCTGCTTGACGCGGCGGCAGATTCAAAGGACCTGGCAGCAGCTGAATTGAACACCGGATGGATTCCCCCTTTTTCCTTCGCGCTGATTTGCGCAAGGAGCCCGGCGCTCATAAACAGCAGAATGAGAAAAGCAGTAACTGATTTTTTCATGGCTTTCTCCATTGTTTGTTTTGCATTTAACCGTCGAATTTATGTGATAAAAAAAGACTCAAAGATCATTTCACCGGCACTTTTTTCAGGATCTGCCCCTATCGCCGTGACTGGATTTCCATTCTCCGATGCGTTGGGAAATATCCTCCCGGTTGGGAAAAGAATTTCCCTTAATGACAGGCAGAACTTCTTTTCCCGCGATAATTATTTTAGAATATTATTCCTGGAGAAATGCGGATGGTATCCGGTCCCTGAAAATGTATCCCTGTATCAACCCGTTTTTCAACTCTCCTCTTTGCTTTCCAAATCCGTTTCTAAATGCTAATTTATCTAGTATTGGAATTTATATTATGTCAGGTATTCTTTAAGACCGGAGCAATATAAAGCCTGCCCGGTCCAAAAATCTGTGATCTGCAACAAACAGGATTCTTTTCGGCTAATCATAGTCCGGCTGCCTTCACACGGCCGAATTCATTACATCACCGAACGCAGTCAGGAAGCTGTCAATTTCTTCCTTTGTGATGATGAGAGGCGGATCCATGCGGAAGGCATTCACTCCCGGGCGCCGGGCGACAATAAAACCTTTTCCGATGAGCTGCCGGTGCCAGTCGTCAATCAAACCGGCCGGAAGAGTCTCCTGAAATTCCACCACCACGATCAAGCCTCTGCCGCGTACTTCTCTGATTATCGGATATTTTTCTTTCAACTGTAGTAATTTTTCCTGAAAATATTTCCCCATCCGTCTACTTTTTTCAACAATTTTGCCGGCCTTCATTACCGAAACAACTGCCTGCACCACTGCGCATCCCAGGGGATCGTTCTGGTGGGACTGGGAATAATGAAAGGAAATCCTCCGCAGTCGGGTGCTAATCTTCCGCGTCAGTAGAATAGCGCTGACCGGATAACCGTTGCCCAACCCCTTGCCCAGCGAGATGATATCCGGCCGGATGCCATAATGCTGATATCCGAACCATCGCCCGGTCCGCCCCATGCCGGTGGTGATCTCATTAATCTGGATTATTCCGCCATGACGGCATACCAGCTTCACCAGGTTTTGGATCAGCGGTCTGGGCGGAAACCGGACCAGCCCCGAGGAACTGCCCGGTTCAAAAACAAATCCACCGATCCGGCCAAAGGGGATGCCGGTCAGGTGGGGGCATTGCGGATCGCAAACGGATATCCTTTCACAGGTGAGGCAGACGCTTCTGTCAAAGAGATGCCATTCCTCCGGCCTTTTGCTGCCCGCCGAGCCGTAGGAGCCCAGAAACGATTCTGAAAGGGTCAGGACCAGCGGCTTCCCGGTAATTTCACGAATCGCCTGCACTCCGAATTCCACTGCCTCGCTTCCCGAACTCAAAAATACGGCTTTGCCGTCCGAAAGGCCGGATATGTCCAGCAGGTCCGCGGCAGCTTCCTCCACAATCCTGCCGGAATAACAATACCCCATGTGCATCAATCTTTCGGCCTGCGCCTTCAGCGCCCTATTGACCTCCGGATGGTTGTGCCCCAGCGGCGTGCACCAGACTCCCGATTCCAGGTCCAGGTATTTGCGCCCATCACGGTCATATACATAGCAGCCCTCTCCTCTTTCGATTTCAGGGAGCAGTAAATCATGCCCGATGCACCACAATACATGTTTCATCTTCACTTTCAGCCTTTCCCGGCCTCAGCTGCCGGATTATATGCCGCCAAATTATCAATTCCATTCAATATCCTGAATTCCGGTCGCAAAACCAAACCAATCATTCTTAAGAGACACAATGTTACCGGGGATTATGCCGGATACTTTTGTAGGTCATTGAATTTTTGCATTCTCTGTGCACCGGTCACGGAGCTTGAATGCTCGCGGGCTCCGCCAGGGCCAGACAGAGGAATCCCAATCAACTAATGGCGCCAGTCTTCTTCCTTTGCCTCACACAGAACGGAATCCAGGTAATTGAAGATGACTTTGCGCGGTTTCTCCAGGGTCCGCAGCAGTTCAATTTCATTTTCCCCTCCGGAGATAAACTGGCGGCTGACAAAGGTCCCTTTCTTACCCAGGTCGACCGCAATCAATACCGGCATCATAAAATCGTCCGCCACGTTTTCCTGCCTTACCCGGCAGCGCACCAGATACCTGCCATCCTTCAGCCGGTCAATTTTGCTGGAA
>JARRQT010000279.1:0-4235 GCA_037381445.1 Calditrichia bacterium
CTGTGGGCGCAGAAGGCATAACTGCTCAAGAATATGAAATATTCCGCCAAGTGCTGACGACACGGCAGCCATGGTCTGCGGTGAATCCGGATACCATATAGCGTGAGTTCGAGTTAAGTACTTTTCCGATCTAAAAAATTGGCATGATCTGTAATCGGCCCCTTTTAAGATATACTTTTTGTGTTGGCTCTCCTAACACCCCGCCATACTCGGGTAAGTATTTTACTGCATCGTTAGGCTGAAAAAGGAAGTACTCGGGGCCGATTTGTGCTTTCAAAGAGGACCGGAGCATTCAATGGACAGCAAGACCGCAATAGAATAAGTATCGATTTGATTCGGTTGATATTTCCTTAAGTGAAGTATTAACAAAATATTATTATTAAAATTTCTTCGTATGCCCCTGCCAAATAATCCACTCAAAACTCACTCACGGTAATGCACGTCATTTCATTAGCACAAAAGAATCGTGCAGTTCACCCGTCACTGTGCGGCATTCATATTTAAGCGTCCCGCCGCTGACCGTAATGACCTGAAACAACTGCCGGCCGGTATCCAGCCTGGCCATCACATCAGTGTCCGACTTTACTTTGTAAACCTTGGGTCCGCTCACCGAAACCACATAAACCGTCCCCTTTTCGTCATCGCGCACAATTTTCCCCTGACGAAGTTTATAGGTGCGGCCGTAACTGTGGTCGTGCCCCTGCAGCACCAGATCGACGTCAAATTTATCAAAAACCGGCAAAAACAGTTCGCGAAGCTCGGGATAGTCTCTTCCTTCGGCAGTGGAATAGAGGGGCTGATGAATGGCAGCAACAGTCCACCGGTTCGGATTATCGGCCAATACGCTGTCGAGCCATCTCGCCTGTTCCGGCAGTTTCTCATTGCCATTGAGCATGACAAAGCGCACGCCCTGGTAATCGACATAATAACAGGTTTCCGGCAATCCGGCCGGTCCGTTCTCGGGCAGCGTAAATTGGGGACGCCACAGGGGCGCCAGAACTCTCTTCTTCTCTCCATTGATTTTCATCCTGGGATAGGAATGATTGCCCGGCAGCTCGATACTCGGCATCATGCCCGGAATCCATCCCGCTGCATAGAACAAATCATTCCACATGCTGTCCGAAAGTGAATTGGACACCATATCGCCGGTAAAAAGCCAGAAAGCTGCATTCGGCGCCTCTTTGTATGCCTCCCGGAATATTCGGGAAACGTAGGCAATGATATCATTCTGGGGATCGCCGAAATAAACGAATTTGAAAGGCGCTGCCTTGTCCTCCGCTGTCCGGAACTGGTTCCACTCGCTCCAGGTCGATCCATCTCCCACCCGATAGGCGTATAAGGTGCCGGGCTGCAGATCCCGGATGACAGCGGAATGATAATATGCGGTTTGATTATCTCCGATTCCCACTTGTTCTGTGCCGGCGCTGATAGTTGTCTGGTTCTCGTCCAGTTTTGGCGCCGCAATTGCCGGGGCGACCTGCACCTGCGGATTACTCACCGGAGCTGCGGTCCTCCAGGTCACCGCTTCGCTGTGCGATGGATCTGCGGTCAGGTTCAGGATAATTCTCTTCGGGAATTTTCCCATATCAACTGACTGGGAAAAAGAAAGACTCGCCAGCGCAAGCAGGCTGATAAAAACAAATCTGGAAAGCGGAGAAGTATTGGTTCGCATAAATTGCCCCTAATTTTCGGTTCTCAAAATTGATTGTAAAAAAATTGCAGTTGGGAAGCAATATATTTTATTTATTCAATCAAGACGGATAGTTCTCAGCATTTTTTAACCGCTTTATCGGAAGGTATACGCGAGATTCAAAAAAATAGCTCATAGCAGCGAAATAGGCGAGCAGAATTATTCCGGCAAAAATTGTACAGTATAATTATTAGGCAATATGGTACTTCGGTTATCGTCATAAATATTTAATAAAGTGACCGACGGCACAACTCAATATGCAAATATTCATATTTTTAGACACTCCATGAGTCTTTGTATAAATAATGTTTTACCAATAATCGGGATACAAATAAAAGGATTTTAGCTCACAAAAGATACCATCTGCACAGATAGAATTGACTCTCAATAAAAATTGCCAATTAAATAAGGAGGTATCCTTGAAGCGCAACTCTCATATCTCAAATGCTATCAGTCTATTCGCAATTCTCTTTTTCTCTGTTTGCATCCAAATATTATTTATCGCCCCTGCAGCTTACGGTGCAAACATCGACTGCGGCTGCAATGAAACGGGCACCTACAAGTCTCCCAGCAAGGGCAAAGCAATCGAAGTCAAGTTGCAGACTACTGAACAAGCCACCTCGCCCAACGGCATCTACCTTCTGACCGCCAGCGGCGGCGGCACGGGCCAGGTGACCATCGTTATCTCGGAAAATAAAACCGGTGGTGCGGTGCTGCTCAATCTCAGTTTCCCCGCTACTGAAGCCGGCTGGGGATTCAGCCCCGATGACCACCGTTTTGTGATTCATTATATGAGCAGTGCATCCCAACATAGCTATAAACTTTACGATTTAAGACAACGTCCGGCCCAAATGGTAAAAGAGCAGACAATTACCCTTGGCTCCGGCGGTTCGGCACAAATCCGCTTCAGTTCGCATGGTGTTTATCTGTTTTATGCCGCCCTGACCGGAACAAACCGCACCTATTTAAGTGTGGCGGATACCAGCGGAATGATGGCATATACGAATGAATTTGATTTCCAGCCCATCCCGGGCGATCCCGACGCAAAATATGGTATGGCTACCTGGGGCTTCAGCCCCGACAAGGAGGACCGCACCCTGAGCTACGCTTTCATCAACGGCACCAACAGTTTTCACCTGACTGCTGTCAACCTGTCCACGCAAACCGTATTGACCAATGAAGATATCCTGAACTCGGTTTCCTCCTTCTGGCAGTTCAGCCCCTGCGGGGACGCACTGGGACTTTTGGTCCAGACAAGCCAGAGCCAGATGCAAATCCGGCTCATAAAAACAGAAACCGGTTCCTCCCTTTACAACAACACCTTCAGCTTTGGAAGTGTTGAATTTCTTTCTACGGAGCAATCCCAAATTGCACGAATCAGCGGCAATGATTACATTCTCGCCGCAAATACGGCTATATACCCCTGCGCCGACAACCAGCCGCCCACCTGGCCCGCGGACAGCCAGATCGATACCAGCGGCCTGACGGAAACCGGCATAACTCTCACCTGGAACAAAGCTCAGGACAATACCGCGGTCAGTGGATATAAGATTTACCAGGATGACAGCGAAATAGATGAAGTAGCCGACACCACTTATACGGTTTCCGGACTCACACCGAACA
This sequence comes from Calditrichia bacterium, assembly GCA_037381445.1. Taxonomy (GTDB): domain Bacteria; phylum Calditrichota; class Calditrichia; order RBG-13-44-9; family RBG-13-44-9; genus JARRQT01. The sequence continues at coordinate 3,314 of JARRQT010000279.1, forward strand.
CTGCCTACGAGTTCCGTATTGAAGCCGGAGATGCTGCCGGAAACTGGTCCATAGACGGTCCGGCGGTAACCATAACCACCCTGCCGCCGGCGGACAGCGAGGCACCGACCTGGCCGAAGGATGCGGTACTCGGCGCGATCTACGCCTGGTCCAATGGCCTGACCCTGGAATGGTACGCTGCCGATGATAATGTCGGCGTTGTCGCCTATGTCATTTATGAAAATGATGTGGTAGTGGACTCATTTTCAGTGCAGCCGGATGAGACTCCGGTTGATCGCCGTATTGGCGGCCTTGTATTAGGAACCAGCTATACCTTCCGGGTGGAAGCCGGAGATGCCGGGGGTAACTGGAGCACTGACGGTCCCGCCCTCAGTATTGTATATGATCCCGATACACCGCCTTCCTGGCCCGCCGAGAGCAGTCTGACGATCGACAGCATTGGTATTACCGAAGTGAAGCTGCACTGGACCCGGGCCGAGGCCCCCATTTCCGTGAATCAGTATGAAATTTATGCGAATGACAGGAGTTATATGAGCGTTCGTCGGCCTGATGATTTCTCGCCGGCTGACACAACAGCCATCGTGGATGGTCTGGATCCTGAAACCGCCTACACTTTCCGGGTCGAAGCCTATAACGAGAATTATTATGAAAGCAGCGGCGGACCCGAAGCAACTGCCACCACCCTGCGGGACAATGTCCCTCCCAGCTGGCCGGAGGAGAGCATTCTCACCGACTGCGATCTTCAGGCCACCCATATCTCCCTGTACTGGGACCCGGCCCGGGACAACGTGTGGGTGAGCGCTTACCGCATCTTTAAAAACGGCATCCTGATCGCCCAGATCGACATGTATACCGGACCCGAATACTCCAAATCCATAAAATCAGATAATCCCTATACTTTCAGGGTGGACAGTCTGGAGCC
>JARRQT010000280.1:0-4206 GCA_037381445.1 Calditrichia bacterium
GCGGAGAAATATCGCTCCTTGGAGCGGCTGCCCTCCTCATCGGCCCGCAGTCCCACAATGACCCCCGTATACGGTTCGGTATTCTTGTCCGGTTCGTATTCACCGGTGTCCAGGTTCAGACGGTAACGCCTTCCTTTCCCGCTCAGGGTGGCTTTCAGGGCCTCGGTTTTCAGCGTCCGGCAGCAGGCGATGCGGTCCGCGTTTCCATCCGGGAAGGTCTGTTTGCTTTGCAGCGCTTCCTCGTTCTGCCCGTAGATCATGTCCAGCTTCCATTCCTTTGCCAGGCGGTCCCGGTACTCAATCATTTCCGGGATTTTATAGGCCGTATCGATATGTACCAGCGGGAACGGCACATGACCGAAAAATGCCTTGCGGGCCAGCCACAGCAGCACCGTGCTGTCTTTGCCGATGGACCACAGCATGCACATGTTTTTGAAATTGGCGTAGGATTCCCGCAATATATAAATTGCTTTTTGTTCAAGTTGTGTAATATAATCCATTTCACTCCCTGTTCTGGTTTGATGAATCAGTATGGCATCATTTGGAGTTAAAGCAGGTTTTTGATTTCCTGAAATATGGTTTCCGCCGCTTCTTCCACGCCGGATGCGGAAAGGTCCACCACCACATCGGGATTTTGCGGTTCTTCATAGGGTGCATCGTATCCCGCCAGGTTCCTTATTTCTCCCTTTTCCGCCCGCCGGTAAAGTGCTTCTTTATCGCGTGTTCTGCAATATTCCAGCGGGCTGGCCACATGCACCTCGATAAACTTCCCGCACTGCTTCCGCACAAATTCCCGGGAATCCCGGTAGGGAGAAAGAAAGGACGCCACCACAAATATGCCGTGTTTTTCCAGTTGGCTGGCCAGGTATCCCACCCGCCGGATATGGGAATTTACTTCTTCCCTGCTGAATCCGGTTTCCGTGAACAGTTTTCGCACCGTGTGCCCGTTCAGATATTCCACCTTGATGCCGTTATGGGAAATCCGGTCATATATTTTCTGCGACAGCTCGTTTTTGCCGCTCCCTGATAGTCCCGTGAACCATAATACAAAGGGTTTTACTTCGTGCCGGCCGAACTTGAAGCGGTCCCACGCCCTTTCATGCACGAAATAGACGATCATTTTCAGGATCACTTCCAGCCCCCCGATGGAGAGGGCGATGGCCGTCTGTCCCGTGAACAGCAGCACCAGGGAGATGGTGGTCAGTGTGGCCCAGAACCGCCAGGAAATGGTCTTCACAATGGATCTCAGTTTGGATTCACGAAACATCAGCAGGTCCGCCGCTTTTGGTTGAAATGATCATTCTTTAACAGGTTTTTATTATGATGAGGTAATAAAGACTTCTTTTTCCAGGTAAGCCAGAATAGTCCGAACGTTTTTTTGAAGATCGGCCCCGCTGCCGTTGAAGACCGTCAGCTCCGGCCGCTCCGGTTTTTCATAGGGTGCGGTGATTCCCGTAAAATCAGCGATTTCGCCCCGCCGGGCTTTTTTATACAATCCCTTGGGGTCCCGCGCTTCACAGGCTTCCAGGTCGCTGTCCACAAACACTTCAATAAACCTGTCTTCCGGCATCAGCCTCCGTACCGCCTCCCGGTCATTGCGGTATGGCGAGATGAAGGTCGCCAGCACCACCAGTCCGGCATCCACCATCAGGGCGGCCACTTCCCCCACCCGCCGGATGTTCTCATTCCGCTCCTCTTCCGTAAATCCCAGATCTTTATTGAGCCCGTGCCGCACATTGTCCCCGTCCAGCAGGTAGGTACGGATTTTATTCTGATGAAGGGCATATTCCACTTCCGCCGCCAGCGACGATTTTCCGCTGCCGGATAATCCGGTAAACCACAGGCACGCCCCCGGGTGGCCGTTTAATTTTTCCCGCAGTTCACGGTCAACTTTTGTATCATGCCAGTAGACATTGCGGGTCAAATTACAGCACTCCTTCCAGTATTTTTTCATCCACCGTGGCGATGAACTCTCCGTTCAGCAGCTCCGGTTTATTATAGGACAGGGAATTATTGTAGATGGCTCCGCCGGCGGCGGTCAGAATGGCATGGCCCGCGGCTGTGTCCCACTCCATGGTCGGGCCGGAACGGTAGTAGATGTCGGCGCGGCCTTCGGCAATCAGGCACAGTTTTAATGAACTGCCAATGCTGGTGCTGGAATGAATATCCAGCTTCCGGTACAGGTCCTGTTCCTTTTCTGAAGAATGGGACCTGGATTGGACTGCGATCAACCGGCCGCTGTCCCCGTTTTTCACTCTGATGGGTTTTGCCGGTCCTGAACTGTCTGCCTTATAGGCCGGCCCGTCATACAGGTTGTAATATAAAATATCCGGGACCGGCGAATAGATGACGCCCAACTTCGGCAAATTATTTTCAATCAGGGCGATGTTCACCGTGAATTCGCCGTTCCGTTTGATAAACTCCTTGGTGCCGTCCAGCGGGTCCACCAGCCAGAATCTGTCCCAGCTTTTCCGGGTATCGAAAGGGACCATTTTGGTCTCTTCGGAAAGCACCGGGATTTGCGGGAAATACGCTTTCAGTTGTTCCACAATGTATTCATTGGATGCCTTATCCGCCAGGGTCAGGGGCGACTGGTCCGTCTTGATTTCAATCCCGAAATTCCCCGATTCATAGATTGCCAGGATTCTTCTCCCGGCCTCCCGGGCGATGTCAATTAAAATGTCAATCATATCGTTCATATTTATCTTCCCTGCTCATGAAAAATTGAGCTGCCGGCCATCAGGTGTCATCCTGATACCCCCATTCGTGCTAATTCGTGTAATCCGTGGACCAATTTTTCCGGTCTTCCGCGCAGCCGGCGCTCCGTGTCCATCTCCCTGCTCCGGTCTTTATTGATCATTGATCATTGGTTATTGTTCATTGATTAGCTGCTTTTTGACGGACAAACTTCCCTTGTCTGCCACTCCGGGCCTTCGCCCTGCCCTTCCCTGTCTCCCATCCAAGGTTTAGCGGAAAAGCATATCTGCAAAACAAAGAAGGTAAGAAAGGCTATTCCAAAGCTACGCGGCTGTAGCGGCCACTGGATTACCGCGGTATCGCTGCTGCCCTGCTACAGTTCCTTTTCATAAAATTTCAGATACAGGAAGCCGGTCAGTGCTGCCGGGAAGAGCACGCTTTCAATGGAAAAAAAGTTATGGCGCGCCACCAGTTCACCCAGTTGAAAGGCGGCAATTATCAGGCACATATACTGCCCGCCCATTGCCAGCAGCTTCTTTTTCTTGTTATGGCTGCGGCCCAGAAACATATTTTGGCTGCCTCGTTTTCTATCTGCTGAATTAAAACATATCCAAAATCGTATTCCGCAAAATAAGGACTCACCTGCAATTTACAAAATGCAATTTTTCAGCAGGAGATATTTTATTGTCTCCAATCCGGGTTTTTCTTCTTCTTACATATTCCTTCATGGTTCTATGACCAGCACCCGCAAGCTTGTTTCTTTCGCCCCTATGGGGCTCTGGTGATGTGGGGGGGCCTCCCGTTCTACAAATATTTCGCCCCTACGGGGCTGGATCTTTCACAAGTATCATGGTCTCTGGCTTTCCTTATCGCAAGTGGGCATTAGAAAGCAGAAAAGCTGAGAGCAGAAAAGCAGGGAAAAAGATAGAAAGCCGAAAAGCAGAAGGCAGAGGGGCAGTCCGGGTTTCTGGTACTGCTTCCGGTGTTACTGCATTCTGGCATTACTGCATTCTGGCATTACTGCTTTCTGATATACTGCTTTCTGATATACTGCTTTCTGCTTTCGTCTTTATCTCTTTTCTCTTTTATATAGGAAAGAACCCGCATGCACTTCATTATTTGCAGGAGAAAACGAGCCTGCTTTCTGGCATTACTGCTTTCTGCATTCTATTCTTTGGTTTTTCTCATTTCTTTTTGTAGGTATTTGATATAACCGTCAAGTATTTTTCTTGCCTCAACAATTTGATCCAAAGTGTTATTATGGCATTCTTCAGTAATATAATTTTCATCCAGACAGGTTATTAAATGATCCTCACATTCATATAGTGATGCGCGGCCTTGCCGGCAAAACTGTATATTTTCCTGGTAATGGAATCGGCCATAGCCTTCAGCAATATTTGCCGTGATAGATACCGCAGCCCTACGGATTTGATTAGCTAATGCATATTTCTCAAAGTCAGGCAAAGTTCTGGCAATCTGGTATAGGCTTTTCCTCACCTCCCGGGCTTT
>JARRQT010000281.1:0-4184 GCA_037381445.1 Calditrichia bacterium
GACAGGGAGAATGATGGATGAGTATGGCAATTCAAACGGGATGATCCTGTTTTTATCGGGAAAATAGAAAATCATGCAGCCGGATCCGCACTTTGAAAACGGCAGGCTCAGGAAAGATAGAAGGATTATTAACAATGAGCAAAACCATTCTCTACAGATTATTCAGGATTGGCGGGATTCCCAGAGATTTACGCCCGGTGCTGGAGGCCGAGAGAATCGTGGTTTCGGATGAGGGGATTGGGGGATGGTACATCACTCCAAATCTCAAGGCGCCGGGCCGGCGTTCCATCAAACGGCGGGAGGGTTTCAGCGGCTTCCTGACGGTCACCAAAACGCGGATGGTTTGTTACACCTATGGCAGGCCGCAGATAAATATCGCGGTCGATGATCCCCGGCTGTCAAAACTCTACATCAAGCTGCCGGAACCGCAGATATTGTCCCTCTCTTTCGAGTCCTCCGTGTTTCACAAGGACTGGAAAGGCCTCATCGAATTCCGTTTTCATACCGGAAAAGCCTTGGAGTTTTATGAGGTTATGCGCTCCATCGGAATCCTGCCGGGTAGCGCGGAAGGGGAATAGTCTGTTCGAATTATAGAATTGTTCGAGCGAATCCCGTGGGCTCCCGTTTCGGGGATTCTGGCGCTCAAAAATTTCATTTCCACAAATTTTTCTGTTTGAAAATTTATTTTACGCTGGCTTGAAAGGAGAGGGGGAAAACCATTTTTCAACTGCGTCTTTTCTGTTCTTCCCTGATATGTTTCAGGCGTATGGCGGCTTCCGGGTGGGAGGAATAATATTTCTTCAGCAGGCCGCCGTCAGGTTGTCCCAGCCGGGTGGCCAGCTTTTTCATCAAAGCAGCCGCGCCGGACATGTCGTAACCCGCCGCGTTCATGATGCCCACCCCAAAGGCATCCGCCTCCAGTTCCTGGTCCTGGGAATACTGGCTGGTGAGCAGACCTGAGATGGCCTTCTGGGAAAGTGCCCCCGCAAAACCGGTAGCGGGATGAAAGTTGGAGATGATTTTCAGTGCGGAATTGGAGATCATGCGGTCGAAGGCATGTCCGCGCACAATATGGCCCATCTCATGCCCCAGCACAAAGGCCAGCTCATCGGCGTCGGATTCGCAGAAGGAGAGCAGGGAAGTGGTGACGAAAACGAATCCACCCGGCAGGGCAAAGGCATTCACTTCGCCGGATTTTACGGGAATGAAAGTAAAGCGGCGTTTTTTGTTAGTCAGGCGGGCGCAGAGGTCTCTACCGATCCTGTTCACCAGTTCTCCGGCGGCGTCATCTTCCTCCCGCTCGATGTTTTTCAGCAATTCCCCGGCCAGTGAGCGGCCCAGCATATATTCCGCGGCGATCTCTTCTTCATCGCTGCCGGCAAAAGATTTCACAATCCAGCGGCCGGTGGAATAGGCATGTCCCGCCTTCCTGAACAGATGGTCCAGATATCTTCCCATGGCGAAATAGCATCTCCTGCAATTTGTGTGCGCCTGCACGGATAAAATATAGCACATATCCGGAGGGGGAGACAGTTCCATTTTTAAAAAAAGGACAATGACCTGCGTGATCTCTTAAAAACAATAATTTTCATCGGGCCGTTATTATCTTTAGTGATGATAATAATGCATTTCAATTGAGCTAATATGCAACGGGCGCTTTATCTGTTGATTTTTATACTGTCATTTGTTATAATCAACAGTAGATATTATAACGCCTCCTCTTGTGCGGTCTCTCCTGTTTCCTTCCTGCGGGATTTATGAAGCGGCCGATCCCGGTGCTGCACTCTCAACCGGACCATATACTCAAGATCTTTAAATTTGATTATGATGAAGGCTGCCAGAATCCGGCATAGCCTGCCAGTCACCAAAAACATTTCTCCCCATGGCGGTGGGCTTTGCGGGTGAATGAATCTTTTTTTAGAGTATTAAGAAGGTTAATTCAGAAACCAAAAAAGAATAATGATAGAAAAAAAGCAGATTCAGCCTGCCGGAGACAGGCAGATGTATATCGTCTTTCTAAAGGATGAGCAATATCTGATCCTTGTGAAACGGACCATTGCGGCGCTGGGTGGCCAAGTCCTTCAACAGCTTCCGCAAATGCGAATCCTGCTGGCACGGTTGCGGGTAAATACAGCCGATAAGCTGAAGACCATGGAAGGGGTAAAACACGCCGGCCCCGTCACCCTCACCAGCCGGGTACGACGGCTGCAGGTCAGAACTGACAAAAACGGGGATCCGCAGTGGCATTACCGGGTGGATGCCCGCAATCGCATCGTACGTGTCAATAATTCATGATTTCCAAAATCTAATTTTCACACATCACCAATAAAAAGGGGGAATATATTATGGCAAGCACACCGGAAAAATTTTCTCAATTTCCGTTTGGAGAGTTGGTACGCAAGGTTGCGCTGGCAGTGGCCGATGCCCAGCTTGCGCTGGATTTGAACGGTGCCAACACTGCCCAGCTTCTGGCTGACACCAAATTTGATCCCAACTCGGTCATTATCGCGCTGGTGGAGACCGTGGATGCCGACGGGAATATAACCAATGTGGATACCCTTTTGAATTCGGAGCCGCTCTCCTTGCTGGCCTGGGGACTGAATCCGACGTTCATTGAATTTTCGGAGACGGTTATTGATATCAAATATGTGGCCTATATGCGCACATATGAATATAACCGGGATACCCAGAGTGAATTCAGCCGCAAACTGGAGACCAAATATGAGACCTCCCAGAGCAAATGGGGGGCAGGAGGCGGCATTAGCTTGAATCTGGGTATCTTTAAAATTGGCGGCGGCGGCGGTTATTCCAGTGCCTCAAAAAAGACAAAATACAGTTCGGAACTGACAGTCTCTTCGGCTACCTCCGTGGCGGTGAGCAGCAAGGTGGAGGGTGACTGGGGACAGTGCCAGGTGACCGCTACCCTGCGGCCCAAAGATCCGCCAAACAGGCTGGTTCCCCAGGTCATCCAGAAGACGGCGTAGATCCGCCGATCGGGAGCTGGCGGCAGGACTGTTTTTCTGATTTGAATTTTTTGAATAAAATATCCAAGACCGTGCTGGCGATTCCGGCGTCAGCAATATTTAATTTCTGATGGACGGTTTTCAATTGATAAGAATGACAGAAAAGCATGGGAGATATTCATGGAAATAAAGATTCAGCCGTTATTCTCGGCCCCTGTTAACGAAATTGTGCAGCAGCTGGGCCGGGAGATTATCAACGCCAGGGCCCTGCTGGAAGCGTATTCTCTTTCGAAAGAAATTCAATTGGAGCAGGTGGATGAGAAGATGAAGACCGGTTTGTCCGCACCCTGGCTTCATATCCCGGAAATCGAAATCGAGATGCCGGTGGCATTAAATTATTTTGGGGCGCAGGCCCAAAAAAACAGCCCGGGTTTCAGATCCCTGCAGGCGGGACTGCTGAATCCGACCTTCAACAACTATTTCGGCTTCAACGCCGCCGCTTCGTCCACCATAAAGATCACATTTCGCTCCGTCGAGTCGCCCCTATGATTTTTCCTCAGCAGGATCGGGAGACCTACCCGGGTCTGGACGCTTCCGGAGAGGAGGGATAATGGGCCATCAAAAATATGATGAAATGAGCCTCTCCCATTTGATAGGCCAGATTGCCACCGGCCTCCTCAATGCACAGGTGGATCTGGATGCATATGGATTGGAGACGGAGGAATTGCTGGCTGAAACGACATTTCCGGCCAATACCATACCGGTCGCGGTGGTGGAATTTGTGGATGATAAAGGCAAAATTGTCCACGTTGAGACGCTGATGAACCAGGCGCCCGTCTCTTTGGCGGACATGGGGATGACTCCGGTCTTTCTGGAGATTTGCGATACGGAAGCAGCGCTGGAATTTATGCTTCACATCCGGGATTCGGAAGCGCCGGACGGAGCGGATGAGAGCTGGCAGCCATCTGCTGTGGCCATGCATGCAAATCTATCCAAGACTGCAGGTTTCCGGGAATTGTTTGCCCTGCCCGGAGCTGAGGTCGGCTTCGGAGCGCCGTGGCGGAACGGTTATCGGCTCGCAGCGGCTTCATCCACCGCGGCGGCCATACGTTCCAAAGCAAGCCACAGCCATATATCTTCCCATATCCGGTTCACAATTCGACCAAAAACAAGCACGGATCTCTGATTCCGGCGCATTGGCTCATTCACCATGCAGAGAAA
>JARRQT010000282.1:0-4129 GCA_037381445.1 Calditrichia bacterium
TTTTTATGTAAAGTTTATTCGATTTATAAATGAAAAATGGAATGATGAAGGAATCCCATGCCCCAACCCATAGACTTCCAATTCAAAAACCATCCGCCGCTGGGCGCCCATACCTCCATTGCCGGCGGCCTTTTCAATGCCCTTCACAGGGGCCGGGAGATCGGCTGCGACGTGGTGCAGATCTTCAGCAAGAACCAGATGCAGTGGGACGGCAAACCGCTCACCCCGCAGGAAGCGGACGCCTTCAAAGCGGCGGTCAGCGAAACCGGCGTCCGACCCGTGACCGTGCATGACGCCTACCTGATCAACCTCGGCGCAACCAATCCCCGCACCTGGCAGCGCTCCCGCCGGGCGTTCACCGACGAGCTGAAGCGCAGCGAACTGCTGGGAGTGCCCTATCTGGTCATGCATCCCGGCTCGCACCTGGGCGCCGGGGAGGAGGCCGGCATGAATAAGATCGCGGACAGCCTGCGCCAATGCCGGGAGGAATCCGGCGCACAGCAGGTGACGGTCCTGCTGGAAACCACCGCCGGACAGGGCACCAACCTGGGATACCGTTTCGAGCAGCTCAGATATATGATGGACCGCTCCGGCCTGGGCGGGAAGGTGGGGGTCTGCCTGGACACCTGCCATGTGTTCGCCGCCGGGTACGATATCCGCACCAAAAAGGGCTGGCAGGCGGTGAAAGCGGAATTTGACAGGACCATCGGGCTGGACCGGCTGCTGGCTTTTCATGTGAACGACAGCAAACCGGAGTTCGGCAGCCGGGTGGACCGCCACGCCCGCATCGGGCAGGGGGAAATCGGGCTGGCCGGCTTCCGCCATCTGATCAATGACCCGGATTTCCGGAACATCCCCATGATCCTGGAAGTCCCCGGCGGAGACCAGGCCTACAAAGAGGATCTGCAACTGCTGCGCCGCCTGATACACCGGCCTATTAAAAAGATTGGACAGGATGAACAGAATGGACAGGATAAAACCGGATAATTCCCGTCCTGCCGCCCGGACACAAGCATGACAGCCTGTGCTGTTTGTTGAAATTATAAAATTTGAAGATTTATTCGGGAAATTCTTCGGTTTCGGCGAACGATTCATCACCATAAAGTCCATGTTTTTTACGGCATGTTGAAGGGACCTGCCGGAAAAATTCCCGGCAGCGGAAACCCGTGCGGGCAATAATACATAGCGGGATTTTGCTTCCTGGAAAAGAATGAAAGTCAGGATAAAATAAAAGCCCCCCGGGCATTGTCCCGGAGGGCTTGTTTTTTTATTCAGGTCTGCGTTTATTTCTCTTTCATGAACGGATAGCGGTAATCCGTCGGCGGCACGAAATTCTCTTTGGTAGTCCTGGGGGTGACCCAGCGGATCATGTTCAGGAAGCTTCCCGCCTTGTCGTTGGTGCCGCTGGCGCGTCCGCCGCCGAAGGGCTGCTGTCCTACCACCGCGCCGGTGGGCTTGTCGTTGATATAGAAGTTCCCGGATGCGTTCACCAGGATCTTGTCCGCCAGGCTGACCGCGTAACGGTCCTGCGCGAACACCGCGCCGGTGAGCGCGTAGGGAGATGTCTGATCGCAGAGGTGCAGGGTCTCCTCGTATTTTTCATCTTCATAAACATAGATGGTGAGCACCGGCCCGAAGATCTCTTCCTGCATGGTGCGGAATTTGGGATTGCTGGTCACCGCCACGGTGGGTTCGATGAAATAGCCTTTGCTGTCGTCGTAGCCGCCGCCGAAGATGATCTCGGCCTCGTCCGATTTTTTAATGTAGTCGATATATTCCGTGATGGTGGCAAAGGCGCCGCTGTCGATGACGGCGTTCATGAAATTGCTGAAATCCTCCGGATCGCCCATCCTGATGGTTTTCAGTTCGCGCAGCATGAAATCCCTGAGGCTTCCCCAGATGGATTTGGGAATGTAGGCGCGGGACGCGGCGGAGCATTTCTGCCCCTGGTATTCAAAGGCGCCCCGGATCAGCGCCACGCCCAGGGCCTCGATGTCGGCGCTGTTGTGGGCAAAGACAAAGTCCTTCCCGCCGGTTTCTCCCACGATGCGGGGATACCATTTGTAATTTTTGATGTTGTCGCCCACCGTTTTCCACATGCTCTGGAAGGTGGCGGTGCTGCCGGTGAAATGAATGCCGGCCAGTTCCGGGGAATTCATGACCGGGTTGCCCACCTGGCTGCCCGAGCCGGGAATGAAGTTGATGACGCCGTCCGGCAGACCGGCGGCCTGGAACAGCTTCATCAGGTGGTAGGCCGAGTAGACCGCGCTTGAAGCGGGTTTCCACAGGGCCACATTGCCCATGATGGCCGGGGAAGAAGGAAGATTACCGGCGATGGAGGTAAAGTTGAAGGGAGTGACCGCAAAAACGAAACCCTCAAGCGGGCGGTATTCCATGCGGTTCCAGGTCCCCAGCGGAGAGTAGGGCGGCTGGCTTTCGAAAATCTGCATGGCATAATAGGAATTGAAACGGAAGAAATCGATCAGTTCGGCCGCCGAATCAATCTCGGCCTGGAAGGCGTTCTTGCTCTGGGCCAGCATGGTGGCGGCATTCAGCACCTGACGCCAGGGGCCGGCCAGCAGGTCTGCCGCTTTCAGAAACACCGCGATGCGCTCGTGCCAGTCCATGGCTGCCCATTTTTTGCGGGCCTCCAGCGCCGCTTCCACCGCCATGCGGACTTCCTTTTCGCCGGCCTGGTGGTATTCAGCGACCACCACTTCATGGTTGTGGGGAAGCACGCATCTGCCCATTTTGCCGGTTTTAATTTCCTTGCCGCCGATGATGAGCGGTATTTCTATCTGCTGGCTGCGAAGTTCTTTTAATTTGGATTTCAATTCCGATTTTTCAGGGGAGCCCGGCGCATAACTCTTCAGGGGCTCGTTGGGGGGAAGGGGAACATTAAATTTTGCATTCGCCACGATAAACCTCCTTCTGGTTAAATTTTATTAAACGTTACGCTAAATACTTTTCTAAAATTTCAGGGTTTCAATGTAAGTAAATTCACAAAAAATGTCAATTTCTTAAAAATTCCCGGACTGCCCGGAAAACGCCTTTCAGCGGCCGATATCAAATGAAATGTCATCTGCAATTTGAGGGCGTTCCTTTTGCAGAAAATGAAGATTTAAAAAGGAAAATTGCCTTTTAAAATCGGGAGCGGGCGGGTTATCTTATTCTGCTTTCGCGGCGGCGGCTGGCTGAGTTATGACAATCATAAAAAGAATGCTTACAGATAAAGAGGAGAATTCAGGATGTCTGAAAAAGAGAGTACCAAGGAATTCCGGGAGGAACGCTCCCGGCTGAACGATATTGTTTTGAAATATGCGGGACTGGAGACCAGGCGTTTTTTCAGCCTGGACGGACAGGTCTACCGGGAGGGCGCCCTGCCGGTGAAAACTAAGGAGATGATGGGCCTGGTGGCGTCGCTGGTGCTGCGCTGCGACGACTGCGTGAAATATCATATCATCCGCTGCCATGAGGAAGGCGTGAGCGACGGGGAGCTGGAGGAGGCCCTTTCCATCAGCCTGATCGTGGGCGGCTCCATCACCATTCCCCACCTGCGCCGGGCATACGATGCCTGGGAGGAGCTGAAGGGCGAAGGAGCATCACGGGGATAGCGGCGAAGGAGAGGATCGATCCCAACGCATGAGGTCGTAACATCGCTTCGGATGCGCTACCTTGCCCGGCGAACAGGAAGAGAAATTCTTTTGACGGGATTATCTGAATCAACAGAATTGAGGCCGTTCCGTTCATTCCCTGAGATTTGTCCGGTGAACATTGCCGGTGATGGATATTCTATTTTCGAAACGATCTGCCTGATATTTTTTTCCGGAAGAAAATTCCGGAATAATGCCAAAGGTCGATATTGTTTTAACATATCTTCCCGAGTACTTAATCTCCGCAAAGGGAATAGTAGCAAGAAATCCCTTGTAGTAATAATCCATAAAAAAGAGTGTATCACCCGCCATCTGCATTCTGGAGACAAACCGGCAGGGTCTGGGTTTGCCGTCCGAGAAAGTATGGGTATTCAGATCATATTTTAGAAGAGTCCACACCGGCTTTGCTGTCCATATTGCCGGTGCTTGAATCGTAGGCGTAGGTCTCGCTGGCAAAGTTTCCGTAAGTCCCGCCG
>JARRQT010000283.1:0-4093 GCA_037381445.1 Calditrichia bacterium
TACCGCATCTTTAAAAACGGCATCCTGATCGCCCAGATCGACATGTATACCGGACCCGAATACTCCAAATCCATAAAATCAGATAATCCCTATACTTTCAGGGTGGACAGTCTGGAGCCCTCCACCGAGTATATCTTCAAGAACGAAGCCGGGGATGAAGCGGACAACTGGAGCACGAGCGGACCGTCACTGACCATCACCACAAGAGCTTTCGACACTGATCCCAATCTTCCGCTCGCCGGCAATTACAAGACGGCGCTCCTGCGTGTATCTATTGATTACCTCACGGGCGGGGCAATTAATGAGCGCGGAGAACTCCCCGTTTATGAAAATGAGCAGGCATATGTATGGAAAGACAACGAACTTAAGCCGCTGGGGGCCCTCAGCGGAATCTATGCGAAACCGTATACTATTAATGAAGCGGGCCAGATCATGGGTGAATCGACTATCGGGGGCAATTATTACGGATTTTTCTGGGAGAATGATACATTGGTCGGTTTAGGCAACATGGGCGGCAACTGGGTAATGCCGGAAGCCATGAACGACTCCGGGTACGTGGTCGGCTGGTCGCGTTATGCTTCCATTTATACAGCCGGCTGGCAAAAGGCGTTCCTGTGGCGAAAGGGACAGGGAATGATCGATCTGGGTACCCTGGGCGGTGAAAATGATATGAATTATTGGGAAAGAGTTTCCAGCTCTGCCTTTGATATCAATAACAAAAACCAGATTATCGGAGTATCGCCGGCTCCTGGTCCGGAAGACCATGGCTTTTTCTGGCAGAATGATTCCATGATCGATATGGGAAAAGTGTATCCGGTCCATCTTAATGATAAAGGCGAAGTGGTCGGACAGATGACTACATCCGGCGGTGAAAGCCATCTTTTCCGGTGGCAAGCCGGGAACTTAACCGATCTTGGCACTGGCGGGGGCAATAGCTGCTGGCCGATGGCCATTAATGAAAACAGCCAGATCGTCGCACGCGTTGAACTTAATCAGACGGATTGCGATGGGTATTCGATCCAACATCTTTTCCTGTTGGATAATGATCAGATGCGGGATATCTGTCCTCCCGGTTCCAAAAATTTCGAATTTGGGGCCATCAATAACAAGGGCCAGATTGTGGGCAGCTTCGATAAAGAAGACGGTACCCGTCATGCCTTTCTATGGACCGACGGTGCTATGTACCAACTGGATGACCAGGGAGCGGTAAACAGCCATGCCGCGGATATTAATGATGAGGGACAGATCGTTATCAACACCACGACCGCCGACGGACAGTACCATATTCTGCTGGCCGAACCGTCTGCTGTTGATATCAAAACCCAGGCGGGTCAGAACCTGCCTAAATCATTTGCCCTGGAACAGAATTACCCCAATCCGTTTAATCCCACCACTACTATCGCTTTCTCTCTGCCGGATATGGAGCTGGTCAGCCTGAAAGTCTACGACCTGTTGGGCCGGGAAGTGAAATCACTGGTTTCAGGGAAAAAAGCGGCGGGGACCTATGAAATTCAGTTCAATGCCTCCCACCTTGCCAGCGGCATCTATTATTACCGCCTGCAGGCCGGTTCTTTTGTCAGCACTAAGAAATTGATCCTGCTCAAGTAGCGGTCAGAGAACCTTTTATACGCCAAAAATCTGCGCATTTAATCTAATCCCGGCAGCCGTTTCTGATCATCGGCCGCCGGGATTATTTTACGGAAGAAATTTCCCTGAAAATTGGCCATCATCTGTCCCGGCTCGGGCGCTATTCTCCCTTCAATAATTTTTCAAAATGCAGTCCGGCTGCCCGGGGGATGCTGAGGGTAAATGCGGAAATATTTCCCGATTCATCCGGCAGGAATTCCAGGGTATGCATCGATTCCGAGAATTGATATCCTTTGATTCTCTTAAGAAGCCCCGAGCTGCGCTCGGAAATGATAGCCGGCAATTCCGGAGCCTCCAGAAACAGCTCATCATTCTTGAGCGCAATTTTATAGACGACATCCAGTTCATCACAATAATATTCCCCCGCCATCTGTTCTTTTTCCGCCTGGGTTAACAGTTCCTGGATACGCCGGCTGAACGGAATGGTCTGTCCTCCCTGGTTCAGAATCAGGGTATCCACCTTTCCTTCATTATCTTTTCTGAAGGTCAGGTGTGCATTGGCGATCTCCAGAAAAAAGGTGGAATCCGATTCCGGGGTAATCTCAAACCGGGGCTGACCGGTTCCCTGCGCTTCCAGTTTATCCCCTTCCCTGGTTATCGAAATGGTAAAACCGTTCGGCATGCTGTAATCCCCGGCATACTGGTCATATAGAGTTTTGTCATTCTCAGCATTTGCCTGACTGCCCGCCGGCACCGCCCAGTTTGTTTCTGCCGGAAGCCCCAGCATCATATCCGCAATGCGGTCGAACAAGCCGCCAACCTTTAAATCGCTGCGGTTGGCCAGAAAGATGATCGTGAATTTCCGCTCCGGGAACCGCCTGATGGCGGCAAAGAAAGTTCCGGTCCCGCCGTCGTGGGCCACGGTTTTGTATCCCTTGTAGGAACCGATTTCCAGCCCCAAGGCATAGCGGATGGTGTCCCCGTTATTCAGAACTCCCCTCTCCTGCATCATGTCGATGATTTCGGGATGCGCAAACCGGGGAGAATAAAAATTTTGGTCCCATTTCATGAGGTCCCCGGCGGTGGTATTGATGCCCGTTTCTCCCTTATTCGCGGGAATCAGGTCGAAATCGCCATGAAACGTGCCGTCCTCCTTTTTGAGGTAGCCCCTGGCCCGGTTCTTGATTTTTTGATCCGGCTGCCCCCGCCAGAAAGTGCTGTTCATCCCCGCGGGATCGAATAAAATCTCCCGCGCACAGGCGTTCAGCGTTTTGCCGGTAATTTTTTGAACGATTTTCCCCAGCAGAAAATAGTTGGAATTGGAATAACCGTAGGCATCGCCGGCCGGGAAATTCAAGCCCTTCTGACGTTCCAGCAGTCCCATTATTTTGTCATCGGTGTAATCCCTGTCGATCGGCCAGCCGGCCAGCACCATCAGGTTCAGCACATCCCGGATGCCGGAAGTGTGATGGAGCAGATTCCCCACGGTAATCGTATTGCCGTAATCCGGGAAATCCGGAAAGTATTTCCGGATGTCATCATTCACTGAAATTTTGCCTTCCGCCATGAGGGTGGCGACCAGTGCCGCGGTAAACTGTTTGGTGACCGAACCAACTTCAAATAGCGTCTCAGGTGAATTGGGGATTTTCTTTTCCACATCTGCATAGCCATACGCCTTCTCCGCCAGCATTTTTCCGTTACTGACCACGGCAATGACAAAACCGGGTTCATTCGGTTGAATATTCCGGCCGGCAAAACCATCAACCAGGCTGGTGATGTTTCCCTGCAGGTCCGGTCCCGCAGCAGCAAAAAGTGAATGCAGAAGCGCAAAAAGCAGTAACGTAATCGACAAAAACAGGACATTAATTTTCATGAAATGCTCTCCCGAAAGATTTTGTTATTTCCTTGAAATTATATTAAAAGATTTATCAGGCACAATTTCGTCCGGACTGAATATATGTTAAATAACAGCAGGTTAACAGTACCCGGTTTTCAACCCTGATCCCGGAATAGACAGGACAATGTCTCAAAATGTTGCTGAAATTTTTCGGGAATTCATTGGATAGGGACAAAAAAATAACGCTTCCGGCTTCCGGCCGTCATTGATGCTAACGATGGAAATTTTGAATTTAATTCAATCATGAAGCGCTTAAACCAAAAACCGCGACAGGCTTCCCGAAGGAATAGTCTGCCGCGGTAAAAAATAAAAACAGTCCAGTTCCGCTCATCATCCGGTTCTTTGGCGTATCAAACGCCATACCCGGGAGCGGAAAAAAACGCTTATTCCATTTCCGGCTCTGCCATACTGGAATCCGGTTTTTGCATCGTCTTCATTTTGGGCGCTTTCATGGATTTCATCTCTTTGTCGCCCTTTTTCCATTTCTTGTGCCATTCAGCGAATTTTGTCTGTTGGTCCGGTGTCAATACGGCGTTGATCTGTGTTCGGGTGTCTTCCGTGATGGATTTACGATTCTTCTTGAGTTCCTCCTTGTTCCCGGCATATTTT
>JARRQT010000284.1:0-4073 GCA_037381445.1 Calditrichia bacterium
TTGAAAATGGCCCATGGCGGTAGACAACGCACTTCACGTGCGTTGAGATTCTCCCTGAGAACGTATTCATCGACGGACAATATGTCCGTCGGCTACCGGTCCCCAACCCATTTGTTAATTATCAAGCCATGTTTCAAAATGGGCCATGGCGGTCGACGACGCACATCACGTGCGTTGAAATTCTCCCGGAGAAGGCTCTGGCGAGCATTCATCGACGGACAATATGTCCGTCGCCTACCGGGCCCCAACCCATTTGTGAATTATCAAGCCATATTTGAAAATGGCCCATGGCGGTAGACAACGCACTTCACGTGCGTTGAGATTCTCCCTGAGAACGTATTCATCGACGGACAATATGTCCGTCGGCTACCGGTCCCCAACCGATTTGTGAATTATCAAGCCATGTTTGAAAATGGGCCATGGCGGTAGACGACGCACTTCACGTACGTTGAAATTCTCCCTGAGAACGCTCTTGCGAGGGTTCATCGGCCAACGATACGTTCGTCGTCTGCCGAAACCCTGATTCATTTTCTCTCGCCAGGACACCAGGAGCGCAAAGCGCATAGCGCATGGCAGGTGTGCATTGACAGATGATATGCCGGTCGTATACCTACCGGCCAGCGTCATGCCCTCGGGACCTTTCCCGCCCGATGCCCCCTATGCCTGCGGGATCATTGAGATTATAGCACACAAATTTAGTACAGGAGATGGATTGAATATTGAGCAGCGCAAAAAAATGGTAATTCCATTCCCAAAATCTTCATTGCTGTTTAAAGAAAATGGTTTTATTTTACAGATATAAAAATCGCGGCGGTCTGCGAAAAAGGAGATGATTGAAGATGGAAGCAATAAAAATCATAAAAAAGATCCGATCAAAAAATCTGCATATCGATGAATTGGAGAAATACATTGGACAGGAGGCTGAAATTATTATTCTGCCCCTCCAGAGCGGAAAATTATCATCAGTAAAGGAAATAATGAAACTGGCCGGCAGCCTCCCCCCAAGCGGACATCCTCTGGAATTTCAGAAAAAGATGCGGAATGAATGGAAAGACCGGTTATGAAAATAATTTTGGACACCAATGCTGCCCTGTATTTTCTTCAGGGAAATGAAAGGGTTATTGCCAATGTCTCTAACGCGGAGAAAGTTGCGGTCTCCTTTATAACCGAAATAGAATTGTTATGCTACGAAACCGGTCAGGATGAAATTGACACCATAAAAAAATTCCTGACACTTGTTGAGATTCTATACCCTGATGCACAAACAGCCAAACTGACCATAGACATTAGAAAAAAGTCGGGTTTAAAATTGCCGGATGCGATCATTTGCGCCCAGGCCGCGCAATTTGACTACACGCTCTTTACGAGCGACAAGAAGATATTAAATCAAATGCCGGGAGCCCGGACGCTTGATCCCCGAAAATAGGCGGGCCGCGATGCTAAATGCAATCATCAACGATTGAGATTTCCCTTTCTTTTAGCTTGGGAATTTTTGCCAAAGGCATCACCATGTGAAAATTCCAATTTTGGGGGGAAATTTATTCTCCATTTGACATCCGGCAACAAAAACAGCGGAGAAAGCCGCTCAACGAGATGGAGCCTTCTCTGCTTACCGGCATGAATCCCGGTGTCAATGGCAAAACAATCGAATAAATGAGGGGATTATTCCAGGCTGAATTGCCTTGCGCGAATTCTATCGTTAATGGCATAACTATTCCCCGGGCCATACTGCTAAAGGTGATAATTAATGGTTTATCAAAGAAACAAGTTTATTATATTATAAGGTATAAAAATTGAAGAGTCATCTGAAGCAAAAAGCGGTGCTCTTTGAATATTACCCGGAGGAAAAGTTGCCTGAGATATCCAGGTTTCTTGGAATTGTCATTGCAATGTTCTACAGAGATCACTCGCCGCCTCATTTTCACGCGATATACGGCAATTTCGAAATCACCATAGAAATAGAATCCGGCATAATTAATGGAAAATTTCCCCGGCGCGCACTTCGGCTTGTCCTGGAGTGGCTCGAGCTTCATAAAGATGAACTATTGGAAAATTGGCAATTGGCGAAAGAGAAGAAACCTTTAAATAAGATAGCACCATTGGAGTAGCATTATGTTACCAAGAATTGTCCATGCAAATTATGTTAAGGATTTTATTATCCATATACGCTTTGGGGACGGCACCCAGGGAGAAGTTGATTTTAGCGGCGAGCTGGAGGGTGAAATATTCGAGCCTTTAAAGAACCTATCATATTTTAAGAACTTTGCCGTCCATCCAGAGCTGCACACAATTGTCTGGCCAAACGGGGCCGATTTTGCCCCCGAATTTCTCTATGAAAAAGTACGTGTTGCTGCCGGCTGAGGCTTTGGGATCTGGCCTGAATTCAATTTGACATCCCGCCCGTTCAAACTTCCTGAATGCCCATAGGCCATAGACCCTGTGCCCTTCAACCCCAAACTTTTTAAAAATGCCCCTTTCAGCTTCTGACCACTGACAACGGACCACTGGCCACAGACGAGACCGTGAACCTTTTTCTGCATTTTTCGTCCCCCATTTGGGCTTTGTTATTTGGATTATGCTTTTTCCGGTCTCCCGTCTCCCGTCTCCGGTCCCTGCGACTCGCCCACCTCCCGTACTGGGGTCATAATACCTCGCCCCAAAGTAGTGCAACCCGGTTCCTCTATCCCGTTCTTTTCCGGTGAAGTCGTAACGGGTGTCCTCCTGCGAACCGCCCTGGCTGGCAATCTCTCCAAACGGGTAATAATTGGCACTCCACTTACTGCCCGCCATGGCACGGGCGCTTCCAAGATGGTCATTGAGGTAATAATCCACATCACCCCCGGCATTCATCTTCGCAATACGCTGCCCGTTGGCATACACATACTCCGCCAGCAGCTTCCCGCCGCCGTCATACTCGGCAATGACGTTGCCCTCCGTATCCCGGATGTAAAATATTTCGTTGTCATACGGCATTCGCCGCACCACCAGGTTGTCGAAACGGGCCGCCACACCATAGGAAATCAGCCCGAAATAGCCGTCGGTGTAGGTGGCATCATCGGTATCGATATAAAGGGTGTTATCAATCCACACCTTCATATTGCTTCCCTGTACCCTTATTTTAATATGCCGGTTGGTATTCAAATACAGCCCGGTATTCACCATAACAGATACACCCGCTAATATCAAAAGCTGTCTAAACCGCTGATTCCCGCAGATTATTGGATTTCGCTGATTATCCCGGGTTTCTCATTGATTGTGGCATTTTCCCGGCGTTCGGCCCTTCTTTTTTCTGCGTAATCCTTTAATCCCCTGTAATCTGCGGTTCAGACATTCATTTGATCTCCCAACCCTCTTAAATAGGCTGATGATCCGGGGGTCTCCCTCCTTCCCAGAAGGTCTGCGTGTCTGTCGGGATGCGCTGCCTATCATAGCCATTATACCGGGAATCACTTTCCACTCTTCTTTTGTCATTTTTTATTTTGAGATATGAAACCACATCCTCCTAACAGAGATGAAGCATAGACAAAAAATGACTTATTTTTGCGTCCATAATAGATAAAAAAATGTCACCAATTGCCAAACTGCGACTAAGCATCCCAATTATAGTGCAATTTCAATTGGTCGGATTTTTTGCAATTAAATTCCATTTTTTATTTTTCATACCAATGAATTAACTAATTAAAATAGTTGCTTTGTATAGTAGGTGCTATGAACTGTCCTAAAACATCATTTATCCACATTTTTAAAATTCATTTTGCAGTCAGATTACTCATGTGCTTAGCTTTTTTCATTTATTACCTAGCGAATTAATTTAAGGGAGAATATGCCTAAATCAATTCGCGTTAAACAATCCTCAATTATAATTGAGCTAATTGAGGCAATATTTTTTTCAACAGTGAATTCAATAGGCGATGAATAGCTTATGTTAGAAATTTTATTTTTTGATATAATGTAACCTACAGATAATGAAAGTCTTAGTAGGTGATCTGTATTATATTTGCTTATATCTAACCCGTTGTGCGAATTAAATGAGAGTATGTTTTACATGATTTAATGGAATATCTAATTCATAT
>JARRQT010000285.1:0-4064 GCA_037381445.1 Calditrichia bacterium
AAATGAAGATCAAAAAGATCTTTTTCTGAAAGAGTCTCCGATTAATCCTTCATTATTTAAAATTGGGGGAATGTATCTTAAATTAAATTCAAATTTCATAAAGAATCCAAGAATTGTTAAATTTGGAATTATTTCAAAACGACACGCAATTAACTCCCTCAAAGGGGGACTTCATACCTCTTTTGACGGTTCAGGAACAATTCTTACAATTGGGTTTAAAGGGATTGATCCCCAACGGACTACTCAAACAGTAAATACAATCGCGGATCTTTTTATTCAAAAAACTCTGGACTTGAAACGATACAAAACATCTTCCATCCTAAAAACCTTAGGCGAGCAATTAATATTAGCCAGAGAAAAGTTGGAGGGCGCAGAGAAAGAATTAGAACTATACAAAGAAAAGCATCCAACACTTAGCTTGTCATCGGATTTAACTGAGGAATTGAGACAACTCTCAAATTTTGATATTGAAATTCAAACATTAAAGGAAAATCGAAAGCACATTAAGGAATTATTATTATCAAGTGGAGCTCAAACTGCTGGAAATTTAACAGTCCAATACAAAGAAATCTTATCTTTTTTATCAGCAAATGGTGTTCCTAGCGCTCAAGTGGTTTTGGATGATTACAATTCACTTTTAGAACAAAATCAGTCTCTTAAAAATAATGGCTATTCGCAAAATCATCCGCAAATGTTGGAATTAAGTCAAAAAATCAAAGAAGTAGAAAATAGAATTAATGAACTATTCCAAGATTATCAGAAAAATATTAATTCGAAATTAGAACAAAATAATTCTCAACTTGCTGACCTCAATTTTAAATTAAAACGATTGCCTGCACAGGAGACTATTCTTGCCAAGCTAGTAAGAGATAAGGAAGTAAATGAACGGATTTTTTCAAATGTGCTGGTAAAATATAATGAAGCCAAGATAGCGGATGCGGCAATAATCCCCGATGCTTTTTTGTTGGATCATGCAATGATTCCAGAGGAGAGCTCAAATAGAATTCTTGTCTTCATAATTCTATTTTTAGGATTATTTTTAAGCATTTCCGGTGCTGCCGGTGCAATTATTATTAGAGAGATTATCTCTCCTTCCATTGTTGATGAAAATGATTTGAAGTATGATTTGGGACTGCCCGTGTTAAGTACTATTCCTGTTATCGGAAACGAAGATGAAATGCCTAAAGAGGTGAATCCCGATGACAAATTTAAAATAGATCCCAAATTGATTACATCCGATTATGCACCAAATATAATTGGTGAAAAATATAGGATGTTAAGAACACATCTTTTAATTTCAAATGGAGAGGAAAGGAAAATAAATACGATATTGATTACAAGTTTAAATGCTAATGAGGGAAAGTCGCTCACCATAAGTAATCTGGCTATCACAATTGCACAGCAAAAAATACCAACTGTGTTGATTGATGCAGATTTGAGAAGAGGCGTTTTGCATCGTTCTTTGGTTTGCGAAAAAAGGCCTGGCTTGAGTGATTTATTGAATAGTAATGTTGATATTACTACTGATAGTCTTCAAAAATTTTTGCAGGAAACGCATGTACCGAATTTATTTTTGCTGTCTTCCGGTACACAAATTCCAAATCCCAGCGAGCTTGTAGGTTCATACAAAATGAGAGCTCTGATTGATGTATTAAAAGGAAAATTCGGTTTCTTGCTTTTTGATTCCCCTCCAATTTCTGTGACAACTGATGCGGTGATTTTAAGCTCATTTGTGGATAGGGTCTTGTTTGTTGTCCGTTCCGGTCATACCAAGAAAAATCAATTAACCAAAAATTTGGATCAAATTGAGGGATTAAAATCAAAAACTATGGGCTTAATTATTAATGGTGCAGATTATAAATTATTGAAATCTAACTATAATTATTCATATTATCATTATTAATATCATTCAAAGGGAGTTGATAAACTATGCAAAGCGTATCTGAAAAGCTTGTCAGGTTTTTAAATGAGAATTTTATGATGCCTTTGGACTTTTCGGGCAAAGCCTCTCTGTTGGAAAATGGTATAATAGATTCTACCGGTGTATTAGAATTGGTGTTGTTTTTAGAAGAAAATTTCGGAATTAAGATCGAGGATGATGAGATAGTTCCGGAAAATTTGGATACACTTCAAAATTTGACTAAATATTTAAATACCAAATTTCATCAAAATTAATATTCCTAATTGAATAGCTTTCTCATGATGTTTCGAAAAATATAAAAATTAATATGCATTGATCTGTTTGTCAATGATTTCAAACGCAGAAAAATCTTCTTTATTTGGTTATTAGGAGAAATGCAATTTGCCCCTGTAATGTCACTCATAAAGACCTTATGCCATATGCCGACTATTGAAATCGGTTGAGAGGGATAAAATCGATTACCGGAGGTAGCAGAATAATTTTCACGACAGTTCCTCACCTTTTGACCTGGCTGAATTGAAAGATACGAATGGGCATAGAGTCGATAAAATAGTTATCTTTTCCTCCCAATAGATGTGCTAACAGGTATTGCCGAACCTGTTTTTTGAGATTAGCCTGAGTTTTTATAAAACCTTTGTAGCCGGAGCGCTCAATGAAGAGGGGAGACTCAGATTTATAATTTTTATGCAAAATGGGGAATAACTAATTTTCGGTGTCAGATATTAACCGCTCTTAAAGAAGACTTTCGGTAATAACCTCGGCGTCAGAAAATTGTACCATCTTCTCATTTATAGGGATATTTCCATGTTTATTGAGCACATTTTCAAGAGTTTGTTTAGCAATGAGCATTATTTCATAAAAATCTAGATCGGCATGGTGAAAGGCATTATTCCTTGTATTTATCTAGCCTTGCTAAAATTTAGAAGATATTTTGGCAATGGAATCTCGCCTTTTTATTAGTACATTCAACAAATTTATTAATTTCTTTTGCTTTCCCCGAAAAAAATAATAGAAAACAAAATCTTCATTATATTTGTGGAAGCAGGATTAAGATACTGGCGATTGATTTTTGAATAGTCTGCATGAGCATCACAAAAATATTGGGAAAATTTTGCAAAATTATGTGAAAAATGTATTCAATGTAAAAAAAGCTCTGTAAGTATTGGGATGGTACCCATACCTGAATATTTTCGGAGATTACGATTAACCAGTAAATTTGATTTTTTCAATATGGTAAGATCATAAACAGATATTTTTATAATATCTATGAGTAGAATTTTTTAAGTCTTTATTAAAAAGTTGTAAACATATTTCACAGGAAATGTTAATTCTATTAAATGCATAACCCAATTTGTGCAATGACGTGGCATTTCTTTTTGGTATGGTTATTGTATAGGTCCAGTTCGGCTAAGTCGAAGAGAGGAAATTTAGGTCTTATTGTCATCAAATTAGGAGGAATATAAATGCTATTTCAATTGTTAGAGGCTGTTTCTGGACCAAAGATAAATGGTCAAGTAGGAGGAAAAGTGAAAAGAGAGAATCTCCTCTCTTTTTTAATAAATAGCATGATGTCATTTATAATGGTTATTACATTTTTCTTATTGTCATTCTCATCTGCAAATGCTCAGATTGTTGTTAATAGTGCCTGGATTCAAGCTAATCTAAGAGAAGGGGCGCTAGTATTTGATCAAGCTGCGGCTACCTACAAATTTGAAACTGACTTTCGTGCAGATGGGACTGCAGTTTTCGTTTATGCTGATAATGTCACTATTGATCTGAACGGGCACACTATTACTTTTGGTGCAGCAGATCGAAACGGCACTATCGGCGTAAATCCATTTAAATATCGCACCGCCTGGACGCTGGGTTCCGATGACCAGTCGTTTTCTTTTACAAACCAGGAAGGCAGTGGTGGAACTAACCTCGTAGTAAAAAACGGCCGAATTATTTGGGGTGGCAAAAATGGAACATGGGCAACAGCCGTTGGCGGAGCCTACTCTGCAAAAAGAGTCACCATCGAAAATATGTATTTGGAAAGCGGCGGGAACGATGGGGCCTGTGTTCAATTTAACTGGGCAGATATCAGCATACATGATTGTTATTGCGTAGACAAATCAATCGGAACCGAGAATCGTCATCAGGG
>JARRQT010000286.1:0-4061 GCA_037381445.1 Calditrichia bacterium
AACCGGATTATCCATCTGAAGGATGGGCTGATTGAAAATGACGAAGTTGTCACTTCAAAGGCGAGGGCATGACTATGGCGATTGGCGGCCAGTTAATGGAGTATGTGCGGTTCTCATATGATGCCCTCCGTACCAATAAGATCCGGTCGATGCTCACAACACTGGGTATTCTTCTGGGTGTGACAGCAATAATTATTATTTTTACAGCAATTCAGAGCATCAATAATTACGTGGAAGGCGAATTCTCCAGTTTCGGGGCCGGCACCCTGTATCTGAGCAAATTCCCGTGGGTTGTTACGGACAATTACTGGGAATTGCGCACCCGGCCGGAAGTGACTCTGGATGACTATGATAAATTAAAGGATGAGGTAAAGACAGCGCGCTGGATCAGTCCCGAAATTGAGGCTATGCGGACCATCACCTACCGGAACAAAAGCCTGGAAGATGTTTACACGGTTGGCTGCAATGAGCAGTATGTGGAAACCAGCGAAGCCGAACCGGAATACGGCAGGTTCTTTACCGCCATGGAAGTTTACCGGGTGCATCCTGTATGCGTCATTGGTCAGAATGTCTGGAAGGAATTGTTCGATAAGGCGGATCCCATCGGCCACCGGATTAAGGTTAACGGCTATCCACACAAGGTTATCGGAATTCTGAAGAAAAAAGGAAAATTTTTCGGATTCGATCTGGATAACCAGGTAATCATTCCCTATACAACTTTTCAGGATATCAGTTTTCATCACCGCGGCATCACCGTCGCTTTCCGGGCCGGGAATCCCGCAATGATAGATGATATGCGGGAGGAAATCCGGGGGGCCATGCGGCGGATACGAAAGATACCGCCCGGCGAATCGGATAATTTTGCGGTCAATCAGCAGGATATGCTGACCGATTTCTACAATAAAATTACCGGCACATCTTATCTGATTGTTTTCATCATCGCTGCCGTGTCACTGGTGGTTGGCGGGATAGGCATCATGAATATCATGCTGGTATCGGTGACAGAACGCACCAAAGAAATAGGGATTCGCAAGGCCGTGGGCGCCACCCGCAGAAATATCCTGCTCCAATTCCTGAGCGAATCAGTTACCATCAGCTCATTGGGAGGCATTATTGGTATCTTTCTCGGCGTGCTGATCGCCAGCAGTCTGCTTCAGTTTATTAAACTGGAAGCCAGTGTTTCTGTTACCACCGTTATTATTGGGTACGGATTTTCGGCTTTTGTGGGCATTATTTCCGGTATGTATCCCGCTTATAAGGCCGCCCGTCTGAATCCGATTGACGCTTTGCGATATGAATAGGGGAACCCGGAAAAATTAAGTAGGGAAATTCAATATTATCCATCAGGGCAGACTTTAAGAAATGTATATTATAGAACTATTACGAATTGCATTAGACCAGCTTCGTTCCAACCGTATGCGATCTATCCTAACTACCCTGGGTATTGTTATCGGCATCGGGACGGTCATTCTCATTGTCTCGGTGCTGGAAGGATACCGGGCCTCTATTGAAACCGATCTGAACGTGCTGGGCGCGAATACCTTTCAGATTGAAAAATACGGCCCCCGCATTAACGTGGGAGGCCACAAGAAGCTCAAACCGCGTAAGGATTTGACGCGGGAAATGGCGCAGGAAATTCGGGATAACAGCGCTTATGTCAAATATGTAGGAACCGAGCTCTGGCAATTTGGCGAGACGGTTGTTTACAAGGGCGAGCGGACCAATCCCAACGTCATGCTTTGCGGCGGGACGCCGGAATTCATCATCAATAACGGATACTTCATCGGGGAAGGCAGGTTTTTCACCGAGCAGGAATTGCGCAGCCATGCCCATGTAGTGATTTTGGGAATGGACATCGTGGATAAGCTTTTTCCCTACCGGAATCCTTTGGGCGAACAGGTAAGAATTCATGGGCAGAAATTCAAGGTTATCGGAACTTTTGAAGCCAAAGGGAACTCCGCATTCGGTGAAAGCCGCGATAACCGGGTGGTGATTCCTATTACGGTGTGGGAAGATATTTTCGGCAAGAACCGTTCGGTCAATATTACAGTGATGGCCAAAAGCCCCGAGGATTTTAAGAGTGCTCAGGATGAGGTCATCGGAATTCTGCGAAAGGTGAGAAAAGTCCCGCCCGGGGAAGAAAACGATTTCGATATTTTTTACAATCAGTCGCTGGTGGATTCATTTAACAGCGTGGCTCGCTATATCCAGTTGGGCGGCATCCTGATCGGACTTGTCTCTCTGGCCGTCGGCGGCATCGGGGTAATGAATATCATGCTGGTTTCCGTCACGGAACGGACCCGCGAAATCGGAATCCGGAAGGCAGTAGGAGCCCGCAGGCTTAATATTATGATCCAGTTTCTGATGGAAGCCATTTCCCTGTGCATTTTGGGCGGCATCCTTGGATTCGGCGTCGGGGTGGGACTTGCCGGCCTGATTGCCTTGCTAGTTCACTTTCCCATGTCGGTGCCGCTATGGGCAGTCATTTCTTCGCTGGTTACCACTACAGCCATTGGAATCTTTGCCGGGATCTATCCGGCCTATAAAGCGGCAAGTCTGAATGTAGTGGACGCTCTCCGCTATGAATAAAGTGCAGTTTTTTATTCGTGCCGCCATTCTTTGATGGACCAATATTCAGCAGATTGGAGAAAAATATGTCAAAGAAAATCAATGTCACAACAATCATTACTTTTCTGTTTGCCACCTTCATTCTTGGTTTTAATGTCAATTATGGCAGTTCTCCGGAAGCCATTGAAAAGAGCTTTTCTGTTGAAAAAGGTGGCACCCTGAGTATCGATTCCGAATTGGGGGCTATCCGGGTGAATTCCTCGACCGCAAACACAGTCGAGGTCAAGGTGATTCCGGAATCTGGCTGGTTGAGCGGTTCAAAAAATATCTTCGATAATTTTGAGGTTAATTTCGCCCAGACCGGAAATAATGTATCCGTTACCGGCAAATTTAGGAATCCCTCCCATAAAAACTGGAACGGACCTGGTCTCCGATATGAGGTGACGGTTCCCTATCAATACAATGTTGATTTGAAAACCTCCGGCGGGAGCATCTCTGTTGGCAAACTGCAGGGGGCCGCCGCTGCAAAGACTTCCGGGGGAAGCCTGCAATTTGGTGAAATTGACGGGGAAGTGACTGGCAAAACCTCTGGCGGCAGTATTACGGTGGACGGCTGCGCAAAAAACACGAATGTGAATACCTCCGGTGGAAGCATTAATCTGGGCGCGATCGGCGGGAATGTGGACGCCAACACTTCCGGCGGTTCAATAAAGATAGAAAAAGCCGGAGGAAATGTTATTGCGGCAACCTCGGGAGGAAGTATTAATGTCGGCGAGGTTATGGGAACCATTGATGCCCGGACTTCCGGCGGATCGGTGACGGCAAAGATAAAGAAACAGCCGGAGAATGCCTGCCGGCTGAAGACTTCGGGAGGTTCGGTAACCTGCTACCTGCCGGATAATGCGGCAGTGGATTTGGATGCGGAAACCAGTTCCGGTCGCGTGGAAAGCGATTTTGACGTGACCGTTAAGGGTAAAATGGAGGAACATTCGCTGCTCGGAAAAATAAACGGCGGCGGACCCGAGCTGCTATTGAGGACCTCCGGAGGAAATATCCGGTTGCTGAAATTGTAATCGTTCTGTCTTTAAAAGATGGACCATCATTCAGGTTGATATGACCGGTGCTGAATTCCTCTGTTCTGCAGAATGCTCCTGAAAATAATGAGAAAAAGCAATAAGACCCGGAGATGCTTTCCGGGTCTTTGACTAAATAAGGAAAGTTGAAATGCCTGTTATTTTTGGAATCAACCCTGTGCTGGAAGCACTGGAAAGCAAGCAGCCCTTTGATAAAATATATCTGCAATTGGGCAAAAAAAGCCCTGTCATCTCGAAAATTTTCAAGCTGGCCAAAGCGCAGAAAATCCCGGTAGTGCAGGCCGACCGGCGGAAGCTGGAGCAATTGACGGAAAAAGGAAAGCACCAGGGAGTGGCCGCACTTCTTGCGCCGCTTTACTATATCGGACTGGAAGATCTGGTTGATAAAATCCAGAAGAA
>JARRQT010000287.1:0-4055 GCA_037381445.1 Calditrichia bacterium
CGTGGGGTGCGAGTGCTTCCGGAAGCAATGGATTTGAGAGCGTTTTATGCATTCACTGACCGTACGACGCGCTCGAATGATGATCCAGTTGCACATTTTGCCCGTCTGGGTTTACCCTTCCCAAAAGCGTTACTCGGCTACCGAAACAGCCAATCCCCTCTGGATAGCCGCACCCGCTTGCTCCCGAATTCATTACGCCAGGGCGATATACCGTCTGATTTTCTGGACGCCAGCATCGCTCATCTCTGTGGGCTGGATTATTTGACACACAGTGTGCTGCCCGCGGTTCTTCGTCAGGCTGAGTTCACGACAGTTACCCTGGATCCGTCTCCAGGTTATATGAATCCAACTTATTGGGGCGATGTGCCGGCTTTAATCACTGGCCTGACTGCTTTTATGCCTGCTGAGGAAGATGTGCGTTCGCTTTTTCAGGGCCGCAGCACCGACTTGTGGGAGATGGCGGAATGTCTGGCGGCATATGGTTGTGAAATTATTGTGCTTAAATGTGGTGAACGTGGCCAGTTGCTCTATGAATCTGCCTCCCGGACTCGTTGGGAAGTGCCTCCTTATCCCGCTCGTCTGGTTGATCCAACCGGCGCGGGCGATGCATTCTGTGGTGGTTTCCTGGCAGGCTACAGGCGCACTTATGATCCTCTTGAAGCCGTTTTATACGGTAACATATCTGCATCCTTAGTCGTTGAGGGATCTGATCCATTTTATGCCCTTGATGCTTTGCCCGGTTTATCGCAGGCGCGCCTGGATGCGCTGCGCCAATCTGTCCGAAAGGTCTAAAAATGGAATCATCCATACTCAATCGTGTGCTTGATATCGCGGTAGCGATCCAGCAAATCCCAGCACCCACTTTTGAAGAAGGCCAGCGTGCTGCATTCTTGCGCGATCGCTTCCAGGATGAAGAGCTTTGCGATGTCTCCATTGATGGAGTGGGGAATGTGTATGGTCGCTTGCCTGGTGGGGGTACTGCTCCGCCGTTGGTCATCTCTGCGCACAGCGATACAGTGTTTCCGGCAGCTACGAGTTTAAAGGTACGCCGGGAAATGGATAGAATTTACGGCCCCGGAATCGGTGATAATTCTCTGGGAGTCGCTGGGCTGTTTGGGATGCTCTGGACAATTAACCAGCGTGGGATCGAACTGCCGGGTGACCTGTGGTTGGTTTCGAACGTCTGTGAGGAGGGATTGGGCGATTTGCGAGGAATGCGGGCTGTGGTGGAGCGTTTTGGAGATCAGGTGCTGGCATATCTGGTGATTGAAGGAATGGCCTTAGGGCAGATTTACCATCGTGGGTTGGGTGTGAGGCGCTACCGGATTCATGTGCGAACCAGTGGTGGTCATTCTTGGGTGGACTATGGCCGCCAGTTCTTTGGCGTTATCCTGGATAAAGACTTTGTTGGAATACAACTGCAGTGTCTTCTCGGCGTCCTCCCTGAAAAAATTGAGGGGAGCGGTGCCCGGAATAAAAACCAGCGCCTTAAAATTGACGGATCCCTCAATGGAAAGATGCAAAGAGCCCAGCGGTGCTTCAAAATCATTGGTGAGGAATTTATAGAATTCGTTGAGCTCGTCGTCATTGATTTCGTTCTTGGGTTTCTGCCACAGTGCGGTTAGTTTGTTTACCTGCTCTTTTCCTACAAAAATCGGGAAATCCACAAAATTGGAATATTTCTTTATAATTTCTTTGATCCGGTAGTCCTCGGCAAATTCTTCGTAATCCTCTTTCAGCTTGAATGAAATTTTGGTGCCGCGCTCTTTTCTGTCGATTTCTTCGATCGTAAACTTCCCTCCCTGCCCGGATTTCCAACGATATCCCCGAGAGTCCGGATTGGCGCCACGGGTTTCGATCACCACCTCATCGGTTACCATAAAAACCGAATAAAATCCCACCCCAAACTGGCCAATCAGATTACCGTCGACTTTGCTCTTATCTTCCTGCATTTTTTTCAGAAATTCAAGCGTTCCGGAGCGGGCCACGGTTCCAATCTCATTAATAAGATCTTCCCTCGTCATTCCGATTCCGGTGTCTTCAATGGAAAAAGCCTTGTTCTTGGAATCGAGCTCGATTTTTACCCGAAGATCAGCCTCCGGGTCCACAATATTCTTATCTGTCAGGGATCTGAATCTTATTTTGTTCAACGCATCCGAGGCGTTTGATATCAATTCCCGGAGAAAAACTTCCGGATGGGTATAAAGAGAGTGAATGATAAGATGAAGAAGCTGCTGCATCTCCGCACGATACTCGAATTCTTCTACCTTCTTTTTGGTTTGTTCTGACATAAGCTATCTCTCCCTTTAAATTTTTAAAGCGTTAGGCAACTATGGAAATAATATTTTATTCATCTGTAAATTTAAAAACATTTTGTTGATTCATCAACTATTTTGAAAGAAGTATGTTCACAAAATAAAGAATTTTTGTTTTAATCATCCATTACTTAGATTTAGATTTATCATTTTGGTTACTAAAAAAATAAATTCGGAGTGGACAAATGAGTATCTGGTTTAAGGAATATACAATCGACGAACTGGAGCCAATGCGCCGCGGAACCATGATGGAGCATCTGGAAATGGAAATTGTGGAAATTGGGGAAGATTATCTGAAAGCCACCATGCCGGTGGACCACCGGACCGTCCAGCCGATGGGATTGCTGCACGGCGGTGCCTCGCTGGCGCTGGCGGAGTCGCTGGGAAGTGTGGCGGGAACGCTCTGTCTGAATCCTGAAACAAGCTACTGCGTCGGTGTGGAAATTAATGCCAATCACATCCGGTCGGTCAGAGAGGGAAGGGTAACCGGTATCACAAAACCTGTACATCTGGGCAAAATGACCCAGGTTTGGGAAATCAAGATATTTAATGAGCAGGACAATCTGGTCTGTATCAGCCGGATCACGCTGGCGGTGATACAAAAATCATGATTTGAAATGTTAAAATCAAAAATTGCTGATGTCACAAAGACAATCGGAAAAAATATTATCCTCCAAAGCGGGCAGATCCTGTGGATGGCTGATTAAACCGGCGGGTGAGTCAAATCCGGACGGACGATGGGGTGCTCATCGCCCTGTTAATCGGGCTTTCGGAAAGGTAAAATAAATGTATCGGTTTTTGCGAAAAATTCTTTTCTTATTTGCACCGGAAAGGATACACGATCTCGTCATCGGAATTCTGAAAATGCCGTTTGTCAGCAAAATATTCCTTTTGATTTATCGATACGAACATCCTGCACTCCATCGTGAGGTGATTGGACTCTCTTTCCAAAGTCCGGTCGGATTGGCTGCGGGTTTTGACAAAAATGCGGATTTGTTATCCCAATGGTCCGACCTGGGATTTGGTTTTATTGAAGTGGGCACGGTAACGCCCAAATCTCAGCCGGGAAATCCGAAACCCCGCATTTTCCGGCTGGTGGAAGATGAGGCCCTGATCAACCGCATGGGTTTTAATAATGAGGGCGCGGAGGTCGTGCGGGATCACCTTCGGAAAAGAAATGGCAAGCTGCTGATAGCGGGCAATATTGGCAAAAATAAAATTACTCCAAATGAAAAAGCCGTCTCCGATTACGAAGCCTGTTTCGAAACGCTTTATGATTTCGTTGATTTTTTTGTGGTGAATGTCAGCTCACCCAATACGCCCAATCTTCGCCAACTGCAGGAAAAGGAGCCGCTGAAAAAGCTGCTGCAGCGCCTCAGGCAATTAAACCAACAAAAACCGGCAGAGAAACCTGTGCTGCTGAAAATCGCCCCCGATCTGAGCGACAGCCAGCTTGATGATATCATTGAAATTGTGATGGAGTTGGGGATTGACGGTGTAGTGGCCACGAATACCACCATTCGCAGGGACAACCTGTGCGCCAATCCGCAGCAGTTAGATTCCATCGGCGAGGGGGGGCTGAGCGGAAAACCGCTCAATAAAAGATCGACGGAGATAATCCGCTATCTTCATCAGAAATCGGGCGGCAGCTTTCCCATTATCGGTGTTGGCGGAATTCATTCGGTGGAAGACGCAATGGAAAAATTCCGGGCAGGGGCGTCCTTGATTGAGTTATATACC
>JARRQT010000288.1:0-4040 GCA_037381445.1 Calditrichia bacterium
GGGACAATCGCAGACCCTGCGGGCGTGAGATTCCGCCGCTGATCTTTTTGAAATTTTAGATTGACCTTCCGCCCCTCCTGTATCAAATGGGAGGGGTATTTACATTGACGGATTCTTTCAGAGGTCTGTTGAATTGCCATTTTGACTTGCTTTCCGCCGCCGGCGAATTTTGTTTGTGGATAGAGGATTTGGAATTTTAAAGAAAATTTAAAACCATTTATGGGAATCGGTTTTCTTTTCAATTTTATTTATGAACGTAAATGAATCGTCTTTGGTACTGACCTTAAGGGCGCTTCGCATATCCATTGTCGATGGCATCTTCGCCCAGATTTTCGCCAACCTTACCGGCAGCATTTTTCTTCCTGCCTTTGCCCTGGCGCTGAGCGCCAATTCTTTTCAGATTGGCCTCCTGGCCGCAATTCCCCTGTTTGCCACCATCGCCCAACTGGCCGGCGCCTCTCTTATCGAAACCCTGCAGAACAGGAAAAAGCTGACCATTATTTTCGCCTCCCTGGCCCGCAGCGTGTGGATTCCTGTCATTGTGCTCAGCATTGTGTTTTCCGGACGCAGTCCGCAGACCATGCTGAAAATACTGATTCTGGGAATTCTGGTATACAATATTTTCGGCGCCATTTCCGGTGTGTCATGGCTCTCCTGGATGTCTACCATGGTGCCTCAGGAAATCCGAGGCAGGTATTTCGGCCTCCGCAACAGTATCCTGGGAGTGTTTACCATTCTCACGACCCTGCTGGGAGGTTACTATCTGGACTGGATCAAAACAGCCTTTCCGGTCTTGTCACCGGCAAGCCCTTTTGAAATATTGATGATAGCAGCGGTAATATCTGCCGGGTTGAGTATTTTCTTTCTTCTGAAGCAGCCGGAAATCCGCCGGAAAAAGAAATATTCCGCAAATCTGAAAACGCTCTTCAGTCTTCCCCTCAGGCATCCGCAATTTAAAAAGTTGCTGCGCTTCGCTCTGATCTGGTCTTTTGCAGTGAACTTCGCTTCCCCCTTCTTTATTGTCTACATGCTGAAAGACCTCCATTTCAGCTATACATTGGTGGGAGCGCTGAGTGTCGCATCCTCCCTGGCCGATCTGTCCGGAATGTGGGTGTGGGGCCATTTTTCAGACAGAATCGGGAACCGTCCCATTGTGCTTATCACTGCCGCGGCGGCCACGATACTGCCATTTTTATGGATATTCACAGACGCCTCACCGCTTTCCGCATTTTTGTTTATTCCGCTCCTGCATCTGTTTGGCGGGTTTTTCTGGGCGGGTTATAATCTCTGCGCGGTCAATCTGGTTTTCCGGATGGCGCCGCCCCGCGGAAATTCTCCCTATTTTGCCCTGTGGGCCTCCGTTAACGGCATCACCGCGGGCCTGGGCGCGATTGCGGGAGGAGTGATGGCCAATAATATATCTGTTTTTATGCGGCTGCTGCCGCTTGAATTTTCTTCCGGTTTCAAATTGATTTTCCTGATCTCTGCCGTACTCCGCTTCTTTTCATTATTTCTATTAAAAAATGTCCGCGAGGCGGAGGGCTTGCCGGTCGTACGGGCGGTGCGCATTTTGCGCAGCATAAAATCTTGGACCGCCATGATGGGATATCATCCGGTTTTGCAGTTCTTTCTGCCGGGACATGCCGGCGAGGTAGAAACAAGTCCCTACTGGCCTATCTGGCAGCGAAAGGATGTCAAATAAACAAAAGCAGAATCTTCGTGATCTGCAAAAACAAGTTTTCGGTGTAAGAAAAATGTCTGAAAATTGTGGCGAAAGCGGCAATATGAGGGATCTGCCGGATGGCAAACCAGGAACAAATTTTAGGTTCCATCATAAATTTTGAATAAATCGACAGATGATGGAGGAGCGTATCATGTCTAAAAGAAAAGCATATATCCAGAAGATGGAAGCACAGCTTCATGAATTGGATGCCAGGATGGATGAATTGGAAGCGAAATACGACAAGAGAAGTGCGGATGCAAAGATTCAGTACCAGGATACCATCAGGAAATTGCAGGGCAAACGGGATGCGACCCAGAAACGATTGACCGACCTTCGAAACAGCACCGATGAGGCCTGGAAGGAATTAAAGGGCGGATTTGAAGCCTCATGGAAAGAATTGAGAAATTCAGTGGAAAGGGCCGCTTCAAAACTGAAATAATCGGCAGCGGAGATTCATTCTCCGGCCCGGTTATCAGGCGCAGCAAAATGCAAATTGCTGAAACGCCAGCGACGGACTGCGACAAATTAAAATGACCTTTTTTTAATTGTATTGAATATCCCCCAATTGATCAATATTTTATGCACTGAATTTTAAATTATTTATGTTGTTAGGTTCAAAAAGGAAGGATTTGATTTTATCATGAAGAAAGGAAGGCTATTCGGAGTTATCGCTGCGCTGGCTGTGTTGTCATTTTTCGCACTTCTGACAGTAAACGGATGCAGTGGAAATAAAGCACAATCCGGTAAAACCCTGGTTGTCATGTCAACAAATATGGGCGATATGACCATCGAACTCTACCCGGACAAGGCGCCCGTTACGGTGAAAAATTTTCTGAATTATGTGGATAACGGATTTTACAACGGCACCATTTTTCACCGCGTCATCCCCGGATTTGTGATTCAGGGAGGCGGTTTCACGCAGGATATGCAGAAGAAACCCACCAATCCCCCCATCAAGAATGAAGCGGACAACGGGCTGAAAAATGAAAAATATACCCTTTCCATGGCCCGTACCCAGGCGGTGAACAGCGCTACCTCCCAGTTCTTTATCAATCTGGCCGATAATGCCCAGCTGGACAACGGCGCCATGGGATTCGGCTATGCGGTTTTCGGAAAGGTAGTTAAAGGGATGGATGTGGTGGATAAGATTGCCAGCGTCCCGACCGGCAATGTGGGGCCGTATCAGGATGTTCCCCGCGAACCGGTCATCATTAAATCCGCGAAAAGCGAGTAAGAAGAAGAAAACAGGGTTCGGAAAACGCCTTCCGCACCTCATGATCGTTCAGCAATTTTCCTGTAAATGACCCCGGGACTGCCCGGGGTTTTGTTTCCCCTAAAATATCTTCAAAAATTTCCCTTGTCAGCAATTTGATTCGATAAATATAAAATTAGTTTTGCAAATCAAGATTCTGTTGTTAAATTTGATTCGACAGACATGGAATTAATTAGGACATTAAACGATGGAAATTTCAGATAGTATTCAAATTATGAAGGCGCTGGCGGACAGTTCCCGGCTGATGATTCTGAATTCCCTGATGGAGAAATCCCAGTACGTGGAGGAGCTTTCCGAGCGGCTGCGCCTGGCTGCTTCCACAGTTTCATTTCATTTAAAGAAGCTGGAAAATGCACAACTGGTCCGGAAGACGAAGGAACAGTACTATGTGGTCTATCATATCAACGATCATCTGCTGGAACTTTCTCTGCGGGATTTGACAGCCTTCCGGAATATTGAAAAGTTTATTCAACAGGAGCGCCTGGACAATTACCGCAACAAGGTAATCGAGACTTTTTTCAAAGACAGAAAACTCCTCAGGATTCCGTCCCAGAAAAAGAAGCGCATGATCATTCTGGAGGAGTTTGCGCGAATGTTTGACAACGGTCGCCGATATTCCGAATCCGAGGTCAATGATATCATTACGGAATCCTATGAAGATTACTGCACCATTCGCCGTTACCTGATTGATGAAGGAATCATGCAGCGGGAAAACCAGGTTTACTGGCTTACCCACGGGGATGTCCTGACGGACTCCCGATGAATAGCTGATAAGTGAATATAAATCAAAACAATGAATGGAGTGTTGAAAATGGATAGAAAAAAAGAGATAAAGATGGCTTATAAAAATAAACCTGCAGTTGCCGGCGTTTTTCAGGTTAAAAACAAAATAAATGGAAAAGTGCTGTTGGGAAGCAGCCTGAACCTGGATGGGGCTCTGAATCGCCACAAGTTTGAACTCATGGCGGGCGGGCATCGTCTCGCAGAACTGCAGAAGGATTGGAAGACATTCGGGGCGGACAGTTTCATTTTTGAAATTCTGGA
>JARRQT010000289.1:0-4009 GCA_037381445.1 Calditrichia bacterium
CATTTGCTCAAAAGTCGTTTGCCTGTTTTTCATGAATAAATCAGACAATATCTACAGGATTAACGAGATAAGACGGAACCGCTTAATCAGCTTGTCGTTCATGCAGTGAACCATATGCCGCCAACGAATATTCTCCCGCCAAAATTCTGACAACAGGTGATTTCACCCTGCATACAAGGGAAATAATCTACTTTGCCTTATCCTGTTCATCCTGAAAATCCCGTCAAAATAAAATATCCGTATATCCGCTGCCGGCAACACAGCCGTTCTGTGATAGGGCGATTTTTTGAAGATTCAGCGCCGGTAGAGGCTTTTCAGCTCCGCCGCCTTCTCCCGGTAGAATTTCGCAAAATTATTCCGGGGATAGCGGCACAGAAAGACCGGGAGGCCGTGTTCGCGGGAGTAAACATTGGTAATCTGGCCCACCATTCTCACCTCGCCGAAAAAGTGACTGACATCCGACGTGTCGTCATTCACATAAATGAGGGTGCTGAAATTGCGGTCAAGACTGTCCGGGGCCCACAGCAGAAAACTGTCGTTGAAGGAGATGGGTTCGGGAAGGCCCCGCCTTTCTCCGAAATATCTGACGGCGCCCGCTTCCCCGTAATTTTCCGTGTAAATCACGCAGCCCGCCCGCTCCTGTCCATTCAGCCCCAGGTAGGTGCGGGTGACAATGTCACCCAGCTCCTTCCAGCCGATCATGTCAGCGTAGTCCTGGGGAAGGGAATGCACGCGCCCGTCTTCCCAAATCATGGGCTCAGAAAAGCCGGCCTTTATGGAGCCTGCCGCGTATTTGGCGAGAGCGTCATACTTCAGCACCGGCAGGGCATAGGGCAGGCCGGGCACGGAAATGAACGCCATGAAAAGCAGGATTGCCGGTTTCACAAAGCGCAGCCGTTCCGCAGAATGTTTTTCGATGAAGTAACCGCCGCCCGCGAAAAGCACCGAATATAATCCCAGGGTGTAATAAAATTTGCCGCGCAGTAGGATCAGAATCAGAAAAGTGGCCAGCACCGTATAGCCGATAATCCGGTATCTCCTGCCTTCCCCGGAAAAGAGGAAAAAGAAAAATCCCGCGGTCCATACCAGGACGCCCGTCAGATTCATGATCACCTGCATGAGCAGAAAATTGGGAATGGTGACGTGGACGAGCTGGGTTTTCTGCAGCTCAGTCAGATGGGTGATTACCGGCCAGTTGTGGTTGAACTGCCAGAGCAAGTTGGGCAGGACGATCAGAAATCCCAGCAGCGAGCCCAGCAGAAAATAGCGGGAAAAGAAAAGACGGCGTTCTCTGGCAAACAGCAGGGAAATGAGAAATCCCGCCGCCAGAAATGCAATGGAGTACTTGTTCAAAAAGGCGACGCCCCACAGGATGAACAGATGGAGCCAGCAAGCGGGATTCCGGGATTGAATGAGCCGGATGATGAAATAGCCGCTGAGCAGCCAGAAGAACTGGTTGAAGGAAACCGGTTGGAACAGGGAGTTACTGCGCAGGAAAGAAGGGGAAAAGAGGAAGGCACCGCAGGCCAGGATGACGGCCCAGGTTCTGCCCCCCAGCCGTTTCACAATGAGTCCGATGACCACCAGGGAAGCCGCCCCGGCCAGCGCCGGCAAGAGGCGAACCGCCATGGGCGAATTCCCGGCCAGCAGGGTGATGAAACGCCCTGCCAGGGCCGTGAAAGGCGGAACGGATGCAAAACCGAAATCCAGGTGATGGCTCTGCGCCAGGTAGAGATAGGCGTCCCTTTGCAGGCCGTAATTGGTGCTGGTAAATAGATGGATGAGAAACTTGAACAGGGCAAATCCCGCGATGAGCAGCCAGTCCGCCGAAATGTGTATCTTTTTCATGGGCCTCCGAATCTGCCGCGTTTTGAATTACCAGAGAAACGGAAAAAGCGGCGTCAGGTTACATTAAATTTACGCAGCGAAATGAACAATCATTAGAATACATCACGGCAAACCCTGGTTGTTATGAGCGGGTATATTATGAAATCAACTCCGATAATTTTATCCTGTCCGGCAGGGTTTCTTCACCCCCGGTAATTTTCCGGTATGCCAGGTCAAGGCGGATGAGATTGTCGGTGATGAGGCCGATATCCAGGACATATTTCTTATCAATTTCATCCATTTCCGCATTGCGGAAATTCAGCGGACAGGTGCCGGTCACACTGCCATCTTCCCCGCTGCGCAGCAGCAGGCCATGGGTGCGGCAGATGAGCGGACGCACCTCATAGATTCCGCAGCGGCAATCGTTCAGAAAGATGCAGCGGCCGTTATTCCCGCGGTTCGCCTTCACCTCGTTTTCCTGCAGGTAATCCCGAATAATCCAGGCCTCCAGCGGCGTGACGGATTCCAGGATACAGCAGGAACAGCAGCCCGCCCCGCACTGCATCTCGTCATCGTGCCGGTTCTGCGTGTTCTTAAAAAAGGCGTCACAGTAAGCGCATAATTTAAAATAGTTAGCTCTTAATTCTTTCAGCAGGTCCATATGCTTCCGTTGTTTGATGAGACCGGGTTCATCCGAAAATATGTACGCGCCTTTATAAGCCGTCAGTCCCGGAAAGTTCTGAGGCAAATATAATTTTGGGAAACCGCCAGCCGGCGGCAATGCTGCAGGAATGGGGCAGGAATTATTTCTTCAGCCGGATGGTCCACACCGCCAGAGCCTCCAGCAGCCCGCGCACCTTCTCTTTGATTTTGGGATCCAGCAGATTACCCTCCGCATCGAATTTTTCCCAGGCGCGAGGGACAAATACCTCCGGTTTATTGAGCGGAAGCATTTCGGTGAATACCGCCACCTGCCGCAAGTGATACTGCGCGCGGGCCGTTCCCAGTCCGCCGCCGGAGCCCATGAAGGCCACCGGGACCGGCACGCCCTGCAAGCGGACGTCTTCGTTGAACAACGGGATGGGAGCGATATCAAAGGTATCGATCTCTACGTTCTCCGGCGCCGCTTCGAGTGCGACCCGCAGCAGCGCCCGGTTAAATGATCCTTTGCGCAGGCTTCCCGCAAAACCGAGAATTTTTATTTTGTCCATCTTTATGTGTTCCTTTCTTGCGGCGATTTTTAATCCACCCCGTTTTCCCCTCTCAGGCAATTATCTGAAGACAGGGGCTGAGCTTTTCTTTCCCGTTTAGAGCAGCGGCCGGCCGTAGGAAAGGAACGGCCATGGTATGCCGACGAGCAACAGCAGGGTGCCGATACTGTAATAGACGGCCGAGGCCCTGTGTTTGGCGGCGGCTTCGCTGACCTTTTTGACCCTTGCCCGCCCGATGTGCACCAGCACCAGCGCCGCCAGCATCAGGGTGATGTGCTCCGCCAGCCAGAAACGCTGCACAGGGTTCGCCATCGCCGTCCCAAAATCCGAGAAAGCGCCCCGCACCAGCGGGCTGAGAAAAATGTAGAGTAGCAGTCCCAGCAGCACCTGCAGGTCCAGGCTGATGGAATAGATGAGCCCTGCTTTTTCATCGGGCGATTTCCATTCCTTCTTGCCCAGCCAGCCGCTCCAGGCGCGCGCCAGCGCCAGCAGCGCCGCGATAATTACCACCCACCGCAATAAGGAGTGCAAAACCAATATCGCTGTATACATGAAACTATCTCCTTTCATCATTTTTTTCGGTTGTGTTGGATCGGATAGACTGATTCGAACAGGTAACACGCCCGGCGCCGTCATTTTGTTTCATTGGGCTGCTTCAGGGCTGCTTTCCGGGATCATCCGGCTGAGATTTCTTATTCCGGAAAACAATGTATTTTTTATGGTCTTTGATGAATCGGGAAGTGCGGACTGCTGCTCGCTACTTCATTTTCCGGATGTGCTCCTCGGGCACCCAACCGCTTTCCCCGCGGCTGTTGGTGCACCAGATCCAGCCGCTCTCCTCTTTTCCCAGGACCAGTTTTTCATCCGCTTTTACACTGAGCTCGGTGGCATCGTAGTCAAAGAGCAAGACTCCCTTGTTCCCCTCCCGCCGGACGTAGGTATCCGGCACCCAGCCGCTGCGCCCGTCCGCC
>JARRQT010000290.1:0-3978 GCA_037381445.1 Calditrichia bacterium
GTCATGCGGAAAAGAATAATCCGCGGGGAGTTGAAGTCTGTTCACCCGGAAGCGAATGGAAAACTTATTATGAAAAAACACAAAAGAACTGCCAGAATTGTCATATGCCGGAAACCGCCGGGCACGTCTCCCACAATTTTTCCGGTACGCACCAGGGAGATTTGCTGCAAAAAGCCGTTGATATGCAGTTGAATTTCAGTCGGTCAAAGCGGAAGGTTTCTATCACGCTCAAAAACAGCGGAGCGGGTCATGCGATTCCCACCGGTACTCCTCTGCGGATGGTAATTCTAAAAGTGACCGGGCTGGACGCGAACGGTAAAAAAATTTGGGAAAACTGGAAGGAAAATCCCATGAAAGAGGACTGCACCGGATTATTTATGAAGATACTGGGCGATGCGGAAGGGA
Source organism: Calditrichia bacterium (assembly GCA_037381445.1). Taxonomy (GTDB): domain Bacteria; phylum Calditrichota; class Calditrichia; order RBG-13-44-9; family RBG-13-44-9; genus JARRQT01. Next base: position 406 of record JARRQT010000290.1, read on the forward strand.
ATGCGCCCGTTCCGCCCTGGAGGGCAACCCAAATCATTTATGATCGGCGCCTGATGCCGGGCGTACCCGAAATAGTCAAATATGAAATCCGGAATGAAAACGTACGCCAGATCCAGGCCACCCTCATTTACCGTTTTGCGCCGTATCCCATTTTGCAGAAATTCAACATTGCCGATCCCGAATTCACCCAACCCAAATTGCTGGCTCATAAAGAGTTGAAAATTTAAAAAATTTCCGAAAATATTTAGACTTCAGGTCTTGTTCTAGAAAATTGATCAGCTTAAATAAATATTACGGGCGATTATTCAGAAAATAACCTGACGAATGAAAATCTGAAGAGATTCAGAAGAGATATCAGCGACGCGGCTAAGACGACAAAAATATATCCATCACCTTTTGGACATCAGAAAGATCGGGGATTAAAACGGTCGGCCGGTATTCCTGCAGCTCTTCCTTTTTTTGATGACCGGTTGTTACCGCCAGGCTATGTAAATGGTTTGCATGGGCGCATTTGATATCATTCACGCTGTCGCCGACGATCCAGATATCACCGCGATTAAAAAACAGGTGATAGTATTTTTCCGCGCGCTGAATGGCAAAGGGCGGCAATAGTTCCCGTTTCAGGGCATCGTTACCGAAAGCACCGATGGGAAAATAATCATAAAGGCGGTGACCGGTCAGTTTAATCCGCGCACCTTCCCGAACATTGCCGGTCAGTAAACCCAGCGCAAACCGTTCATCCCGATGCAGTTCGGCAAGCAGCATTTCCACACCCGGCAAAATGTTCACCACGCCATCCCTGTTAATTTCTCTGCTCAGATGCTTGAGGTAGATTTCGAGGGCCTTTTCGCTCATATCATCGAGGGACGGTTCGATAGCTCCATTTCTCCGCAGCAGGGTGTTAATAATGCTCCGGTCTGTGTTCCCAACAAAATCTTTCATGCTCCACTGAATCGGTCTTTTCAGCACAATTGAGATGCATTCCGCCATTAAACCGGCTGCAATCCCCCGGGTTAAAATCAGGGTGCCATCAATATCAAATAATATCAATTTCTTATTCATATAGCCTATTTAACACGGTTTCTCAAATTTAATATCCCAAACTTTTTAGTTTTGATGGCTTTCTCCGCCAATCTCCCATCACTTTCACATAAAGCTCCAGAAAAACAGGTCTTTCCAGAAAGGACTCTATCTCATTCCGCGATAGTTCCCCCACCCTTTTCAAAGACTGCCCCCTTTTGCCAATCAGGATTCCCTTTTGGGAAATCCTGTCGACATAAATCACCGCCCGGATGTAGTCCTTCCGCTGCGGGCGTTCCCTAAACTCCTCAATCTGAACATGACAGGAGTAAGGGACCTCTTCGCTGTAAAGTTCAAATATTTTTTCCCGGATAATCTCCGAAACAAAAAAACGTTCCTGCTGGTCCGTCACATATTCGGGGGGGAAATATGGCGGATTGAAAGGAAGGCTGTGAACAAGCTCTTTCACCAGTCGGTCCAGCCCGTCATTTTTCAGTGCGGAAATGGGAATGATGGATTCGAAGTTATATTTTCCCTGATAATTTTCGATCAGGGGAAGCAATTTTTCCTTTTGGATCAAATCCACTTTGTTCAGGGCGAGAATTACCGGTTTTTCCTTAAGAAAAATCTGTTCTTCATATGCCGTAAAAATTTCACCCGAGGCCGTCACATCGAGAAGATAAATGATAACATCGGCATCTTCCAGTGCGCTCTCCAGGTATTTCATCATCATTTTCTGAAGATCATACTGTGGTTCAATTAATCCCGGCGTATCCATGAAAACGATCTGAGAATGTTCATCGCTCAGAATACCAAGAACATTTTTCCGAGTGGTTTGCGGCTTCCGGGTTACAATGGAAAGTTTAAATTTGAGCAGCTGGTTCAGAAGAGTCGATTTCCCGGCATTGGGCCTGCCAATTAATGCCACGTATCCGGATCTAAAATCGCGAGGAAGATCCATGGCTCCCCTTAATCTAATGGATTTAAATTTAGAGACAGAGGCCCGGGGAATCAAGCTGTTTGAATTTCATCTTTTGAAGTTGTTATCGATTTTTCGGAATTTGGTTGTGGATGCTCGCTATGAAAAGGTGAGAACGGGTGCTGGCGTAGTTTCCAAGGCGGTCATGATATTTGTTGGGATAGCGGCCTGCGGTCACCGGGAGATTCTTTCCATCCGGATTTGAAACAGCGAAAATGAAGCTTTTGCGGGCCTGCTATTTCGGGATCTGAAAGAAAGAGGACTGCGTGGGGTCCGTTATTCGGTCTCCAATAATCATAAAGGTTTAGTGTGGGCCTTGGAGCGACATTTTCAAAATGTGTTATGGCAGCGGCACCAGGTTCATTTTATTCGTGATTTTACAAGTAAGTCGGAAGGAAAAGAAGTCCCCAATTACCTGCATAAGCTGCAGAATACCCTTGCAGCCCCCGATATGCAGGAATCCCGGACCCGTAAGGACCACCGGTCGAAGAACTGGCAGATACCAAGCCTCAGGTAGCGAGCCGGATGGATGAGGAGATCGAATCATGCTTTTCGGTCTATTTTCCTCCCGAATCACACCGCAGAGGAATGAAATCAATCAATATGCTGGAGCTGCTCAATCAGGAACTAAAACGACGGAGCCGCGTGATATCGGATGTTTCCCAATGAAGAATCATGTCTACGGCTAATGGGAACAATGTGCCTCGAACAATCGGAAGAGTTGTAGACCGTTGGAGTCTATTTAACTTTTAAAGAGGATCAATTCAAAGAATTAAATCGGGAATGGATATGTCAAGCAGGTCTCAACCTGGCTTTGGCTACGCTTCAGCCAGGTTGATCAACGAACATGAATTTGCACAAAAATTTGGACTTGATCCTTGATCGAATTAAAAATCACTCATATTTTAAAAAAATAATTAACTCGGGAGAAGCAATCATGGAATTTATTCTTGTATCAATCATGGCTGGTTTGTTTGGCACCGGGGGAATGACGCTTCTGTTATGGGCTTTCGATAAATCTGGCTGGGCACGGGCTGATATGGTTCGAGCACTCGGCAGCTATGCGACCCGCTCCTATCAAAAATCCCTGCAGCCGGGACTTCTCATCCACTTTGCAGCTGGAATACCGTTCGCCATGTTTTATATATATGTGTTGAGTCATTTGAATTTGTCATCCGTCCTGGCTTTCATGATTGGAGGCGGGGTTATCGGATTTGTCCATGGTTTTGCTTTCAGTTTTGTTTTGGTAATCCTGGCGGAACACCATCCGGTGGATGAATTTAAGGAAGCCGGTTTTGAGGTGGCGCTTGCCCATTTTACTGCCCATGTTTTTTATGGCTTGCTGGTTGGTTTCGTGATTGGCGCTACCGGCTATCTTTCCGCGCCGCCTGCATGATATAATTTGGTTTTACTTGCTTCTATGATTAGCGGCTCAATCGCTACCTATGGATTCTCTGCTCTTGATAGGCATACCGACACGCCGGGAAATTGGATGTATATCCTTTTAATCAAATTTCCGACTATGGGAACTGCTCTGAAACGGCAAATTTGAAACAAACATAAATATTTTGTAT
>JARRQT010000290.1:4008-6918 GCA_037381445.1 Calditrichia bacterium
TCGGTGGTGATCAAATCCGATGCCTATGGACATGGCATGCTGGAAATGGCAAAGCTTGCCATGAAACACGGAGCTGATTCCTTTTGCGTTCACTCTCTCGATGAGGCCCTTACCCTCCGCGAAAACGGGTTTGGGCAGGATATTCTCATCATGGGACCGGTTTTATTGTCCCGGCTTGGCGAAGTGATTGAAAAGGATTTTCGTATCGCCCTCTATAATAAGGAGTCTGTCGCAGAACTGGACCGGCTCACGCGGAAAATGAATCGGCCGGTCCGCGTTCATCTGAAACTGGAAACCGGCACCTACCGGCAGGGAATCGACCGAAGGGATTTGCCCGGCTTTCTCAAAAAATTGAAGGAAACAAATCTCGTAAGACCTGAGGCCGCTTACACCCATTTTGCCAATATCGAGGACACCACAAACCATGACTATGCGCGGCAGCAGTTGAAATATTTCAATGAAATGAGCTCGGAAATTAAAGCTGCGGGATTTCATAGTATCAAAAAACATACTGCCTGCTCCGCTGCCATTCTGCTGTTTCCCGAGACTTACTTCGACATGGTACGGCTCGGAATCAGCCAATATGGGCTATGGCCGTCCCGTGAGACTTTTGTTTCATATAAAATCCGGCATACCCAAAATGGAGAAGATGCATTGAGACCTGTGCTGAGCTGGAAAACCCGCATCGGGCAGATCAAGTTTGTTCCCGCAAACCAGTGCATCAGCTATGGGTGTTCCTACCAGACCACCCGGGATTCCCGAATTGCCGTGTTGCCAATAGGTTATTCCGATGGCTATGACCGGAAACTGAGCAACCAGAGCCATGTACTGATCCGGGGAAAACGCGCGCCGGTCCGCGGCAGGGTATGCATGAATCTGATTATGGTGGATGTCACGGACATCCCGGAAGCCGGACTGGAGAATGAAGTGGTGCTGCTCGGAAAACAGGGGACTGAGATAATCACTGCCGATTATCTGGCCAGTCTTACCGGAACCATAAATTATGAATTTGTTACGCGCATCAACTGGCAGATTCCCCGCATTGTGGTTGATTCCATTTAAGGAAAAAATCCCGAAAAGTATTGCTTCCTGAAAAACCGTTTGATTACAGGAAAATTTTAGCACTTGATTTTTACCAACAAATAAGATAAAATAGTCTTAAAACTGGTAGTGGTTAATGTCTTGGTCAGAAAGAATTCTTGCATATATGAAATGGTTGTTTGGTAAATCCAGGTGGATTCATAAATATTTTGGTTTGGTTCTCCTCCTGTTTTTGATGTGGATGAGCATTTCAGGAATTCTATTGAATCACCCTGAACTGATCGCAAATTATTCCATACCTGCCTGGCTGGTTCCATCCCATTACCGGATAAAAAACTGGGACCGGAGCGCATTGATCACTCTTAAATTTTCTGAAAAAAACCAGCGGATTGGGTTTGCCGCCGGAAAACTGGGTATCTGGAAAACAGAAGACGGCGGACAAACCTTCCTGCCCCTCAGGAGCGAACTGCCTGAATCACCTTATTACCGAAAAACAAACGATATCCTGCTTCTGGAAAAAGACTCTGATCTGCTTTTTGCTGCCACGGATGGTGGACTATTTGTTTATAATCTTAATAATTATCATTGGAAGCGCCTGCCTCTGAGAAATGATGATGAAAGGATTTTGAAAATTTTGAAGGTGCAGGACCGACTTTTCGTTTTTACCCCATCTTCTGCCTTTGCTTCTCCTCTACCGCCCCGGGAAATGAAATTCAAAATGATCCATCTCAGGAGAAAAAACGATTTAGATCAGGTATCGATGATTCGTCTGTTCTTTGATATACATGACGGAAGGATTTGGGGATTTTTCGGACGGCTGCTTATTGATTTCGCCGGGCTCATCATAATTTTTATCAGTGTCACCGCTTTTTATATCTGGTTTTTCCCGCGGAAACGGAAAAAAATGGATCATACGAAATCATTTTTATCCTCCCGGTGTTTTAATAATATGTTCAGGAAATTATATAAATATCATCTGAAAATTGGAATCTGGGTCGCTGCGCTATTATTAATTATTGGCGGTACCGGATTTTTCATGCGTCCTCCTGCCCTGGCTGCCATCGCCAATGGATGGATTTCGTCCTCTGCATATCCCGGCTTCCTGCCTGAGAATCCCTGGGATCAAAAAATACAGAATGCCCTCTACGACTCGGTAGATAATCGGCTTATCATTCAGGCAGCAGGTGGTTTTTGGATCGGGCCTCCTGATTTTAGCCAGCCCTTTGTCCGCAAAAAAATGAATGTGCCGGTATTTGTAATGGGCACCACCGTTTTTGAACCATATGGAAAGGGCGGTTTCCTTGTCGGATCCTTCAGCGGCATTTACCATCTGGAACGTAAAAGCGGGAAGGCGATAAACCTGCTCACCAATCGGGAGGCGGGTGCCGTTTCTTCTATCCGTCCCGCAGAAAAGATGATAACCGGCTATTTTAAAACGCCGCAGGGAGAACAGTTTATCACAACCCATGAGCAGGGGCTGCTTCCGGTAGGGAATGCTCACAGAGAGGACAGATTTATTATGCCCTTGGAAATGAAAGAGAATTACAAAATGCCGCTGTGGAACTTCCTTTTCGAAATTCACAACGGTCGTATTTTTACGGATCTGGTCGGAAATTTCTATATACTTATTGTTCCGCTGGGTTCTCTTTTGTTCGTTTTGGTCGTTCTTTCTGGCATATATGACTGGCTATTCCTGAAAATATGGAGAAAGCGGTCACTTCGTTCCAACAAACATATCACGATATTAAAATAACCCGTTGTGCGAATTAAATGAGAGTATGTTTTACATGATTTAATGGAATATCTAATTCATATTTATTCAAATATTGGAGCAATGTAAAAGCGGTAATCTTAGCCAGGATGCGGGCA
>JARRQT010000291.1:0-7471 GCA_037381445.1 Calditrichia bacterium
TCGATCCGGTAATGCTCGGCCCATTCGCGAATTATCTGCAGCGCACGGTTTGCGTCTTTATTTTCCACCAGACAATAATCAATCGGTGTTACTTCATGGGTCCCTTTCTGATACAGCCCATAAATGATTTTCTCATCCCGTTTCTGAAAGGGCATTTGGGTTTTATTCCGGTAACTGGCCGGCTGCGGCATTCCCATGACCTGGTCCACCGCCGTTTGCTTTAACTGGGGATAGGACAGGAGCAGTTGTTTGAGCCAGTTTTGTTTGAACTCCAGTTGTTTTTTGTACCGGACGTGCTGGAGCTGGCAGCCTCCGCACTGCTCAAAATATTGACAGGGCGGCTGTGTGCGCAAGGCGGAGGGACTGAGAATTTCAAGCAGCCGGATACGGTCTTTTCTCGGCCGGTCCGGCATATAGCGCACAAGAACATCCTCGCCGGGCAGTGCTTTTTTGACATTGATTTTCAATTTATTGTGAAAGGCGATTCCTTCACCCTTTTCGTTCAGATCTTCTATTTTAACGCGAATATTTTCGCGGCTATTTTTTGAAGGAATATATTTTTGCTTCATCTTCTTTTTCATGGATAGTTCCATCTGCTGCTTCCCTGTTTTCCTCAATGGAGTTAAAATGTTGAAATACTTCAAGATCCTGCCAAGCGGCGAAAATCTAACAAAATAAACAGAATAATAACAACTCAAATCATTTTCCGTTCCTGGGAAAACAAAAAACCCTGTCCGTGAAAAAGACAGGGTTTTTGCATCTCTTATTTTCCGAATTTCATCAGGTGCCCATTTCCCATGAGCTGAGATATTCCTTCTGCTCTTCCGTCAATTCATCGATGCCGATGCCCATGGTTTTCAGTTTGAGCGTGGAAATGTAATCTTCAACCTCTTTGGGGACCATGAATACGCCGGCTCCTTTTTTCTCTTTCAATGCGAACTCGGTGGTCAGCGCCTGTGTGGCGAAGCTCATGTCCATAACGCTGGCAGGATGTCCTTCCGCCGCTGACAGGTTGATCAGACGGCCCTGGGCAAGCAGGAAGATTCTTCTGCCGTTTGCCAGCCTGTATTCATCCACATTATTCCGCACGCCCTCCCGCTTATCGGCGGCCAGCTTTTCCAGCGCGGGAATATCGATCTCCACGTTAAAATGACCGGAATTCGCTACAATGGCGCCGTCCTTCATTTTTTCAAAATGTTCTTTGCGAAGCACATTAATGTCGCCGGTGATGGTGACGAAGAGGTCGCCAATTTCCGCGGCCTTACCCATCGGCATTACCATGAACCCGTCCATGGCGGCTTCCAGCGCTTTAATGGGATCAACTTCCGTGATGATCACATTGGAACCCATGCCTTTGCAGCGCATGGCGAATCCGCGGCCGCACCAGCCGTATCCGGCGACCACCACATTCTTCCCCGCCAGCAGGATATCGGTAGCGCGAATAATTCCGTCCACGGTGGACTGGCCGGTTCCGTAGCGGTTGTCGAAAAGATATTTTGTGAGGGCGTCATTTACTGCAAATACCGGCAGTTTGAGGGCCCCGTCTTTATGCATGGCCCGCAGCCTGATTACGCCGGTGGTGGTTTCTTCCATGGAGGCATAGATCTGGCCGAGCTTGCCGGGATAATCGGTATGCAGGGTGGAAACCAGGTCCGCGCCGTCATCCATGGTTACCACCGGGTCGTGCTGGATGGCGGCATGGATGTGTTTGTAATATGTATCGTGATCTTCGCCCTTTATCGCATAAACCGAAATACCGTAGTCCGATACCAGGGAGGCGGCCACATCATCCTGGGTGCTCAGGGGATTGGAAGCGGTCAGGACCAGGTCGGCACCGCCGGCCTTGAGGGTACGCGCCAGATTAGCAGTTTCGGCGGTCACATGCAGGCAGGCGCTCATTTTTTTGCCGGCCAGCGGTTTTTCCTTCTCGAATCTCTTCCGGATTTCTGCCAGCACGGGCATGCTGATGTCCGCCCATTCGATGCGGCGTTTGCCTTCTGCAGCAAGTTTCAAGTCTTTTACATCGTGCTTAACCATATATCTCTCCTTCTTTTCAATATTTCAGATTGCAAGGAAACAGAATTATTCGGCAAATCGACTCCAAAAATAAGAGAATCTCATCCTTTAAGCCAACAAAAATTTATTTTTAGAAGGGAAAAAGTGAAAAATTATCGTTTTCCGGGAAGAATATTGTGCTTCATTTTGGAAGAAACCAGATGGGAATGTGCGTGTCAAAATTCGGCATTGTGCCTGGCATATGGTTTCCGGGGGGGATGGCTCAGATTAGCGTTTCTGATGCCGCCCCGGAGGTGATCTTCTTATGATCTGCAGACTGGTTCGAATCACAAATTCTTTGCTTCGGAAATTAAATGAATAGAATTTTCATCTTCACTGATCCGCTGGCCTGTGCCGGATTTAAATTTCTCCTCGGCCGGTTTTTGTCCGGCTGAAGCGGTCTACCAGCGAATAGACGCAGGGAATAACCAGCAGTGTGAGGAAGGTGGAAGTAGCCAGCCCGCCCACCACTACCGCTCCCAGCGGCTGCAGCGCCTCACCGCCCTCACCCAAACCCAGTGCAATGGGCAGCATGCCGAAGATGGTGGTCAGAGAGGTGATAAGAATCGGGCGCAGCCGGGTGGCGCCCGCCTGCACAATGGCTTCGTTTTTTTCGATTCCCCGGCTGCGCAATTGATTGATATAATCGATGAGCAATATGCCGTTATTCACCACAATGCCCACTAGCATGATCATCCCCAGAAGGGCATTCATGCTCAGATTCGCTCCAAAGAGCAGCAGCCCCAGGAAAACGCCGATCAGCGCCAGGGGTATGGTGAAGGCGATGGTGAATGGATGCAGGAAAGAGTTGAACTGTGCGCCCATGACCACATACACGAGAAATATTGCGATGGCCATGGCTGCCAGCAGGCTTTTGAACGATTCCACGATTGCTTTGGATTGTCCACCATAGGTGATGAAATATCCAGATGGCAATTTTATGCCGGCAGCCGCGTTTCTCACGTCAGCAATAACCTGGCGCTGGTTTCGGCCGGCCACATCGGCCTTGATTTCCACAATACGCTGCTGGTCGATTCTCTTGATCTCGCTGGGTGCCTGCTCCAGGGAGACAGTTGCCAGGGCCTCCAGCGGAATCACCTTTCCGTTGATATTTGCCACCGGAACATTGAGCAGATTGTTTATTGTTTTTACTTTATTTTCATCCGCGCGCACGGTGATATCATATTCTTCGCCGTAAGTGCTGAAACGGGTAATTGAACTCCCCAGTACTGCCAGCCGGACGGCATTTGAAATCTGGCCGGTGCTCAAACCGAGATCGGCTGCCTTTACCCGGTTGATGTGAATTCCAAATTCGGATAAACCCTCCTGAACCGAACTGTTGAGGTTGACGATCCCCGGTATCCCCGCTACTTCCCTGAGCACGCGCTGACCGATTTCACTCAATGTATTCAGATCGTCACCCACGATTCGCACATTTACCGGTTCACGGCGCATTCCTTCCGTTACATCGGTTTGACGGACAACCACTTTGGTTCCCGGGAAATTCTTCCACTGCTCACGCATTTGCTGCATAATCTGCGGCAGGGACTGGTAATATTCCGGTTTTAGCTGAATGGTAATGGTCGAAAAATTTGGTTTAAGTTCTCCGCGAGCCGAAAAAACACCCACCAGCGTGTAATACTGGGCCACATCATGCCGTTTGGCAAGCGCATTTTCAATTTCCTTGGTCATGTGGTCCGTCACGTCCAGTTGGGTTCCTTCGGGAAGGGTGAGTTCAATTCGGAATTCCCCTTCATTGATGGCAGGAAGCAGTTCCACATCCAAAAGCGGGGCGATAAAGCGCACGGCTGCAGCAAGAATAATTCCCGCAAACAGGAGTGTGAGCAGTCTGTGCCGCAGTGCCCACCTGAGGGCAGGACGGTAAGTATCCAGAATTCTGTCGAAGATGCGCTGCCAGCCGCAACAATAACCGAAAGCGAAAGCGCAAAGACCACAGTCAGTGCCAGTTCACCCAGCAGGACGGCAAACAGACCGACCAGGAACGCCAGGGGGAGGAAAACGACAATGGATGTCAAATTTGAGGAAGTGATTGCCATGCCCACTTCCCGGGTTGCATCCACCACGGATTTAAACCGGTCGCCGGAAGAGTTTTCCCGCAGATGCCGGTAGATATTTTCCAGCACCACGATGGAGGAATCCACAATCATTCCGACGCCCAGCGCCAGTCCGCCCAGGGAAATGGTATTGATGGACATCCCGAATTTATCCACCAGTACAAAAGTCCCGATGATGGAAATGGGAATGGACAGCACAATGATGAGCGTGTTGCGCAGGTTGCCGAGGAACAGCAATATGATGATTGAAGCCAGAACGGCGCCTATGGCCGCGTTCCTGAGTACATTGTTGATTGAATTTTTGATAAATACCGACTGGTCGCGCACGATATTTACCTGAATGTCCCGCGGCAGAGTTGAGCGGATATCGTCCAATTCATCTTTGACTTCCCCTGCCATAGCCACGGTGTTTCCGCCGCTCTTTTCGCGGATGGATGCGATGACGATCTCTTTTCCGTTCAAGCGGGTAATGGTCTCTCTTTCTTTGTTCTCGAAAGAAACCCGGCCGATATCCTTTATATGAACGGGCGCACCGTTGATGTTTGAAACAATCGTATTTTCAATATCGGATAACTCCTGGTATTTTCCGATGGTGCGGATGAAATGATTTCTGAAAAAACTGGTTAACTTTCCCGCGGAAACGTCCTGATTTTCGGAAGCCAGAACCGCGCTGACCTGCTGCAGGGTAATCCCGTGGGCAGCCAGTTTATCAGGATCGATCCAGACGGCCACATGCTGTTCCACCCCGCCGGAAATCTGCACGGTGGCCACATCTTCCAGCCGCAGCAGGCGGTTCTTGACTTTCTTGTCCACGTAGTCGCGGACCTGGTTCAAGTCCCGCTGATCGGAATAAAATCCCAGTTCGATGCCGGGAGGAATAAAATCCTGCACCTGCAATACCCTGGGTTCCAGCGCTTCTCTGGGGAAGCGGCTGCGCGCCTTGTTGGTGCGGTCCTGCACGCTCAATTTGGCGTCCTCAAAATTAACGCCCCATTTAAACCGCACGATCATCTGGCAGACACCTTCCATACAGGTGGTTTCGATTTCATCCACGCCATCGATTGTGCTCAGTTCTTCTTCCAGCGGCTTTGCGATTTGCTCTTCTATTTCCGCGGGACCGATGCCAGGGTAGGGGGACATCACAATCAGGGAAGGCGCCACAAATTCCGGCCAGAAAGAGACCGGAATATTGGGAATTGAAAACAGTCCCAAAACCACCACACTCAGGATAATGAGAATGGTGCCCACCGGATTTCTGATGCTCATTTCAATTATTTTCATTATTGAACTCCCTGACGATCCGCACCGGGGCATGATCTTCCAGCAGATTCTGCCCTAAAACTACCACCGGATTTTCCGGTTTGATATTTCCGGTCACTTCAACAAAGTTTCCAAGCAGGGAGCCGATTTCCACCATCACCTGACGGGCATAATTGTCTTCTACCTGAAAAATATAGCGATTGGCGCCGGCATGCACGATGGCATCCAGCGGAACTTTGAGGCCCGGATGCTGACCCACGGTAATCGATGCTTTTCCGAACATGCCCGGTTTAAGCCGCAAACGGGGATTTTCAATAATTATTTTCACGGTGGCCATGCGGGAGCGGCTGTCTATCACCGGCAATTTCTCCCTGATTTTTCCGTGGAATAATTTATTGGGGAGTGCATCCATATTGATGGCAACCGAATCACCCGGCTTCAGGAGCGCAATCTGCGATTCCGTGGGGTGGACAATAAGGAAAACCTGATCCAGATATTGGATAGTGTACAAAGGTTGTTGAGGGGTGACCCGGCTTCCGGTTTCCACGGCGTCCATTGAAATAATGCCGCTGGCTGTGGCTTCAATATCAACAGGCGTGAACTCCATGCCCGGCACATCCTGTTTAACCTGGGCAAGGACCATATTCTTTCGCACGGCCTGTCCCATTTTTGCCGACTCATCGACAATCAGACCGCTTATGCGGGAATAGATATCCACCTGGCGAAGCGGAGCAATTTCACCGGTGGTTTCCAGCATTTCACTGATTGCAGTTCTTTGGACTTTTGTGACTTCCACCGGTACGGATTCCCTTTCCTTTGCCGGATCCGTTGCTTTGGTCTTTTCCTGCTGACTGCAGCTTAGCTGCAATGCCAGCATAATCATCATAAGAAATAATAACCATAATTTATTCTGCATGTATGACTCCTGTAAAATTCAGAATACTCAAATCATAGTCTGATCTTGCCATCGGAGTATAAATGAATCCCCCCGAAATTTGATCAATTCCTTCTTAGGCTGTTCCGACTATCCGCATCCGGCTTCATTCCAGCTCCGCTTCAAACCATGTGAAGTCTTCCATAGCCCGGCTTAATTCCAGTTTGGACATGATATGATTGAAAATAGCCTGCGTATGCATCATTTCGCTCTGGGAAAGAGTCTGCTGGGCATTTAAAACATCCAGTGAAGAAGCGACTCCCAGCCGGTACTGTTCTTCCGCAATTTGCAGCGCCTGCGCTGCCAACTTAATGTTCTCTTCCTGTGATGATATTTTTTCCGCAGCCTGGTTCAGGGTTGTAATCGCCTGCCGGATTTGCAAAATGATCAAATCCCGGATCTCCGTCTCCTGCAGCCTGGTTTTTTGAACTTCCAGTCTTGCATTTTGAACCTTGTGGCCAGTGGCAAAACCGTCGAAAAGGGGAAATGCAATCTGTACGCCGGCATTCCAGTTGTCGATAAATTTATCGGGATTGATCGGGTCAAAGCCGTTCTGCACATTGTATCCCGAGAAAAGAACAACGTTGGGTTTATTCCCGCTGCGTGAAATGGATATCTGCTCATTATTGATCTTATTCTGAAGCTGCAGAAGGTTTAGATCGGAACGGGTTTGGAGGGCCTTGTCAATGACCGCCTGTTCATTCACCCGGAGGGGGCGGGAGGTAAATGTGCCCTCGACTTTCACACCGGTGGTATCAATTCCAAGCGTATTGGCCAGAAACAAACGGCTTTTTCTCAGATTGCCGCGTGCGTCTTCCAGTTGGCTCAGGCTGTTCTGCAGCTGGACTTCGCCGCGGAGTAATTCAAGCCGCGGAATCCCGCCGGCGGAAAAACGTTCCTCAGTGATTTTCATGAATTTTTGCGCACGCTCATAATTCTCCCGGTCCAGCTGTATCACTTTATGGTTAAGCAAAACACTGTAATATGCCCTTATTACCTGCTCGGTCAGATTTACCCGTTGCTGTTTATCCAGGGTATTCGAGATTCCTTTTCCGATATCCGATATCGCTATGGTGCCCGATATTCTCCCCCATGTGAACACCGGAAGCTGAAGTTTGGCATCAAAATTCATCCGGTTCGAGGTGCC
>JARRQT010000292.1:0-1811 GCA_037381445.1 Calditrichia bacterium
GATGCCTGATCTCTTCGCGTGCCATTGATATCGATGGTAGTCGGCTGACCGATAACTTTTTGCTGCGAAACAATATTCTTCACTGTCCCGGATATTTTCATATCGTTCCAGACCTCGCCGGACAGCGCGATCTGTTTTACCCAGAATTTGGGCCAGTTCCGTTTTGAAGTAAAATAGATGGTTTGTCCCTTTAAACGGGGCGGGTTTTCTTTCTTGGGCTGGGTGGATTTGAACTTTTCCGAATAATAGCGGGCGGTGCCCACATATCCGTTTACCCGCTGGATTTTATCAATGATTTGCCGCCCGAAAAGAATCCGGGCCACATTCTGGACGGATATTTCCGGAATATTGGCAAGGTTCAGCACCCTTTGATAATCCTGCTGAATCCATTGCTTCATTATGTCATCAACGGTATTAACCTGCTTGAAATCATCCTGAAAATCTGTTTTGAGTTGCCTGAAATTCTTATTCAGTGAATCAGCCTGTTTGTAGAGACGGTTTGCCTTATTCAAGGCAGATTGAAATTCATCCACGGTTTTGATCTGGTCAACCTGGATGGATTGAACCTGAGATTGCAGATTCTGCAGCTCTTTTTCATCAGGGAGATTTTGAAGCCGCTTTTCCCAATTGTCATACTTCTGAGCGTAATATGTTTTCAACGAATCAATTTTTTGAGGACTTTTCAGATTCACCATCCGCCAGAGACTGTCCACATTGACTTTGCGGGTATATTGGCTCAGGTTAAATACCGGCATTTTGGCGGTTTCCTCCTGGAGCTGGTTTTGAACGGTGCGGAAAATTTTTGGCGTTTCCCGGGGCGTCTCGGCTTTTTGGGGGAGTGTACCGTCGGTTTCCCGCCGGGTATTTAGCTCCAAACCTTCCATTTTAAAATCTTCTATAATTATTTTTTTGGAGAGGAGCGGTTCAAATGCGACATCAAAATCACAATGGCCGGTTTCAAACATATTACGCCAGGTGTCTTTCGGATCCGTTACCTGCAACCGGTCCCAGCGCATCTTCAGTTTCAGGAAAGAGAAATCCACGCCATCGAATTCAACTTTCGCTCCCACCATTGAACTGCCCACGGATTCCATAGTGCTTTCCAGCCAGCGGTCGGTGAAGATATATGATAAAGCAACAAAAATCGCTATGATCACGACAAGCGCGAGAATACCTTTTTTACGCAATGTCAGTCTCCTAAAATTTTTAGACGTTCATACCAGCGGTACCATCCGGATGCTTTCATAATTTTTACAATTTTCAATTGCAGCACTCGGGGTTCATATTTTTCCCGATACCTGATAATAAATCTTTTAACCAGCCAGAAAACAGGAAACAACAAAATGAGCGCGGCGATAAAACTTCCCAGTACCACGGTATTATTAAAACCGGTAAAGGGAACAAAAGGAACGTTGTATAGCGTTGTCCAGAATCCGTGCAGGGCCCGGACGTCTGCCAGCAGAAAATAGCCAAGGGAATGAAAAGCCGGGTCCATCAAATAGGCAATGCCGCTGAAAAGGGCGAAAGAAAAAAGCGCCGTGGCGATATTCACATTCAGAATAATAATTAACAGGATAACCACAATATTGATCGGATTCCAAAAGGACGGCAACAGCCCAATAATCATTCCCAGGATAAAACCGCCCGCGATTTGCGGAGGGGTCGCCCCCGAACGCAGAATTTTCAGAAGTTTGCTCAAAAATTGAAGTGGGATCATTTGACCTCTTATAAGATTTTGTTATAAGCAATTACAATTTAAGCCGGAACAGTCAAATTCACAAATATTTTCCGGTGCATTTTTGCAGCGGGTT
>JARRQT010000292.1:1881-5839 GCA_037381445.1 Calditrichia bacterium
TATTTTTTTGCAGAATAATCAAGTGAGAAAATCCGTCAGGGCGAAGAACAGCAAAATCAGAAAAACAGCCAGCGGAGAATATGCACACCCGCCAGCGCATAAATTCCGGCCAGCACATCGTCTATCATAATTCCCAATCCGCCCGGCAACTGCTGCGACTGGTCAACAGGCGGCGGTTTCAGGATATCGAAAAGCCGGAACAACGCGAAGGCAATCAAGAAAAGGCGCCAGTCATGGGGAATAAACAGCAGGCTGATGCCCATACCCACCACTTCGTCAATCACCACTATGGAAGGATCTTCCCCCAATTCCTTTTCCAGCTCGCCTCCCGTGTAAACCCCAATCCAGAAAAGAACAAACAAAATTGCCAGCAGCAGCCAGGGAGAGAAAGGCGGGACGAAATAGAGCACCAAAACTGCCAGTATACTGCCCGCAGTGCCGGGTGCCACCGGTGAAAAACCGGTTCCCAAACCGGTTGCCAGGATATAATTTATAATACGCACCTGTAATCCTCTTTTTAATTTGATCGAAAGGCTCACACGCAGATGATTGAGCCCTATGGCCTAATCGAATAAAGTCCAATAGATGCCAAACCGGAACTGCCGGTAAACCTCGGTATAATTGTCCACAATGGCGTAGTCCTGGGAGAGGTTATTCTCCCACACAAAGAACAGGGTTGCGGTGCGGATGTGGGCCAGCACCTTGAAATCCAGGAGGTGGAAATAACCATCCTCTGCAGAGGAAATCCCGTATTGATTGACCAGTGGATAGAAGTCAACTTTCCTGAATTTGCCAATAAAATGATAAATTGCATAACCGTCTAATTTAAGCGCTCCCTTAAAAAGATCCAGGGGCATCTGTCCGATCAGCACATTATTCACCTGCGGCATAAAACTCTCCTGATAATTACTGCTGTAGGTAAATTCATCTTTAAAACTGAAGCGCCAGATCCGCAATTGTGTTTTCACAGACAGGCCTGAATTTTCAAAATTTCTTTGAATGAATTCGGATCTTGCCGCCGAATATCCCCAGGCATGTTTGAATCTCTGAAAGAACGGCTGAAGAGTAATATGAAACCATCTTGTCAGCGGAAAACCCAGCGATGCATCCACTCCTTCCCGCAGCGGCAATTGGGGATTCTCCAGATTCCCGATCGAGTCCCCTTTCCAGAACAGCGGCGCCAACGGCACATTCTGCGGCTGGCGGGCAGCCGCAATTTTCACTTCCCAGCCTGCCGCAGATTTCGCTCCCGCCTCTGCTTCCGCCAGAAAAGATTGACCCACCTTCTGCAGGTAGCGGTAACCGCCGCCGGCCTGCAGCCAGAATGCGCCGAATTTTCGGCGCGCATTTCCCCTGATTTCAGCATCCATCTGCCCCTGCTTCTCAAAATGCAGGGCCTGGGTTATCTGGTGACGAACAATATCCGAACTCACATGAAAGGTATTGTTTTGTGCCGCTTTTTGGAAATCAAGCTTCAGTCCCAGGGAATACATCTCCGATCTGCGGTATTCGGTATATCCCGGTGTTTTATAGCTCTCACCCCATATATATCCATAGGGTGTGAGGACTAATTTTTGAGTCGAATCGGGAGTAAAATTCAGATTGGTGAACAGAATCTGTCCGACCCGATGATATTTCCGGATAATACTTATTTCAGGATACGAGGAAAGGCGAAAACGGTGACGGAGCTGCCAATACCAGGCATCGATACTGAACTTTGGAGAAAAGGTATGATGGAGTTGGGCACGGTAGGTGTTTACCTGGGTTTTGGTCGCCTCACCAAAACTGCCGGTCCGCAGAAAATTATTCCCCCCCAATTGGAAATAGCTGTTCTCGCGATAAAATTCATACAAATTTACATCGAGATAGGAAAGACCGAACTGGTAATCCTGTGAATAAGCGATCCGCGAAACCGGTTTGCCGACATTGGTTACCGGCATAGGAACCAGCCTGTAATGCAGATTGGATTCATCCAAATCATATTGCCGGATTATTTCAAACGGCACCAGTTGATTGTCCCATTCTCCCCAAAGCGGATTGATCAGCCGGATGTTTTGGAATGTATAGTCCAAGTATCCGGGAGGCATGCCCCGCCAGGCGGACACGCTCTGCCGTCCCTGTTCTGCGAGAGATAACGGAAAAAAATTGCTTTGATAAGCCTGCAACTGCTCCGTGGTCAGCTCCGCAATGGCGGCGGAATCCGTCGCCGAATATTTCGTACGGGAGCTGTCGTTGACCTGCGCAAAGACATCACCCAGAAACAAAAAAACAGCAGCAATTATAAAGCAATCGCGGGCATGGGTCATATATTTTCTCTGTTCACCCTTTTGTTTCCAGCTCCGGCAGCCGATGAGCCACTTCCAGATATTCTCATCATGCACAGCAGGAATTCACTTAATAATAGTTAATATATCGGAAATTTCTTTTCTCCCCAATTGGCGGGGCATTTTGGCTGCCTTTCCCACCGGAACCATGGCCACCGGCCGGTATTCTGCGGGAAGATCCATAGCCCCGGACACGGCGGATTCATCGAATGCGCCGATCCAGCAGGTGCCATATCCCAGACCGGCCGCTGTCACCATCAGATTTTCAACTGCCGCGGCCGTATCCTGAAGGACATACAATGTGCGGCCCCGCTCGCCATACCGCGCCGCGGACTGGTCGGCAATGGCGCATATCACAAAAAGAATGGGAGCCTGGGCAATAAAATGCTGCCCTCCGGCGGCATCGGCCAGTTTGTGCTGGAGCGCAGCCTGGGTGGTATCAAGAACATGAACGGCCTGCCCGACGCCCTGTACATCATCGATGTCGGTCACGAGAAGAACGCTGTGGCCGAGGCCCGCAAACTGGGTATTCCGGTGGTCGGCGTGGTCGATACCAACAACGACCCTGACGAGATCGACTATGTGATCCCCGGCAACGATGATGCCATCCGCGCGATTCAGCTCTATGCCCAGGGCGCATCCGCCGCGATTCTGGAAGGTCGTGCCAGTGCTGCTCACATGGCCGGCGGAAACGCTGGCGAGGAGTTCGTCGAGGTCTCTGAAGACGCCTCCTGACCGAACGTCCAGACGATACAGCGGGGGGGCCGGACTCGGTCGAAGACGGGATCCGGCCCTTTCCGTTTAGCTATTTGAATTTTAGACAAAAGGGTAACTAATCATGGCGATTACAGCCGCTTTGGTGAAGGAGCTGCGCGAGCGTACCGGCGCAGGCATGATGGAGTGCAAGAAGGCACTGGTCGAAACCGATGGGGATATCGAGGCCGCCATCGAGAACATGCGCAAATCGGGCCAGGCCAAGGCCGCCAAGAAGGCGGGCCGCATCGCCGCCGAGGGCGTCATCGTGCTGAGCTTCAGTGACGACAACAGCAAGGCCGCAATGGTCGAGGTCAACTGCGAGACCGACTTCGTGGGCAAGGACGACAATTTCACCTCCTTTGCCAGTGCCGTGGCCGAGCGGGTGCTGGCCGGTGATGCCGACGACGTTGCCGGGCTGATGGAACTGCCGCTGCACGAAGGTGAGGAGACCACGGTCAACCAGGCCCGCGAGGCGCTGGTGTCCAAGCTGGGCGAAAACATGAACGTGCGCCGCTTTTCGCGTTTCGAGGCCGGCAGCGGTAAGCTGGTCAGCTACCGTCATGGCGTGCGCATCGGTGTCGTGCTCGAGCTCGAGGGTGGCGACGAGGAGCTGGGCAAAGACCTGGCCATGCATATCGCGGCGACCAATCCGGTCTGTCTGTCCGAGGATCAGATGCCCCAGGACCTGCTCGACAAGGAGCGCGAGATCGTCACCGCCCAGGCCAAGGAGAGCGGCAAGCCCGACGAGATCATCGAGAAGATGGTCGACGGCCGCATGCGCAAGTATCTGGCCGAGAACACCCTGTTGGGCCAGGCTTTCGTCAAGGATCCGGATACCACAGTGGCCAAGCTGCTGAAGAGCCGCGACGCCAAACTGG
>JARRQT010000293.1:0-3957 GCA_037381445.1 Calditrichia bacterium
CCGGGTCTTTGTACACAGAAATACTCAGTCTTACCGATACTGCAAGGGCAAGGTGGGTTAGCCCGTGGATGGTATTTTTAATATATTAAAACCGAACCAATTTGTCAATAGCTGCCGCTCAGATTGACGTAATTTAGATCGATTTCGGTTGGTTGCCCGGGATATTTTGCGACAATTGAATTCTCCGGCAGAAAAATTATGCCCTGCTGAAGTTCTCATTGCATTGATTTTGGTCTTTGCTGCCAAATAATTCCATTTATTGGTCTCCCCTACCTGCCCCAATCTTTTTAAAACCCTCCTTATCTCGGGTATAAGTATACAATAAGAAAGTCCAACCCAAACAACCGCATTAAAATGAGGAGGAGTAACTATGACGACCCACACCGAAATCTCCCTGTCATCCATAAACGAGTTTCTGGACTGCCCGCTCCGGTATCGTCTTCATCATGTCGATGGAGAAAAACCCGCCTGGCTGGAGCCCCGCATCATCCACCACGAAACCATCAAACAGTTGATCTGCCTCATGCATGACTC
Organism: Calditrichia bacterium; assembly: GCA_037381445.1. GTDB lineage: Bacteria > Calditrichota > Calditrichia > RBG-13-44-9 > RBG-13-44-9 > JARRQT01. Next base: position 535 of record JARRQT010000293.1, read on the forward strand.
CAAATGGAACATGAATGTCGGGCACTACTACCGGGATATTTTCGATTACTATGAACTATATCGCGATGGAGAAAACCGCATTCCGCTGCTGTGGATGAACCGGGAAAGGACATTAGAAGAGTTCGAGAACGCTGCCGCCCGCATTCTGGAAGATTACCGATGGCGGCGGGAAAACCGGGAAGCCCGGGTGCTTTATGCCGGACAGCGCTTTCGGGTGGAAATGGAAGACTTTATTCTGACCGGCACCATTGATCTGGTCCGGGAAAATCCGGACGGCACGATTGAACTTGTCATCTTTATCCCTGGAGAGAATCCGTTTCCGGCGGCCCGTCTGCACAATGACTGGCAGCTCAACCTGATGACATACGCCCTTTCCTATGGCGAAATAAAAGTCGGTGATGAATGGGTCAAGCCAGCATTAATACCTGGTTTCAGCAGTTGGTATTTCCTGGGTGCCGACAATGAAGGAGAAAGCAGCGGCTGCCTGATCCGCAGCGAAAAGGGTGAAATGGAGCTGGAAGTCTTTCGAAGGGGATTCATACCATTGTTGAAAACCATGGCCAGCGGACAGTATTATGCCAATCCGGGGCAATGTCAGGCATGCGCCTATACCTATCACTGTATGGAAAGGCAGGCATTGTTGCCAATGGAATTACTGCATGAAAACGGAATTGTCCTGAGCCGGGCGGCTCAATGACCCTGGGCTTATTCGGGGCAAACGGAAAAGGCTTGTCGGGCGAAAGTCCGGCTGGCCTTTTTATTGTAGTCCGTTGATCTATTTTTCGCCTCTGGATACTGCCAGGCAAAGCTGTTGGATGGCAAGTAAGGATCTTTGTTGAATTATTTCAGATTCACATGCCTGCTTAATATCGACATATGCCAAAATAATTGCGGCATAGGCCCCAAACTCATCCTTTTCTGACATTCTGAAACTCATAAAGTGTCGGCCTTAATTAATATGTGGCGATGCCTTCCAGGTTGGGACAAATTACCGGTTCCGAGCCTCTCTTGCGTAGACCGCACAACGGTCCGCACCGGAATTTCCAGATATGTGGAGTCAAGCCTTCTGCCTGAATTCTATTCTGACAGCCTGCCAGCCGACCTCAACGACTTTTTATTAGTTCAAAATAGGGCAAATCATCGAGACCGACTTTTATTTCGATTGTTTTTGGTCCGGAGATTATTTCTCCATCGAAGCTTTTCCATTGACCTTCGGGGATAACCACTTTTCTGACAGCGGCCCCTTTTTCCAAAACCGGCGCCACCAGTATCCGCTCACCCAATATAAACTGGTCAATAATGGCCGCATAGCCTTTATGGGGATAAGCATACTCCACTGGTTTTATTATTGGTTCGCCTGTTTTGGCTGCATTGACAGCCAGTTCCAGTATATAACTCTTGAATTTATCACGGATAGCCACAGCCTTTTTAACCGCTGCAAAATGCTTTTCATCCAGGACCCGCCAGGGGGCCACCGAAAATTGCATCATGGGCATCAGGGCATGACATTGCGCGGAACGAACGATTAATTCCTGATCCAGCACCGCATTATCCAGGAATGCCGTAAACTCCCCGCCGCCGATCATGTCCGGACATGAGAAATAATACCCCGAAAGTCCAGCAGTCAGCATATTCGGGATCAACAATCGCAAATCGTCATAACTATGCCCCTTATCACGCAAGCGCTCGGCCAGCGCCTGGCCGCCCATCTTCCACATGGCACGGTACTCATTTAGCGGATAGAACAGCCCCAGTTTACCGTATAACTCGGAATGTTCCTGCGGTGTGGCGTCCGCTTTAAAGGAATGCACACCTTTATAATATTCGAAATCTCCGGCATCAAATTTAAATCCATCGACCCCATAATCATCCTGCAACCCGTCCAATTGCGACTTAAACCAGTTGAATGCGTCCGGTTTGGTCAAATCCAGCAGCGCACTGGCACCATTCCACCAGCGGACGATCGACGGCTCCCCATTGTCATCGGTCACCAGGTATTTCTTACTCATCAGGTCCCGGTAAACATCACAATCGGGACTGACAAACGGACAAATCCATACCATCACCTTGAATCCCATTTGGTGCAAATCCTTCATCATCTTCCCGGGATCAGGAAATCGTCCCGGGTGAAAATTCCATTTGCCGTAATCTTCCTGCCAATTATCATCAATCATTAGCACACCCGGGGGAAAGCCACTTGCAATGATGTTTTTCGCATAGGCCATTACATCTTTCTGGTTTTGATCATACATCAGCTCGATCCAGGTGTTGTACTGGGGATTGGTAAATAACAGCGAGTCGGGCATTTTACCGGAAGGCGGGAAATAGGTCCGGCTGGCATACCGGTAGGCGTCCCTGAGTGTACCGCCTTCTTTATGATACTGAACCTGCCCGATTATCTTTAACTTTCCGCCGGAAAGATCAATCCTATAGGGATTATCCGACCAGATCACTTCGCCCATGCTGGAGAGCATCAACGGCTGCACCTGGTTTCCATAATTGCTGTTGTAGTCGGTATGATAGGGCGTCGTCAGGGGCATCCTGTTACCCTGATTGATGACGCCTGCCCACCAGCAGGTATTATTTGCCACGTTGATCTCAAGGCTGTCAAGAGAATTAGCATTCTGCCCGAAAACTGCGCCTGACAGAAAAAATCCAATGAGCAGGCTGAATAAAAAAATGCTGCTTTTCGGGGTATGATCATAAAAGTCCATTCTTTTCCTTTCCTGTGAAAAACTCCTTCCAATAAACCAAACGCCGGACATCACGCACCCAAAGAAGTTAGCCCCAAAACCACCCGGAAGCCAGCCGGATACAAAATTTTATCCCGGTGACCAGTGGTATCCCGGTCTCGCCGAGAGCTGCTTCAGCAGGTTCTATATTGCTGTGTCCGCCGGTTCCTACTAATCATTTTTCAACAAAATCAATTCATGCTTCCCGATGAATTCTTCATATTCCCCTGAAAAAGTCTTTGCCCGGTGGTGCTCCTCTGTCACACAATATATTCCGCCACTTTTGACACCGTGGAACGAAATTATTTTGCTCAATCTAGTGCGAGAAATCTCCCTTGAGAAGCTGCATCAAGTCCGCAATGGAATAACGCGCTGGCAGATCCACAATTGCATGGCAGTGGTCAGGATTGAAATTCACCTGGCTGAAGCCAGAGGGCAATGGTATCGCCACTCATCCGGCGGCCGCCGTTGCCGATTTCATCTCACTGAAATGGTACGGCGTTTCGATCCGTTAAATCTGATTGGTAACTTTCAGGCCAATTTGCACCAGCCTACGCAAACCCTGCCAGGAATCCCGGCCCTCTGCAGAACTAAGCATATCTCTTTGTCGATCCAACCTATTTTTATCAAGAAAAAAATACGTCACTGCATTTATGAATCGAACTTCACCGTAACGGCTTCCGACAACCAG
>JARRQT010000293.1:4010-5940 GCA_037381445.1 Calditrichia bacterium
CGAGGATCGAATAAGATGCTTTATCCAATCCGCGTAATTCAGCTTCACCCTTAAAGGGGCCAGGAGCAAAGTAATACAAATTGCCTTTGTTTCGGGTTACATGAAATTCAGGATAATCATTTGCGATATCATAAAGATTAAGATATTCGCCTTTATAAATCTCTTCGTCCCTGTAAATCTTCAGCCATTTTAACCATTCGGCTTTCTTCTCCGGACTAATATCGGTATAGTAGGTTTCAAAGTAACCGCCCATGGCAACGCATTCATCTATTTCACATGGATCGTAGTTCCAGTCTTCCGACAGCTTTTCGGGAAGAATGTAACCGGGATTGAAATAGACTTTGGAGCCGTTAAGCGCCTTTTCCACCTTTAACCTTCGCCTCACCTGCGCTTTGGAAGTCGCATCAGACGCATTGGTTACATAATAATAAGGCATTTTATACGGATCATGGGGACGCCCGCATTCACACATCTCAATTCCATAGCCGGGCTTAATCGACTGCGCATCATTGTACATTTGCTCGTATTGTTTGGCCATATTCCAATACGGATCCAAAGGGCTTTTATGTTTGTGCGCCGGATTATAACATGGCGGAACTTCGATTAAATTGCCCCAGTCGTGGTAAATGTAATCGATATTATATGTTTTGTAAATCTTTTCGATCTGTTCTTTCCAGTAATTCAGTACCGGGGGATAGTCGGGACACAGGAAATGCGCCTTGGGATCATGCCGAATATAGGGATCCCTCATAACATACGGCTTGCCGTCCTCCTGCTGCATAAACCAGTCCGGATGCAATTTTGAAACTTGCGATTTCGGCTCAACGCTCAACGGACACCACCAAATGCCCACCTTTAATCCCGCTTTGTGCATATCGCTTACAAACTTGGCGAGACTTTTTCTGCCTTCCGGGAATTTATCTTTTTCGGTGCTCGGTTCCCAATCGCCGTAGTTGGAGAACCAACCATCATCGAGGACAACCATTTGGATACCCAACTCTTTGAACTCAGGCACCTTGGCATAAATATCACTCAATTTAAAATCGACCTCATATCCCCAGGTTTTCCAATAAGCATTTGGCACGGTTGGCGGCGTTTCCTTGAAGGTTTTTATCCCTTCCGCATTCAGATATTCAGCATAGGTTCTCAAAGCATCGAAAAAATCCAGCGAGTGAACGACCACAATATTTTTGATGGTCGAATAAGTTTCACCGGCCGCGAGATGTATTTTTCCATACTGTTGCGAATAAGGTTCTTCGATGGAATATTGAACCCTGCCGTCAGGCAAGGTATTAATGGGCAGATTGACAAATTCGGGCTTTTTGGAAATGTGCGCAATGGCCATGCCCATCTCTTTGCTCCATAAATCCAACAGCGGGATTCCCCCGCCCTTGGGATCACGATCGGCCACAGTAATGCCCATAAAGTTGGTTGCGGAGTAAGCGGAATCCACTTTAATATTGCTGTAATTTCTTCCCCAGGTAACGCCGCAACCCTGAAAAAGGGAGAAATCATAACTTTTTTTGGAATGATCTAACAATTGGCGGTCCACAGTGTAAGACACGCTAACCGTCTTGTCGATCTCTAATTGGCTGTCAGATAAGTTGGTATAATCCACATGGGTTATCACGGATTTGGGGAAATTATTGTAGAGTTCAATGGTCAGTATCTTCTCCACCTCGGCGGTGGTTCCGCCGGTCGGGACTTTGGCCCTGCCGAAAAGTTTTAATTGTTTCCCGATGCCGAAATCGTTTTTAATCCCGGTCAATTTCCTTTTTTCAATGGGGAACTGATATACCTCTTGTCCGTCGATCACCAGGTAATCATTCGGCTTCGACTGATCCGAGACCATGGACTGTATCTTTGTTCCGTCAAAATAGGAAACACTGATCTTCATATTTTGATCGATCGCCAATTTTATTGCGGTATT
>JARRQT010000294.1:0-3947 GCA_037381445.1 Calditrichia bacterium
GCCCGCTGCAACTTCCCCGTACCTTGAGAGCAGATCGCCCGCAATCGTCAGCTGCTGCTGCGGCCATCCCTTGGCGATCATTGTTTAATTTTAAAGATATCATTATATTAAATGCAGCATTTATAATGCATCAGTCGACTTTGAAATTATGGACACAAAAATCCAATTATGAAAAGTTATAAAGCACTTAACCTTTTTTTACTGCCGTATCTGATCTTTCTGATAAGTAATGCAAATGCACAAAGCAAGGCTGCTTATTCGGAAATGATAAAAGAATATGAAAATTTGATAAATAAGAAAATGGAATCGGATAATATAATCGGAGTGAGCGCTGCAATTATAGTTCATGATTCCGTAATCTGGAAAAGCGGTTTTGGCTACGCTGATATAGAGAATCAAGTCCCCATGACTGAAAATACTGTGGTGAACATAGCTTCCGTAACTAAAACATTTACAGCTCTGGCAATAATGCAGCTTCAGGATAAGGGCCTGCTGGATATAAACCAACCCCTGAATAGATACCTGCCTCGGTTCCATCCGAAGACCAGAGGAGAGGATTTGGAACAGCTAACCGTAAAATCCGTAATTACGCACTCCTCAGGAATCCAGACTGATATATTTAAAAACAGTGATTTGGCTTCCGGAAAATATACCGATGTGCTGGAATTTATCAACGAGACTTATTTATTGTATCCTCCGGGTATGGTTGAGTCTTATTCCAATTCAGGCTATAACATTTTGGGGCATCTTATAAAAGAAGTAAGCAGGCAGGATTATCCGGAATATATTCATAAAAACATTTTCGTTCCGCTTGGAATGAATCATTCAGGCTTCATAATGGATTCATTGGAAAACCGAACCCGGATATATTCCGGAGGGAAAAGGATCCCGGAATATGGGTTCAGGGATATTGCATCAGGAGGCATTTACACCAGTCTCAATGACTTTATTAAATATGCCAGAGGTTTATCGGATGCATATAAGGGGTTGAATTCGTCTTTTATTAAGACAGCGACAATTCGGGATATGTTCACCCTTCAATCTGATAATGTCCTGATAGAATCCAATAAAAAGGGATTGGGATGGTTCATGTTTAAAAATGACTCGGTTTTCGCCGTAACTCATGCAGGAGATGCAGCCTGGGGACATGCCCTGATATGCCTGATCCCCGAAAAAAATTCGGCCGTCCTGATTTTAATCAATTCAGCAGAAGGCGAATCACTGAAAAGCAAATTCTGTTCAAATCTCATAAAAAAATTCGGATTGGGTAATTCCGACATAATTCCGCCGGGAGTTATAAAAAAAGTCCATAGGGAATCTGAAACCATAGCCTTGCCTGAGGAGGTTTTGGAGACGCATGCAGGGGATTATTCTCAGGGATTTTCTTTTTTAACGGTTTCTTTGGAAGACGGCAACCTGGTAATTGTCAGGGATAACAGGCATTACCTGTTAAAAGCGCTATCTGAAAATGAGTTCATACCTTTTGAGAAAGTCGGGCAGGATACATTATTTGAAAAAGATAATGAAAGATATTGTTTTATGGATTCCGATGATTTTCATATTCTTTTTCATGAAGTCGGAGACAAGGAATCCCGAATAGGTTATAAGCTGAATAAATTTAACACGCCACTTTTTAATAAAAGGCTTGGTGAATATGAACACTTCGGCTATCAGCTGCTGGTTGGGGATACGAAGTTTAAAGGGCTGGAATTGTCATTAGCAAGGAACAGAATACTGATGCTGAAACTAATTGCATATGACGGCGAGTATGCTTTTCCGCTCAATGTGATTTCCGATGAATATGCGACTACATCCGGATTGGGCACAGGGTTCGCTTTTACTGTAAAATTCATGGAAGATGAAAAATATGATATAATCGATTTTGCAGGATTGACCTTCAGAAAAATTAAATAAAAATCGCCGGCCATGACGATTGCCGGGCGTCCGCCTTTCGGCATTATAACTATATTCTTAAAAGGACAAAATTATGGCAAAAAGAATTTATCAGGTCAGAATTTCGCTAATAGGATTCAGACCCCAGATTTGGAGGCGGCTGCTGATTCCATCGGACCTGCTGCTATCCGATTTTCATAAAATTATCCAAACCGCCATGGGATGGACAAATTCTCATTTGCATCAATTTATTAAAGACCGGACCTTCTACGCACCACACATGGAGGAGGAGGATGATTTTTGGCCTCGGCCGAACCGGATTGATTACGAAAAAATCACCATATCCGAATTGTTAAAAAAGGAAAAAGACAAAATTATTTATGAATATGATTTCGGTGACAGTTGGCGGCATGATATTGTTTTGCAAAAGATTCTGCCGCCCGATGATAAGGCTGATTACCCCGTCTGTTTGTCCGGCAAAATGAATTGTCCGCCGGAGGACTGCGGAGGCGTATGGGGCTATGCCGAGATGCTGCGGATTTTAAACCAACCAGACCATGAGGAATATGAGAGCTATAGGAAATGGTTGGGCGGTGATTTTGACCCGGAATATTTTGATAAAGATGAAGTGAATGAAATGCTGCGGGAACCGGATTTCGGATGTCCCGGCCTGATGGATTGGTAGAATTGGGCTGATTTATAATACGCGGCACAATCCGCAAGCATTTCAGGGTCATGAGAGGCGTGGCAGTCCGTTTCAGAGCTGTATTCGCGAATACGGCCGCTGCTCTTCTTTTTGCAGGCAGCACAAAAATTTGGCGGCTTGTACCACAGTTACCGGAAGGCTAATCCCAGGCTAATGACAAGCTAATGCCTTGCTCGCTCCTCAAACATGGCTTGTGAATTATTTATCGATATTTCCCGGCCATTTTTTAGTAAAATTTTGGAGCAAATGATCCAAATAATTGCAAATCCGCCAGGCCGGCGTTTGGGTGCTAAACCGCCTTCAATTTCTCCACCGTCTGCTTTACTGCCTCCTGGTTGGTGATGGGTTTATAGTCAAATCTCTTTACAAATTTTGCGGAATCAAAATAATATTCCCGGTCATACTGGTAGAGCATTTCGTAGGTTTCCCTGAGAACCGGAACGAAAAGTCCCATCGCACGCAGGGTCCAGGCCGGGAACACCTTTAAATCCGCAGCGACATTCATCTCGTCGGCAAACAACCGGACCCACTCCCGCCCGGTCAGGGCCCTGCTGTCCACCGGCAGGTTCCAGACCTGGTTAAAGGCATCCGGCGTATTCCCCAGTATGGCGGTGGCCTTTGCCAGCTCCGGCGCATACCCCATGCTGTGAATGACGTCCGCATTGCACAGCCACTGCGCCTTCTTTCCCCTGGCAAAATTATCGTAAACCATATTCATCATCACACTGGTCTGCTTGATAGGCCCGAAAAAGTCCGGCGCCCGGGCGATGATGGCTTCCAGGCGGCCCTTTTCAGCATTCTCCAGAATATGGCGGTTGAGTTCCGCCCGGATCTCGCCCTTTCTGCTGCCGGGGCTGAGGGGCGAATCCTCTGTCATGTGCCTGACATTATCGCCGCCGATGGCGTACACATTGTCGAAGAAAACCAGTTTCGATTTATTTTTGGTGCAGGCATCCGCCACATTGCGGACCAGGGCCGGCCACTTCTCCCGCCAGACCTTTAAACTGTACTCAAACCCTACCGTCAGGTAACAGACCTCGCTCCCCGCAACCGCCTTTTCCACATTTTCCGGGACAGACAGATCGGCGGCAAAGAGCTGATCTTTTTCATTCACCTTTTTGGGATGTCTGCTGACAAGCCTGATTTCGCTGGTATAACTTTTCAGTGCTCTGGCCAGATTCGTGCCGATCGCACCCCCCGAACCCAATATGGTCTGCATTTCGGTCCCCTTTCCAATAACGCATGTTTTATCTATTCAGCCTGCCGCAGCAAAAAGCCGTTAGAAAATTTCACCTATCAACATACAAAAAAATCATTTCCAAAAATTCTGCACACTTATCGGCATATC
>JARRQT010000295.1:0-3946 GCA_037381445.1 Calditrichia bacterium
GCAGCAGGCATTTTCATATGCAGACCGGAAAGTGCGGGTAGTGTCCGGTTTTCATTTTATCCTAAACCGCCCTTGCCTTCGGATCATTGGTTTAAAATTAAAGATTCCGGACGAAATAGCAAAGAGATATTTGCAGGAAAATCACGCCTGTAATGAAAGTCGGCTGCCTGACGCCCTGTGAATGCAAAAACAATAACCCGCCTGACGGAATTCATTTCTCAGGGGCCTCACCCATCCCCGGAATTTGTCCTTTTCTGGCAATCGTTTGATTAGGATTTGCAAGCCGTAAATTACCGTATTGTGAAAAAAATAAAAAAACTCTTGACAAAAATTTACGGTTTCCCTAAATATAGAATGGCATTAATCATTTCATATTAGCATCAGGAAAAGTTTTATTTCTTAAGTGATTTAAGCTTTACAATCAAAATACGGAGGCACGTATGTACGGTAAAGCTTTACTTTCGGAATTTACTTTGTTTTTCCCCCGCCTGAAACAGCTCCTGCTCATTACCTTTATCCTTCTTGTCACGGGACTTCCGAACACCCTTCCAGCGCAGGTCGTCATCAAGGAGCGGGTCAGCATCTATCCTGATTCGGGCCCTCCGGCGGCGCCCAACGCCGACATTTCCGAAGATCCAAACAATCCCGTCTATCTGAGATACGGCGGGAACGTGGTGCTGACCTTATTCTGGCCCTACAGCCAGGTGATTCAATGGCACGATACCCGGCTGGGAGAGGAGAGCCTGGGCGAGATCGCCCTGTACAAAGAGCAGTATGATACCGCCATGATCGGCCCTTTCCGGCAGTGGCAGCAGCTCCGGTTGTGGGTGTCCGACAGTCTGAAGCTGCCGAATGCGCAACGGGAAACACTCTATCCGCTGAATAGTTCATCGGAGATCGCTGATGATTACGGCGGATACCTTGATTTCCAACTGCCGCCCGTCAGCCCCGCGGATACTATTGATACAAAGATGAGCTGGGGCATAGAAGTCCTGAGGAATGATGCCCTGGCCGCCCTGCCGCCGCCCGAAATGCTCGCTTACTTCGGGAACCCTTTTACTGCCTCGGAAGAAATTGAAATTCCTGCCGATGGTACAGTATATATGATGATTAGCGATGTCAACAGCACCGTTAATGTGGATTTATACATGGATACGCCGGAAAACAAACTGCTGCTGGAAAATGTCAGATCGCATTTCGGCGATATCGTCGAGTTCGGCCCGAAACGTGCCGGCGACAAACTGAGATTTTATATCCGCTCGGACCATACCCTGGTATCGGGGTATCAGCTCTATCCCAACACCTATAGCAGTGCCGTCCTGAATTATGACCTGTCAATTATATTCAAGAGACTGGATTTCGAGGACTGGACCGATCTTCTGTTTGATGATGTCATTTGTTCCCTCTATCTGATACCGGACCACTATGGTGATTTTCCCTGGCCCATGCAGGTGCAGTTGTCCCCGTCAGTGGTGGCACCGGGGGACACCGCGGATATCATCCTGCGCAGACGCAACGCCGATGGCAGTCTGGAAGCCTTTCCGGATTCGGTCAACTTCGATGTCCAGGTCATGGAAAACTGGGATTATGGCACCATTTACTCCCATGAGATCGGCGACACAGCGGATTTCTTTTACGGCATACCCGGGGGATTCAGGTTTATCGCCAGGGACAGCATCGACGTGGATTCGGTGTTTGTGCCCATCATGGTCAACACCTCCGGGGGGATTATTGCCGGTTCAGCGCAGAGACCGGGTGCCGGCACAGACATAAGACTTGCCAGGAAGCATAAGGGAAACATTGAAAAAAACAATACGATGTGGCCACAGAATACAAAAGAGAACAGGCAGCCGCCGCAGGACAGAAGAAGCTCCTCCAGTGCAGAATTGATAACCCCGGACGAACAAGTTTCTTTTTCCAGCGCCGGTCTTCAGCTTAATCAGGATGTAAGTCCGGAAGATTTCGCCTACGGCATTGGGGAGGTTTTGATTACTCAAAAGGAGGATTCACTGGATCATTTTGAAATAAAAATAATTCCGGATACCCTTGCTGAAAAAGATACCCTAGCATTTGCTGAGACAGCGAAACTAATTATTCAAGCAAAAGATGCTGATAGCAATAATGTTCAGCTTCAGAGCGACAAACTTTTAAGATTTAAAATAGAAATAAATGAAGATTTTGGAACATTTATAAATGCTGCCGGAGATACATTAAGAACAACCCCGGTGGTTTTGAGTGATATAAGGTATGGAGATGCCAACGGAGGCCTGATTAAATTTGCCGCTGTCAAAGAAAATCCTGATTCTGTTGTCAAATGCTTAATAAAAGTAACTCTTCAGGAGGATATAACCAAGAAGGGAGAAAGGGAAGCGATTGTTCTTGAGCAAACATTAAGGATTGAAATGCAGGCACCCTTAGAAGTGGAGCCAATAATTACAGCACAACGTTACGATTCGAATTCTCGTGCGTACCTTGGAGCAATAACAACTGAAAATAGAAAAGAATTTAGAGTTAGAATAACTAGAGGTGGTAATATTCTTGGTGGTCATAAATTCAAGCTGAGCACGAATTACATGGATAGCACCGGTGGGCATGATCATACAACGCCAAGAAGGCCTAATGAAGCAGACAATGCAAATAGTGCGGAGAGATTGAAACGGCAAAATTATGGCTGTTTTTACTCATATAGATCTGGTCCGATATTTAGTATTGATTCCATTAGGAGCAATATTATAGAAGAAACAGTGAGGAATGCTGTATCCAGGTTTGAATATATATCATCAATTTGGGGTGATAGTATGATAATTTTTTTGGAGTCCATGAATAATAGATTATTACGAAAGGATTCAATAAAAATCATGGAAACAATTCCAGGCTTGCAATTATTACCAGACGATGTTTATTATCAAAAAATTGGCGGTAGAGTGGAACACCATGGTCCGCCTGGATATGAAGATGATCACAATCACTACGGTATTCGCCAAACAATTGATGCAATGCAAAACATAGCCGAAAATTTTCATATTCAATTTCCGCAACAACAGATTCTTATAATTAATGACATGAGTCTGCCTTATGGGGGTAAGTTTGATGTATTAGGCCAATGGGCGGGAAGCCACGTAAATCATAGGACCGGAAGGAACGTGGACGTTCGTAGTTGGGCCATGCAAGGAGATCGATATCTAGATGCAAACAGTAATGGTGTGTACGACCCAAATCCTACTGATAATCCAGGAGAACGTCTTTTAATTGATGAAAATGCTAATGGTATTTATGAGGGCGGAATGGCAGAGGATTTTCGTGATATTTGCGAAAATAACGGGGCCACAGGTGTTCTTCTAGAAAATCCAGCCAATCATAACGGCTCTACTGAACATTGGCACATTTCATTTTGAGCCTAAATATAGAGAGCCAATTTCATAATAGGATTAACAACATGGGAGAAAATTATGAATAGTCCCCAAAATGCATTGTTATTTCTAATAATATTCATAAACATATGTTTTGCCCAACAGGATACTATCGTATATGATTTAAATACGGGGAATTATAAAATATATTACACATCCGAGAAGGAAGATGGTAGTGGTGATACTTTAATTACTATGGACTTTATTCCAGCCACAAAAATTAATCCAAAAATTATAGGATGGGTAGATTTTGATAATTACAGCGATAGTTACATTTATAATTATAAGATTATGAATGGCGAAGAAAGCGAACAAAACCTTTACAGATTTATAATAAGATTTGGGAAAAATATCAGTGTCAGCGATCTGAGCACAAATGGCTGGAAAAGCACAAGGCGCAAAGCTAATATTAATGGAATATACGGCCCAATAAATGAATGGGCCTGGTCTGCCGACCAAGGTTTGGAAGCAACTTGGTCAATTGATGGATTTATACTTGAAAGTAATGGCCTTCCAGGCATTGGTGATGTTTTTTT
>JARRQT010000296.1:0-5672 GCA_037381445.1 Calditrichia bacterium
ATTAAAAAGGAAAAAATAAAGTCATTATCATTTCTTAAAAAACTATTTTGGCATGGTGTTTACGAGACAACCAAAATCGAAAAGAAGATCATCTCCTTAGATTTCAAAGTTTATAATAATTTCAAAATGGATCAAATTTTTGACTATCCCTGGTTAGACAAAGAAATCTTATTAGATCAGGCAAATTTAAAAATATATCAGGATTCGGTTTTTGAGAATTATTTAGATGGAATGGTAGAGGCAGATAGTATTCAAGAGCCGGATAGTATTCTAGATTACCGCCAGAAGATGACCAAAAGATATCTGGCATATAAAAGGGAGTTTTTATCAACCAATCATTTTCGAAAGTTGAAAGAATTATATGAACTGGAACATATGAAATCTGGTCCAATTCTGAAGAGCAGAATCATTAAAGAAGGAAAGCTTGAGAACAAATGCATCATTTTATTTGAGAGTAGCAAATACGATGATTTTGCCTGGGGTGAGACAGGTTATTGGTTTGCATTATCTTCAGATCAAGGAAACACCTGGAAAGAATACTATACTGGATTGACAGAAAACCATTTCTACTTTATAAGGAAAAAATCAAATTTGAATATTTGGAAAAATGACTCCCTGATACAATGTCATGCTGCAATCGTTCGTAGAATGGGACCATTTGCTCATCCCGGTCCAGGCCCTGAATATGAATTAATTGAGCATGTTATTCTGACTTTAAATATCAATAAAATAATCACCGATTCAGATGATGATGGACTAACCGATATTGAAGAAGCAAAAATGCTTTTGAATCCATTGGACCCAGATTCTGACAATGATGGAATTATTGATTCTAAGGATAGTAATCCAAGATATAAGAGTATTGGATCTGACGATACATTTATTTATGAAACGATTTTAGAAAGAAATATTTCTCATATTGATACTACAAAATTTTTCTTTTCGGATCATAACTATAATGAAAGTGAACGTGATTCCACTCTGAAAAATACATATCTAATTGTCACAGATAATCACAAGATTCAGACTATTAATCCAAAGAAAAACCGTTATATTATTATGACCTCAAAGGAATTCGATAGTTATAAACGAAAATTCCCTGTATCATTTTTTGGGATTTCTATATCGCCTTTATTTAAATGTGATGATTACAATAATATTTATAAAATAAATTTTCAATTTGGTACAGGGGGTGAAGAATTTGTAATTATCAAACAGCCTGATTTCTTTAAAATTTTTATAAATGGAGTATGGATTTCATAATTATAAAAACTAAGCCATAACCAAGGCTGCACTTGACGGCGGGCCCCAGTCCAAAATTCTTTAGTTTATTACTGCGTGTGCTCCCCGTGGCAAGAGAGCCGGACTGTTATAAACTGCATTCTCTTTTATCGGGCGAAAGTAAATGAACACGGATTAAACAAAACAAAGGAAGCGTTATGAACAGAAAAGAATTTTTAAAAACCGGCATGCTCGCCGCCGCCGCTGTGGGAGCTGCTCCGTCGCTGGTGTCCTGGATTCCCAAAAGTCTGTTATTTGCCGGTGAGCTCCAGCAAAATTCCCTCTGGACACCCAAAGGGGGCCACACCATAGCAGAGCTGAATGCGAAAGTTGAGGAGTATTATGGTGATCCTGATGATGTCAGCGATGTCGGGCGCGCCCGCAAGATGCAGGCATTAATCATGGAGATTGCCATCAAGGCGATGACCCGCAACCCGAACTTCCAGGTTATTCCGCAAGACACTTTGGAGTATGCCCATATAGACGGAAATACGGATAATTCATATGATTGGAATCTCCTTAACCTGCTCAATGGCTGGGGGATTGAAAATTTCAGCCCTACTACGGTAAACAGGCTGGCAAACCTGTCCAGGGTTGGCATAAAGGGCACGGCGTGCACCAATGGACCCACCGTACAACTTGTTACGGAGAACCAGAAAATTGCTGCTGAGAATAATATTCTCTGGCACCCGCGGATGGGTGCAGAAGTGTATCAGTCACCGGGGATCGGGAATCCCGGTTATATACCGATCTATTCGCCCTGCTCCAACAGCTACAATATCATCAATGATCCGATACCTGCCGGTGTAGCGAACACCTTAAACAGCAACAATGTCTATAAGATGATGGATGCGAAAAACTATCTGTATATGATCAGCACCGGTAAATACACGAATTGGCCGGACTGGGAAGCGCATCCCGCCCGTCGGCTCGATATAACCAACACTGCCGGTTATTTGGTTCCTTTTAAAGGCGGACGATTTCAACCTACCGGTGCTGCGGAGGTGGTTGCCCAGGCCATCGCAGACCACGGGACCGAATGGGACTTCTTTTGGGTGGCGAAAGGCTATAAGCAAAATGAAGGCAGGAAGGCGTATATTGAGCAACTGGCGGCCTCAAAGTGGGATGCTTTTTATATTGACGCACATTTCGACATGAGCGCTCTTACCAGGGAAGAGGTTGAAGCCCTCAAAAAGAAACCCCAGGGCGGCAGACGGCAGGTTATTGCGTATTTGAGTATCGGCACGACGGAATTGTACCGCTGGTATGTCGATCCGGTCATGGTTAATCCTGACCCAAGATCTTTCCGCCGAGGCACTGTTGAGAATGGCACATTTATACCCGCCCGCGAAAGATTCAGCGATGCTGGTGTCCCAAACTGGATGCTATGGTCGGCTTATCGGGGTCAATACGCCAGTGAATCCACCCCGATTTGGTGGCATCCTGAGTGGAGGGACATTATTGTAAGAGGCGGCAGCAAGTATAAGAATCCCGGATTTAATCATTCCCAGTTTGCCGATGGCAGATCCTCCATCGACAGGATTGTTGACATGGGATTTGACGGCGTGTATTTGGATAACGTCAGCAGGGCCACCTCGTCGCGCGATAAATGGGCTGCGTTACAGGCCTACAATAATGAACATCCCAGGTGGTATTTGGAACCATAGTTAGTCGTCGCTGAAGAGGAGGACACCCATCAAATGCAGCTGGCCTGGGAGCGGGATGTCTATGAAACGCTCTCGCTCATCGAGTTCAACTGCCTGGTGCAGTTGGCCATCACCGGGCATATGAAGAAGGCACAGCTCGCCATGGGACTCTCCAAGGACGATGCGGTCAAAATCATGCAAAAGCTGCACGATCTTTTTCTCATCCGCGTAGAAGACCGGGACTTTCCCATGCTGCCCGAATTAGAAAGGGCGCTGATATCGATCGGTGTCAAACGGCGGGTGGGACCGGTATTCGGATCGCCCAAGGCACCGGATGCCTACCGGATTTTAAAGCAGAAGTATATGTTCGTCTTCCCCGAAATCCCGCTCTGCCCCTTCATCGAGAAAGGAGCTGTGGAACATCTCTTTAGCGAGCCATGGCATGAACGCTATTTCCTCACCTGCAGGGCGGATTTCGTGGTATGCGATTTCGAAGGATATCCGGAGTTTGCGGTGGAGTATAACGGCGGTCAGCAAACGGATCGCGATGAGCTCAATCGACGGATTTTAAATGAAGTCGGGTTGCCGCTGAGGGTGATGGGGCGGCAGGATTTGCAGGAAGCAAATGATAATTGATAGATTTGTACCACCTAGGCCAGCCCCAAGAAGCTCAGCAACGAATTTGGCAAAAAATCACGAACAAAATAAGCCCGGCTGTATTGGCCGGGCTTACTTCTGACAACAAAGTATCATACAAAACTATTTCATCAACATCATCTTTCGACTTTGGACATAATCACCTGCCACCAGGCGATAAATATATATTCCCGAAGCCACCGGATTTCCCCGGTCATTGGTTCCATCCCATACTACCTGATGGTTGCCTGCCTGGTAAGAGCCCTTTGCGAGGCGGCGGATCCTGCGTCCGGTGAGATCATATACTTCCAGTGCAATATTCTTTTCCTCCGGCACATCAAAATTTATTGTTGTGGAGGGATTAAAAGGATTGGGTCAAATAAAAAGTGTAGCCGATCCCGCCCTTATCAAACCAGGAGTGCGACAGATCGCTCTTATTAAAACGGTGGGCGTAACCGTCTTGTCTGGCGGGGTCGTGCACCAGCGGCGTGCCGTCGTCCGCAAAACCGGCCAGCATCATCAGGTGGCCGCTGTATAAAGGATAACTGACCGACATGCCAATGCGGCCGCCTTTTGCCAGCACTTCCCGCGCTTCGCTCCAGCTTCGGTATCGTGTCACCGCTCCGTCGAGGCCGTATTCACTGGCATTTTGCACCACCCTCGGCCAGATGCCGAAAATGCCGTAATACGGGTCGCGGGTATCCCTGGCAAATTGCAGCGGGTCTACCGGAATCTCATAGCTTCGCAGGATCATCGAAACCGTGGTGGGGGAGCAGATGCTGCCGCCAATCTGGTCATCGATTGCGTATTGATAGAAAAAATCCGTGGGGATCATGATTGCAGCAGGATTGTCGTTGAGGATGGCGGTATAATCGGCCTCGGCTGTGGTCCTGGAGTCGCTGATAAAAAAGCTTAATTTGCTGAGCGTCGGGGAAGACTGCGCCGTTGAATTCCGCTGCATCATAATTTTAAATTGCCAACCCTGCTGGTAGGAGGATAATTTGACGTAATCGTAATCGATTTCCCCGTCGCCATAGCTGGTGGAACCGTGTGAGTCCCAGATATACGCTTTCCAGAAACCGGCGGTCAGCCATGGTGACCAGCCGTTGCCGTAGGGAAACCGCATCTGGATCATAAAGCCGCTGTTCTCATCGGCCACCGAACCGTTCCAGGAGGGCAGTCCGCGGTTGAACGGAAACTGCGAGTACTCCGCCGTCAGGATGGCATACCCCGAAGTCGCGTTATCGTCGAGGACCAGGCGGCGGCCGTCATCGCTGAGTCTGATGCCGAAACTGCTTTCAATCATGGCGTAAAGGCTGTCGCCCTGCAAAACAAAAAACTGGTCAGGGTAATGGTCGGCGAACAGTAAATTGATTGCAGGCAGAAGAAAGAACGTTAAAACACAGAAGACTAAAACCGGGTACCATTTTGTCGTTTTCATAATTTCCTTTGTGTGTTTCGCTAACAGTTCTGTCGTCCCCGAAGCAGGCAGAGAGTTTCAGGGGTGGTCAATATCAGACATCAAGATAAAAGATAGATGGCTTGATGACAAGGACGGCAAAAAATATTTCGTATGACCGCTTGCGAAGTCTCCACCTTTCGGTGAGGTTTTCCAATATTTCCCATCCCCGGAACTTGGCGGGCTTCACCTTCGCGGTTGGCAAATGACTCTGCCTTTCAATCTCCGGGGTCTTTTGAAAATAATTAATTCTGCAAAACTGCCTGCTGCCATCTGGCTGATATACCCATTTAAACGTTGCTTCTGTGCAGGGTGTTGGACCGGCCAAATTGCTGCTGCCAATTTTTGCCAGGGTTCGCGATAATAAAATCTTGGCATACTTATTTTTTTGCGTTTTAACCGCCCACACCTGGTTTTTCACCACCGGCAGTGCCAGGTGCCGGAGTGGGGTCGTATCCGGGATTTCCGCAAACTTTGCGAACGCTCTTTTCGCGCTGTCGTCTGCGGCGGCATATTCCATATAGTGAAAATGCCGGTGATGAATCCGGGCTGGCGAAGAATACACCCTAGATTTCCCCCCGCGGAAGCCTGGTGAACTTCGATGAAAAAATCCGGATAAATCCCTTCGGCATTGGGAAGCGGAACCGGCC
>JARRQT010000297.1:0-7666 GCA_037381445.1 Calditrichia bacterium
CTCAATATTTCGGTTGGCGTGAAAGCACCGGGAATGACCACCCGGTCATATCGATGCGCCGCTTCGATAATTTCCTCTTTGAATACCGGGCTGACCACAAATTGGGCGCCGGCATGGATTGCCGCCACAGCGGTTTGCGCATCCAGCACAGAACCGACACCAATCAGGAAGTCATCCGGCAATTCGGCGGATATCCGATGGATGACATCCAGTGCATTGGGCGTGGTCATGGTTATTTCCAGTCCCTTGACGCCGCCGCGGGAAATCGCCGAGATCACTTTCTCCAGTTTCTGCGTGTCTCCCATCCGGATGACAGCAATAATGCCGCAGGACCTGATTTTTTCAAGTATTTCCAGCCTGCTCATGTCTTTACCTCTTCCTCTTTTGCTTTCCTGACTATTTTACAGTATGCTGACCTTGACCGGGTGATCGAGTTTTTTGACCAGCCCATCCAGATATTCCCGGAAAGCGCCCATCGTCCGGATCCCTTCGGGCTCTTTTTCCCAGGCGGCCAGCAGGCCGTACACCAGTTTGCCGTCAGCCGGTTTCAAAACAACGATATAATTAGTATTATCTTCCTGCAAACCAATTAAATTTTCCTTTTTATACAACACAGCAATACCCAGGCTGTCCTCCATCAATGATTGTTTGCCCCATAATGCAATATATTGCCAGTTACTGCCGTTATCGGAATTGGACTGCAGATATTGCGTGTTTTCATGTTTGACCAGTCCGGTTGCCAGATTATCCGGATTGCCACTTACCGTCAGGGTATTGCAGGTCAGCCTTTTCCCTGCCGAAATAGACAGATCGGAGGTAAGATCATACTTGCCCTTATCTGTCTTCCACCCGAAATAATTGGTCCGGATCCGGGAATAAACGGGTCCATTATCCACTATCTGACTTGTCAGACTATCGGTTTCGGCCACCATGGTCAGTTTTCCATTCTCCCACATTGCAATGGAACCCACACCCAGCGAATTACCAACCTTAAAGATATCCGCCCCCCAATCCGACATTTCGTGATAGGAATCGAATCCATCCTGACCCACATTCTGTAAAACCATTTCATGCGTCTTCTTGCCAAAAATATCAATGGCGTTCCGCCAGTCGAGATAGAAACGGTAGCCGACTTTATCCGATTCCCAGCCGGGACCTTCATACCGGATATAGAAACTGTGATCGGTATGTTCGGGAGGAACACGCAGAAATTTCACGTTTTCAAAATGGCCGCCGATATATTTTCGACCCTTCCACTTCCCTCCCACTTTGACCGACAATTCCGCCTGGGTGCGTTTGGTGTACTCGCGCATCAGATCTCCGGTCTTGGCATACCGAACATCCACGCTTTTTGTCTCCGAGGGGGCCATATCCATCAAAATGCCAATCTCGTCAGGCTCATCATCTCCATTTAAATCGATGGCCTGCACAGGCAATTCCGTTCCATCGGAAAATGCCACAAAAGCGTTCGGATTGAAATCACTGTGTTTGGCCCGTAAATCAGGGATTGCCAGTTCCGCCAATACGTCTTTGCGCTGCACATCCATTGGATTTTCCACCTTGATATTGATGGAAAGCGGATACAGCCTGGCCAGGTCCGCAGGTATCTTTTCGGATTTCTGGCAGCTCATCACCAATAAAATGCCTAACAACCAGATTACTTTTTTCATGATTTCTCTCCGATAATTTTATGAAATATTTCCGAGCACAGACATTGGGCGCAGATTGAATATCAAAAAATCTTCAGTTTTGACACACGGCAATTTCACCCTGTAACCGGATAGTTCCGGAACAGGATAATTTCAACCAATACTGACAATCGCAGTGCCGGCGAAATCTCCGGGACATTTTCTATCCCAGTTTCTCCATCGATACCCAGTCCATATCATCGAAATCCTGATTTTCGCCGCCCATGCTCCAGATAAACGCATAGTTGCGGCTGCCGGCGCCGGAATGAATGGACCAGCTTGGCGAGATCACTGCCTGCCCGTTGCGGATGACAATATGTTTTGTCTCTTCCGGTTCCCCCATAAAATGGAAGACAACCGAATCATCTTCCAGATCGAAATACATGTAAATTTCCGACCGTCGCTCATGCGTATGCGCCGGCATGGTATTCCACACACTGCCTTCCTCCAATTGTGTCAATCCCATCACCAATTGGGAGCTTTTTATCCCGTTGGGGTGAATATATTTGAAGATGGTTCGCTGGTTGGAGTCCTTCAGGCTGCCCAGTTTAGCAGGAAGCGCGTCCGCAATCTTTGCGTGGGTTGTGGGGAACTCTTTGTGGGCAGGGTAACTGACAAAATAGAACTTCGCCGGATCGGAGGGATCTGAACTGCTGAAGCTGATCTCCCTGCTGCCCCGTCCGATGTACAGCCCGTCCTGCTTATTCATGTCATATTCGGTTCCATCTACCACAACTTTGCCCGCCGCGCCAATATTAATAATGCCGATTTCCCGCCGCTGGGCAAAATAATCCGCTGCCATCTCTTTTCTGCTGGCCTGCAGGCGCAGCGGCTGGTCCAGAGGCACCACCGACCCGACAATCGCACGGTCGATATGGGAATAAACCAGGCTGACTTCACCAGCCCGAAATAAATCATCTATTAAAAAGGTTTCCTTTAACTGCCCGCTGCTCATGGTTCTGAATCTGACCGGATCTGCAGGGTGTCTGACATCCATAATTATACCTCCTTTTCATATAAATCAATTTTACGAATATTAACAAAACTTGCGTAAAAAGATTTCAGGAAACTGCCAAGCAGCGGGGCAGGATCCTAAAAAGAAATGGGAATTTTTTTGAAATGTATTTATTTGCTGGTATGTTACCGGGTAAGTTTTCTTGATGAGACAATGGGTGATAAGAATTTATGTATGTTTCACATGATGCTTGAAGATTTTATCCCGGCGCCGCAGGAATCGCGGACAATCAATTCGGGCTTTAAAATTTGCCGGGAGTTCACCAGTTCATTCCTGATCTTCCTGACCACCATTTCCACAGCCAATTCGCCTATTTCTTCAGCCGGCTGATTTATGGTGGTCAAAGGAACGGCTGCGAGAGCGCCTCTTTTGATGTTATCGAAGCCGACGAGCGCGACATCATCAGGAATGGAAAGACCATTCTCAAGGATAGCTTTCTGGAAACCCAGCGCCGACAGGTCATTGTAAGCGAAAATGGCTTCAGGCCGGTCGGTGGAATTTACAAATTCAGCACCTATTTCGTAACCGGATTGAAAGTCATGCCATTCTCCGCGCAGCTTAAGCCGATATTCAAAATCTGGATTAAAGGGAATGTCGCTCATGTTCAGTGCCCGAAGCAGGCCCTTTTTTCTCAATTCGCCCAACAAACTTCCCGATTCACCGTTAATATAGCCGATTCTTGAATATCCCAGTTTCAAGAGATGCCGGACAGCAATGAAAGCCCCTTCTTCATGATCAGTGCCAACGTAAGAGATATCTTCATCCGCAATGTAAGAAACAAAAACGTAGGGATAATTTTCCTCCTGCAACTTTCGAATCACCGGAGAAGCATAGTTTTCTCTGGACATTGAGGCGATAATCAGGCCGCTCACCCCAATCCGCAGAAAATGCTTGATTATGCTTTCTTCTTTGTCGGTTTTGCCCGCCGTGCTGGATAATAGAAGATTATATTCTTTTTCGGCCAATGTTTTCTCAACGCTGCTGAGTATTCTGGAAAAGAAGGGGCTTTCAAGATCTCTCAAAACAAAGCCGATTGTCTTTGATTTGGCAAAATCCACATGGGTTTCCTGATTGGCCACATATGTGCCTTTTCCAACCCGGCTGTAAACCACACCTTCTTTCGCCAGATCCGCCAACGCCTTTTTTATGGTGATGAGACTCACATCATATTCATCGGCCAGCTCATTCTGCGATGCCAATTGATCGCCGGTTTTCAACGTGCCGGCGGCAATTTGTAATTAATATTTTTTATTTTTAATACTGAGGCTCATCAAGGTCCGGCAAGGCATAATTCATTAGATGATAAGGGAAATGACAGAAAATCAGGAAGCAGCCAATCCGGTGTTTAGGCATCTTAAAAATATATTACTGCTGAATACAGCTCCGCCACGTCACTTACATAGAATCAATATTATTAAACTCATCGCCATATTAGGTATACCAAGTATATCCAATATAGATGATTTTGTCAAGAGATATTTTTATCTTTGGATGCTGTGATTGATTTGGGACAGCTAAAAGAAACCGCCTCTCTCTTTTCCCGCCAGACCTCTCCGTTTCTCCTTTTTAAATCCCCCGCCCTGACTCCTTATCCAGATAAAGCACCGAATTTGGATGGGTACGCAGAATGGAGGCCGGACAGTAGGTATCGATCGGCCCGGTCAGGGCGGCGGTTACCGCTTTTGTCTTGGTAGGTCCGGGCACCATAACGTGCAATTGTCCGCCGGACATCAGCGCCGGGACGGTCAGTGTGATCGCCTGCCGGGGAACGTCTTCAAGCCTGGAAAAGCAACCATCGTGGACCTGCTGCTGCCGACAGGCCATATCCAGTTCCACCACTTTCACCAGAAGGGGATCCTCAAAATCCGCCACCGGGGGATCGTTGAATGCCACATGGCCATTCTCCCCAATTCCCATGCATACCATATCGATGGGCGCCTCCTCCAGCAGTCCGGCATAGCGGTCACATTCCTTCTTTATATCCGGCGTGTCGGGCTGAAGATAAAATACCTCTTTAAAGGGGACCTTCCCAAAAATACGGGTTCGCAGATATTCTCCAAAGCTCTGGGGAGCGCCGGCCGGCAGCCCCAGGTATTCATCCATATGAAAGGCTGTAATCCTTTCCCACGCTATCCCCGGACTCTTTACCAGCGCTTCCAGAAATTCATTCTGCGAAGGGGCCGCGGCAAAGATCATGCGCACGTCCGGCTGTTTTTCCAGCAGGCGCCGCAATTCTCCGGCGGCAGCGGAAGCCGCAGCGGCTCCCATTTCTGCGCGGCTCTCATATATTTTAACACTCAATTTATCCACTTTAAATTCTCTTTGGACAGCAAAATCCTTCATCCATTTAATCCTTTTCACAAAAAGTATATATCCGATATTGCATTTTATTTAATTTTGTCGACATTGATTTTATTACCTGTTTCAAAAGAGTGTGCCCGGTAGCCAATGGTAGACGCCCACATGGTAGCAGTCTCGCCATTCTCCCCCACCGGCATCGGCTCAAAGGAGATGTGCAGTTTTTCAGCCAGCAGGGGTTTAGCCGCCTGGATTTCCACGCGGTAATGCTCAGGGGCGACGGTCACCGCAGAGACATCTGCCTCGGATGAATCCTGCCATACATGAACGATAGCAGCACTGATGGTTGCCGGATTCAGGGGAGCAGAGAAAAACAGGGTCAGCGTTTTTCCGGTGACCCGGTGGCGGACGATGCGGGGTTTTTCTTTATAAGAAACTCCGCCGGGCGGTTCCCGAAAGCGGAACGGAGGCCCCTCCACCAGATGATCTTCCTCCCAGGCACCAATATCGGGCGCGCTTCCCTCAAACTCCTGTGTCCAGCCGAGTTCGGGAAAGGTCATCACCGTCCCCGCATCGATGCAGGGACTATCCGCCCGCAGGCGCAAATCTCTGCCGGGGCCATTCTTAAACATGATATCCGTAATGATGCCGTGCCGCTCCTGTCCATGGATGGTGATATTCGGCGGCCAGGGCATATTGGAGGCATCATAATCAAACCTGAAACTGTCATCCCAGTCCGGCAGTGCAAAGCCGCCGGAGTCAGCAAAGAAGAAATAGGCATTATTAAAATGTTTGAGCTGCCGGTTAGTGGCTTCATCTTTCTTAAAGGCTTTCGCTTCCGTATAGTAGCTGTTATTGAAGGCATAACAAGGTTCCTGCAGGGGGCCCTTTTTGAATTTCCACATTCCGGAAATGCGGTTCACCGCAATTGAATCGGTATCCTGGGTGAAGGTATTGCCATAGATATAGATGGGACCGCCCTGAACCTCGTCGATGGAATAGAGTTTGTGCACATTGTGAAGCCGGTTGTGGTAATAGTGCAGGTTCCAGGCCCAACTTTCCGGTTCGAAATCGTTATCTGCCACATTGGAGATCGTGTTATCATAGATTTCGCTGTTGCCATCCTGGTTCCAGGCAGCACTGCGGTGACGGTAGGCATTATAGACATTAATGATAGTATTTCCCCGCATCACAATACTGCCCCCGCTTGTCCAGGGGTGCACGAGCGCGCCGTTGTAGTATCCCATGGAAAGATGGTGCATCTGCAGCCAGTCAAAGGTGGTCCACACCCGGGGGTCCTGCTCCCAGAAACAGTTTTCCACTAAAATATGGTGAGAGGTGCTGCCATTGGGCACAATGACCCGCCGTCCGCCGGTAAAGCGGCAGCCCCGGAAGGTGAGATATTGGGAATCCTTGATTTCCGTAACGTCTGTCCAGCAATTGCGGATGACCAGGTTCTGGAATACGATCCAGGAGGAGGACCGGATATCGAAAGCATGCACGTTCTGTGAAGTTCCGGAGGGCTGGATTCCGCCGTCTATGACCGCAAACTGCGAGGGATCCGGCGAATGGCTTACAATAACCAGCGGTTTTTCCGGCTGCCCATGAATTTTATAGAGCAGCGTTCTCGCCGGATATGTCCCAGGCAGCAGCCTGATCTCATCCCCTGACCCGACGCGTTTGAGTGCTTCATGGATGGTCTTCAACGGCGCATCGATGGTATGACCGCTGTTGGCGTCATCACCATCCGGGGAGACAAACAGCGTCATTGACCAGCAGGCGGCACTAAGGAGCAGTAAAACCACAATCAATGTAAGCAAGCGTGTTTTAATATTCATGAGTTTCCTATGTGTAATAGGGATTATGGGTCTAAGGACATAAGGAATAGGGACGTAAGGACATAAGGAAATTGGAGTTATACCGCCTGCTGACCAAGTCCAATAAACCGTTTGCATCAAACCCCTTAATCGTGAACCTTGGAACCTTTGAACCCGGAATCTTTTTAATATCCCTCATAGCGGTAGTATGCCGCCATGAATCGCATGCCAAAGGATGTGCCCACGTCCCGGTTGACCAGCCACACCTTGCCTTTTTTGTGCCGGGTGCGGGTGTTCATATAGGCACCCGCCAGATTGGGGTCGGGGTGGTCAGCCGCGAACTGGTTCTTCACCAGCCAGTGAGCCGCCATTTCAATATTGTCCTTAAACTCGTCTCCCACGCCATATCCCACCAGGCGAATCCACATCATACCGGCAAAGGCAACCGCTGACCCACAGACCGAATTCCGGTTGGCAGTGCCATCGAGATGATTCTCATAGTAAATGGTGCCGTCGCTGTGCTGGACGCGGGCATACATCTCCGCCGTCTTTTTGGCGGCTTCCAGGTAACGCTTGTCACCGGTAAGGTCATATCCTTCCAGCAGTGATTCAGCATACCACAGATTGAAACGAGGATGAAAGGAGCCGTCGGCCTTGTGGTTGGGCATAAAATCCATCCACAGACCTTCCGGACCCTGCTTTTCCACCAGACTTTCACACAGCTCGATAAATACCTTTTTGTATTTTTCATTACCAGTGAATTCATACATATCTTTATAAAGAGAGCCTTCGTTGTTGGGACGCGCAACATCATACAACGTCGGATGGCTTTTGTCCGGCCAGAAAGG
>JARRQT010000298.1:0-3921 GCA_037381445.1 Calditrichia bacterium
ATAGTTCTGCAGCAATTCGTAGCCGTGCATTGCAGTATTTTCTCCTTCTATTCCGGTCGATATATCTCTCCAGTTGACCACCGTATCCGTCTGGATAAAACCTGTGCCCGGCACCTGAACGGTCCGGTTGGGGAGTTCCTCGCCCAGCGGTCCTTTCTCCACATTTTCCCAACTGCCGCGCGTATATTTATACTGGATCAAATCTCCGCTGGTGAAAGGCAAAACTATCTGCCACAGATTTCCGCCCATGGCGGTCAGAAGCAGATCACGCTCGGATCCCGCCACCCCGGCTTCACCGGTTCCCGGATCCCAGTCATTTAAATTTCCAGCCATATATACCGGATCAGACAGGGGTGTGAAATCAGGGACCTTCACCTGAAAAGTAATTTTGACAATTTTATCCAGGTCAGGCATTTCGGTGCTGCTCAGGCTCTGATTTCCGCAGTCATCATAGGAATACAGCTTTATGCCGGAGAGATCGGATGTCATGTCCGTGTATTGGAATTCACGATCCGGTGTGATGAAATCTTTTGAGTCGTTGAGAATGACCCGGTAGAATGAAGCCGTGTCCCCGTCGGAGGCCTGCTCCGGCGGGTCCCAGGAAAAAGTGATGGTCCCGGCATCGATGGCGTAGCGGGGATTTCTGACCGGATTGGGCGGAATGGAATCGTTGGAGGCATCCGGATAGTGATACCGCTCGCCCCAACCCAGAACATAATATTCGGATGGCAGGGTCCCGTCATCCGCGGTAATGACATCCATATAGGGGAGCGCTGCGCCGCCGGCAGGGAGATGGCCCAGTTCCAGAATATGACCGGGCAGGGTAACCACCGGCTTCATTTTGTTTACCGCATTGCGAACGCCCTCAATCCATGACGCGGTGCCGGATTCATTAATCCAGGCATTCAGCATCATCACGTCAATATTCTCCACCTGGGGCAATGTCTCGGAAGTCTGATTGTCGCCGGTGTGCAGGAATTTCAGGCCTTCCGGGGTCACAATCTCAAACTGCCGGACCGGGACGCTGTGCAGCCCGTCATGTGCGGTGACGGTCAAACCGGAAATAACGCGGGTTTCACCGGGCGCCATCTTAATGGTTGCCCGTGAAAATTCCGCCGGTCCCACAACCGGTTTACCGAGTTCCTTCATCATTTCGATGAAAGCCCCATTGTAATGGTCCTCGTGGTCATGTGAAATAAAATAGACATCCATCAGGTCCGGAAACTCCAGCGTCTCGGTCAGATAAAAATAGTCAACCAGATCAATACCAAAGGTCACGGAAGGCGTTTTAACCACGAATCCGTGATTGTAAATCTGCCAGATGGTGGCCCCCTCGCTCACGACCTCTGTTTTGATCTCCCGCAGGACCTTTCGGATCATAAAGGTATATAATTCCCTGGCGCCGGGATGGAGCGGCGGATAATTGTCAATAATCAAATCGTCAATGCTCCCGAAGCATGCTTCACGCAGGGCCGGATCTCCGGTCTGCGGCCGTTCGCGCAGGAAGATTTCTTTTATTTGCGGAAAGGTATATTGCTGTGCGGCCGCCTCATTCGTAAATGCCAGCACAAGAAAACAAAAAATAAGAACAATAAAACCCGGCCGTAATTGACCGGCCTGAGATGCATAATCCCGGGCTGCTTCTTTCATGAAAACCTCCGGATTTTTAGTCTGTGTTGTTCCATCCCTCCCGCCCCAATCTTAACCCAACAGAACAATCGCATCTCATTGAAAGGCAAAAATCAGACTTTTCGCACACTGACTCGGATATGCGCCGAAAGACCTGTTGATGCCATAAAATTCCAAACAACTGGGGGGATCACGTTCTTAGCCGTTCTTTTTCTCATAATTATGGCAAAGTGATAATCAAGGACGGCAAAACAGACCTGTATAATCGCCTCCCCGGCTGCTGGATACTTGCCGCCTTGTGCGGATTTGAATTATCAATGTAATCAGACGTTTTCAAGTCAGGCCAGGCGCATGCCTGATAAATTCCCTTTTATTTCTTTCTATATCAAAACGGCCATCAACGATATTATTAGAATAATTTGATGTTGCATTAAAAAGTATTTTGGCAGCCCTTGAAAAGCAAGCAGAAATAAAAAAGAACTCAAATCTGCGATCATAAACGGCAGAGAATCCGCAAAGAAGGTGCTATTTTTGCAGCAATTTTTTATTTTTCCAAAGAGTGATGAGATCAAAAACAGGCACGAATGATGACGTCCGCACTTAAAATCGGCTACTGCGGTTTTCCAACATCACAGCGGAAATATTATGCTGAATTTCAATTGGTGGAAATCCAGAGAACCTTTTACCAATTGCCTCGACCGAGCACGGCGGAAAGATGGCGGACCAGTGCACCCCAAAATTTCGAGTTCACCCTTAAAGCCTGGCAGGGCGTCACCCATCCGGCCGGTTCGCCAACCTACCGGAAAGCTCGTCTGGATCTTCCCGCGGAAAGGCAGAAATACCTGGGGCATTTTCAGCCCACGGATGAAGTGCATGCCGCCTGGCGGGACACCCTTCAGATCGCTGCAATCCTGCAGGCCGCCGTCATCGTATTACAGTGCCCGCCCGGCTTTACGGAAACAGAGGAAAATATCAGGAACCTGTCGGATTTTTTCCGAAATGTTCCGCACAAAGCTTTTAAAGTGGCCATAGAATTTCGGGCCCCCTGGAAAAAAACGACCATACGGGATATCTGCCGGAATTTTGGTTTGATCCATTGCGTCGATCCCTTCAGGGAAGCGCCGCTATGGAATGGGATCCGGTATTACCGCCTGCACGGAGCGCCGCCCGGGAAGAGAATGTATCACTATCAATACCAGCAGGCCGATTTCCAATTCCTGGCGACAAAAATCAATTCGGATCTACAAAACAAGCAAACTGTTTATTGTTTATTCAACAATATGCAGATGTGGGATGATGCGCGGACTTTCAAAAACCATATGGGATGCGAATGAAGTCAGCCTGTGGGTCACTCTCCGGTTTTAAATGCGCCCGGAAGATATGATCAACAGCCGGCACGTTTTGTTCATTGCGAGAGGATTACTTTCTATTTCCATTTATGAATTTCAAAAGATAATCATCCATGCGCCGTCTTTCTTTCACGGATAACTGTTTTTCCTTTTCGATGATGCTGTAAATCTGTTTCATCTCCAGGTTAAGCCTTTCCATCTTTTTCTGGAGTTTCTTTTTGCGGACCTTGAAACTGACAGTGAAATACTCGCGCCATAATTCCTGCGCCTCCTGCAGGGAATCCACTTCTCTTCCGGTGATTTTCTTTATCCGGATAAGGGATAATTTCAACTGATTGTATGGTGTCATAGCCGGCCGCTCATTTCTCCCCAAATATGGATAATTATCCATTTGTTTACAATATTTAAATTGACAAATCCCATTTGGGGAATAAATTCCGGCCCGTCATTGCAGGCTTTCTGTTTTCGGAGGAGAGAAATCTTCACAGAATAATAGTGAACTTTAGATAATATTGTCCTGATTTGAGAATGCGCGCACAGGTGATATGCTGAATGGAAACTGCAGCAAAGTTCGTTAGACCCACTTCAATTGGAACTATTACGCGGTGTATCATCTCTTCACCCGCAATTAACCCGGGCACCTATTTCAGGCAGTTCATTGGGATAGCAGGCAATTTGGGCAGTTCAAGGCCAACATAGCGAAATTCTTTTTTACCGGTTTAAGGAAGCCGCCAGGGCGCGCACAAATTCGGGGGTCGTTCCGCAGCATCCCCCGATAAACGAAGCGCCTTTCTCTTTTATGAGTCCGGCATAGCGGGTGAACTGGTCCGGCTGCATGCGATAAAAGATCTTGCCGTCAGCCACTTCCGGCAGGCCGGCATTAGATTTGATCCACACAGGCAAATCGGTAGCGGATTTCAGCCTTTCGCACAATGACACAAAT
>JARRQT010000299.1:0-3909 GCA_037381445.1 Calditrichia bacterium
CAGACGGCATCCAGCAGATGTTCCTTGTTCAACTGGGTATACCCCTGCACGGCCTCGTGCTGAATACCCTTCGCAATTTCCCGGAGCTGCGCCACGTTTTTCTTTTTCAGATCTTCATATGTATACGGCATTCTGTGAACCTCCTTTTTTATGTCTTTATTTTTGTTGACACTGAACTTGTTTTTTCAGTCTGCACGGACATAAGGAGTCTTCAAAAAATTCGTTGGAAAGGGCAGGAAAAAATCCAGCATGAATGTGAGTCGCCGGCTGAAAAGTGCATAATCCTCTGCTTTAAAAAATTGTTAAATTTCGTTGAGCCAGACTATTTGACGATTCAGCACCGGAACGGGAGCGGGCGGCCGGTCGGATTACCATACCTCCTTTTAGGGAGGAATGCATGGGAGGTTCCGCAGGATTTTGCAGCAACACAAATCAGGTAACAGACAATTTAAAAGATATGGCAGAAAAATCAAGAAAATTAACAACAAATTTTTGGCCCTCTCCGGGTTCTGAAACGGGGATATCCCCGCCCGGCGAGCGTTTTTTTCTTTAGTTTCCTCTTGCATTTTATTCTCACCAAAAATAACTTAGGACGCGTTGAATTTAATTCCATATAGCCAGTGATATAAGAACAAATGAAGACAAATCATAAAATAATAAATGGCGACAGCCGCAAGATGAATCTGGTCCCGGACAAATCAGTCCATCTGGTGATTACTTCTCCCCCCTACTGGCAGTTGAAAGACTACGGGACCGAAAATCAAATCGGCTACCATGAGGACTATGAAACCTATATCAATAATCTGAACCTGGTTTGGAAAGAGAGCTATCGTGTTCTTGAAAACGGGTGCCGGTTATGTGTCAATATTGGTGACCAGTTTGCGAGGGCAGTATATTATGGACGATATAAGGTCATTCCAATCCGGACAGAAATTATAAAATTCTGTGAAAGCATCGGCTTCGACTATATGGGTGCCATCATCTGGCAAAAACAGACAACTACCAACACCACGGGCGGCGCTTCCTTAATGGGCAGTTTTCCAACACCCAGAAACGGCATTATATCAATTGATTATGAGTTTATCCTTATTTTTAAAAAACTTGGTACGCCTCCCAGGGTAAACAAAGAAATAAAGGAGCAATCAAAGCTCACGACCGAAGAATGGAAGGAGTATTTTTCAGGACACTGGAATTTTAGCGGTGTAAGGCAGAACGGACACCTTGCCATGTTCCCGGAAGAGCTGCCCAGACGTCTTATTAAAATGTTTGCTTTTAAAGGCGAAACGGTTTTGGACCCATTCATGGGCAGCGGCACAACTTCTCTGGCGGCCAGGGATTTAGAGAGGAATTCTATCGGTTATGAAATCAATCCCGATTTCATCAAAATAGCCAAACAGAAATTGAATATTCACCAGGCTGATATTTCCGGGACTACCTATGAATTTCTGAAAGATGACATCAAAATTGATGTCGATAAAGAATTTAGAAAGCTGCCCTATCGTTTTACTGATTTTCATAATCTTGACAAGAGAATTGATCCTAAACAATTGCAGTTTGGATCCAGGATTGACAATAACAGCACACAGAGAGAAAAATACTATTCTGTAAAAGAAATAATCAGTCCCGAATTGGTGAAGTTAAGCAACGACCTTATCGTCAGATTAATCGGAATCAAAGAAAAAGCAGGCAAAAATGATTCTGCAAAGAAATTTCTAATTGACAAAACAAAGGGTCAAAAAGTATTTATGAAGTTTGATAATCAAAAATACGATGAGAATGACAATCTCATGTGCTACTTATATCTGAAGAATAAAACCTTTATAAATGCCCATTTAATAAAAGAAGGCCTGGCGGAACCCGATATAACGGCAAACTTCAAATACAAAGACAAATTCTTAAGACTTGCGATAAGATAAGCACTTATAGATTAAAGACTCCTGGAATAATATTAATCCCAAAAAGAGGATTTGACAATGCCCAAAGAATGGATTCTAAACAGTGCAATGAACAGGTTTCAGCTTAATTTTAAACGCAATGTTGGGCCAACATCGGAAAGCATCAGAAAATGCGAACCCAAGACTCTGGAAGACTGGAAGCGTTATTATTTTTCCAGAGTTCGGCCTAAAGAGCATATAATTGACCTCGGGAAAAAATTATACATCAAAATAACGGAGGTAATTTCTGCAGAGGTTGAGCAAATAACTGAAGAAGATTGTATCAACTATATGCTCCAGCTTGTGATCAACCGGACTTTTGACGGATATATGACCGAAATCAGAACAATTTACGGTCAGTTGGAACAATTACTCGGTTATAAAATAGAGCCTGCCCCGGATGAATGGGACAGACTTTTCAACGTGGACTTTTTCATCAAAATTAAAGTCAAGTATATTGGCCTTCAAATTAAGCCTGTAAATCAGGGAATACAGCTTTCTCAAATTTTTAAAGAGAAAGGGTTACAGCAAAAAACACATGAGAAGTTTGAAAGAAAATTCGGCGGAAAAGTCTTTTACATTTTTTCCTCAAAGGCAAATGGCAAAAAGGTCATAATGAATCCCGCTGTAATAGATGAGATAAGAGCGGAGATAAGCAGACTTGAAAGATAACTCCTCTCCCCCTGCTGCCCACAAATAAATAATATCAGGATTATTTCTTAATACCTGTCGTGCAGATCAGGCCGGCAGGCAGCTAGTTACATCCTCCTGCTCCCGAAACAATCCAGTATTTCCCTGCTGTTTCCTTCGGTAAAACTCAACGCGCCGATAACAAAATTTTGCTGCGATTCCCCGATTTTATCTATTGAAAATAGGGTTCCAATTTTGTTAAATATGATTTACTGATGACCGAAACAGCGGGGAGGAAAAAATGACAGATGAATCAATTACCGCAGAAGACCGGGAGAAGGCGCAGAAATGCCTGGACTGCCCCATCTGCAGCCGTGCCCGGGACAAGCAGAAGGGCCTGGCATTCTGGTTTGTCAGGAACGTGGAATCCGGTTTTTGCCCCAACTGCAAAGCTTATGAGAAGGTTTACAGCCGGAAAGCGCACGAACCGCTGGCCGAAGAGAATTCCGGCCCGACCTGATTGGATTATGCAACGGATGGAAGCCTGCTTCCGCGCACAATGACGGGATCAGGAACGGAATAATCAAAACAATTTTCATACGGGGGAAAAGCGTCCGTTCGTTTTTACGCTGTCCCGGACCTTCATTCATTCTGTTGAAGATCCGGGGAAATGAAATCAACGTGGAAAAGAGATCACCGCCGACTGATATTTCTAAAACCAGTCCAAGTCATGCAGCTCCGGGATCTCTTCTTTCAGTTCCTGACGCAGCTCTTCCAGGTTGTCCGCTTTTTCCTCCAGCTTATCGGCCCGGGCTTCCAGTTTTTCCGCCTTTTTCTCAATCACCTCAGCCTTCCGCTCCATTTCGTCTTCCAGATCGTCCGAATCATACTCGGTAAAAATAACATCGAGAATTCCCGCTACCGCCTGCAGCCCGACTTTGGCGCCCTCACTGCCCAGTTTGGCGCCTTCCCAGCCGATCCGCTTGGCCTCCCCGATGAGCGCCCGGCTTTGTTCATAAAACTCTCCCACCAGTTTGCGCTGCTGCCGGTTGAGCTTCACCCGCTCATGATTGACAAACAGTTCCTGGTCTTCGGTAAACTTCACACTTTCCCGCTGCCCTGGGGTGTGGGTGAAGACAATCGCTCCATCTTCCAAATCAAAATCCACATTGTCCCATTTCACATGGTGGCCGCATCCTGAGTCGCGCAGGTCGGCGGCAGAGCCGGCAGAAAATATCACAAACAGAAAAAGGAAAAGAAATGGTAATGCCTTCATCATTGTATCTCCCGTTTTAGATAAATCTCCTTTCAATACGGAACTTGAAAGCCGGTTGTTACATTTTAT
>JARRQT010000300.1:0-3902 GCA_037381445.1 Calditrichia bacterium
GAAAAAGAGCATATTCGATTCGCTTTTCTTTATTGGTAAAGATATTGCCGATGGCCTCGATCATGGTTTCGTATATACCCAGCACCACCGCCATGGTGCCGCCCGAAACCCCGGGAATGATATTGGCGATTCCGAAAACACCGCCTTTGAGTATGAGCTTCAGTGTATCCAATTAAACCGACCATCCTTTCCTGCCGATGAGGGGAACGAAATCGCGCCAATCCTCTTCCTGAATCTTTAACCGATTATCATTTCTGGTAATTATCGTCAATTTTTGTCCGGCGCTGTCGCCGACCGGGATAACCAGCCTTCCCCCGTCGGCGAGCTGCTCGATCAGCGAATCCGGAACATGGGGAGCGGAGGCCGTGACAATGATGCGATGATAGGGAGCGTGTTCATTCCAGCCCAGGCTGCCGTCCCCTATTTTAACTGCAATGGTGTAATATTTCAGTTTCTCATACAGTTCCCGGGCGCGGTTCCCCAGTTCCGGAATGCGTTCGATGGTGAATACCTTGACCCCGATTTCCGCCAGAACGGCGGCCTGATAGCCGCTGCCGGTGCCGATTTCCAGGATCTTCTCGTTTCCGGTGAGTGCCAGGGTGTGGGTCATCAGGGCAACAGTAGTGGGGTGAGAAATGGTCTGCCCGAACCCGATGGGCAGGCTGCTCCCGCTATAAGCCTGATGCGAAAGCGCGCCATCCACGAACAAATGGCGGGGAACCCGCAGCATCGCCTCTGTCACCCGCGTATCGGTTATCCCGATATCAACCACAAACTTTTGAACCATCTGGCGCCGGAGAGCTGTATACATCATCCTGATAGACGCTCCTTCACTAATTGAAAAATTAACGAAACAAAATTTAAGGTGTCCGGGACATTTTTGATAGAACTTTTTTCGTTATTGTAGATGGTAGGAATGGGGACTGATGCGATCTTGAATCCCAGCCAGCCGGCACGGATGAGTATTTCGCTTTCCAGATGGAAGCCGTCTTCGCTCAAAGGCAGATTTTGCAGGACATCCAGTGATATGAGACGATAACCGCACTGGCTGTCGCGGACCAACTTCCCGGTGAGCAGGGAAATGATCAACGAGGTGAGGCCGTTGGACACAATCCGGTGAACCGGCATGACCCGCGGATTTCGCTGCCGGTAACCGGTGATGATCGAGCCGGCATTCCCTGCAAAGGCTTCCAGAAATTCCGGTATCTTCTCGGGCGGGTGCTGCAGATCGGCGTCAATCGTAATGACCGCATCCGCAGACTCTTGTCTTAGGAAATAGCCGAAACCGCTCTTCAGCGCCGCCCCTTTTCCACGGTTGACCGGATGCCGAAGGACCGTAACTGAATTATGGGAAAGATTATTGAATTCAATAGCCTGGTCAGAACCGTCATCCACCACCAGAACGCGGCAATCGTAGGGAGCACAAATCCGCGTAATCCGCCGGAGCAATTCTTCAAGCACCTCCGGGCGCGGATTGAAAGCGGGAATAATGATGCCGATTCTTCCCTTAAAATCAATCTGCTGTTGGGATTGAGATACGGTAGGTATTTTGGAAAGGGATTCTGACATGGACAATCGGGCTATTCAGTTAAAATGCAAATAAATTTATATCCGGAAAAGCCTGCATTGAAAGCAAAAAAGGGGAACCCTTTCGGATTCCCCTTACGCTTGTCGGAGCGACTGGATTTGAACCAGCGACCCCTACCACCCCAAGGTAGTGCGCTATCCAGGCTGCGCCACGCTCCGAACACGGCGAAAAATTTAACACATTCGGGATAACATGTCAACTGTTTTTGAATTATGCGTTAGTTCAAAATTTATAAAGAAAAGGGGGCTGTTTTTGCCGGTCCGGGATCCCGGAAAAAAATCTGCAGAACCTGAGGACTTTCCAGCATACACAGATAAAAAAGACGCCGCAACATTTTATGGGAAGCAGCCGGTTTCGTTCTGATGGTCATTCAGTCAGCAAATCCTGAATTTCCTGCACTTCCATTTTCACTTCGGACAGCAGACTTTTCAGGAAAGCGGGACTGTCCTTGTCCTGTATGGGATTGTAATTCTTCAGTTTCTCCCGCACCTCGGTTTCGCTCAGCTTATGCACATAGAGCAAATCGCGGATATAAAAGATGAGCTTTACGTCCTTTTCCAGATAATGGCGGTTTGCCGCACGGTTGCGGATGGGCTTGATTTGCGGGAATTCCACTTCCCACCGTTTAATAACGGAATCGGATAGACCGGTCATCCGGCACACCTCCCGCAAAGGATAAACTAATTTACGTTTTGGCATTTGTATACGCATGGCGGAATCCCTTTTCTGGTTCATGCGATAAATTAAAGAGAAACAGCTAGTTTAATATAATAACGCCAAATGCAATATATCAAGGAATAACTGAGCGATTTGCGATTCGGATATTCTGGGAAATTCAGGGGGAGGCGAAATACTCCCGGCAGCCGAATTGCCGCGGTGCAAATTGACCGCTGAAAGACAACAATCTAACCGTTAAAACAATCCCGCCACATAGGTTTCTGCATCAAACGGTTCCAGATCATCCATTTTTTCGCCCAGACCCACATATTTTACCGGAATGTTGAGCATGTGAGAAATTCCAATTACCGCGCCGCCCTTTGCGGTGCCGTCCAGTTTGGTGAGGACAATGCCGGTAATGCCCACCGCCTCAATGAACTGTCTGGCTTGCGAAATTGCATTCTGACCGGTAGTGGCATCCAGAACAAGCAGGATTTCATGGGGCGCATCAGGAATCACCTTCTGGATAACCCGCTTGATTTTTTTAAGCTCTTCCATCAGGTTGACTTTGGTATGAAGCCGTCCGGCAGTATCGATGATCACCACATCCTTTCCGCGGGCTTTGGCTGCCTGCATGGCATCGAAAGCCACTGCGCCCGGATCGGCGCCGGAATGGTGCTTGATGATGTCGGCATCGATCCGTTCGGCCCAGATCTGCAACTGTTCTATGGCGGCTGCCCGGAAGGTGTCCGCGGCAACCAGCAAAACGTTCTTCCCGCGGTTCTGATACTGCCGGGCGATTTTGGCGATGGAGGTGGTTTTGCCGGTTCCGTTTACGCCCACTACCAGAATAATCAGCGGGGACGCCGGATTTTCCGGCTTGGCCGGTTCCCGGGCAAACATGGCAATGATTTCTTCTTTCAGAATTTCATAAAGCTGTTCGGGCGTTTCATAATTTTTCCGCTTTACCTGTGTTCTGACCCGCTCGATAATCTCGCTGGTGGTATCCACGCCCACATCACCGGAGATCAGCAGATCCTCAATTTCCTCCAGCAATTCATCATCGATCTTCCGGGAAGCGAAGATGACCTCCTGGATCTGCCCAAACACCTGTTCCCGGGTCTTGCTCAATCCCTTTTTGAATTTATCCAAAAAATTCATCTTTCTGCCTTTCATCGTTCATGCACCCATGTTTCCAGTATGGGCACAAATATAAAAACGAAATCCATTCCCGCCAACGTCTCTTTCAAAAGAAGATGACCATTTTGATGGCTTTCCCATTTGATAGCAGGATGGAGCAGAAGCAGGTTTCTCCGGACGTATGAAGAAAACGGAGGGCAAAAAAATGAAGTCCGTCACAGCGGCTCAATGGCTTGAATTGCTTAATTTATATATAAGAGAACTCCTCGACAGAAGGTGCAACAGGAATGAAAGGAGTATGGCAGCGATCAGAAATTCCCGGTGGACAATATCGTGCATAAAACCCCAAAGCAGCAGAAAGAACGTGAACTCGCTGCGGAAAAGCAGTAAAAGCGCGGTAACGAGATATTCTTTCTGCTGGCGCATCCAGTAACAACAAACCCGGAATCCCGAGACCAGCAGCACGAAAAGAATGACGGTTCCATCAAGCAATATTTTTGTCCAGTTCAGGTGCGAA
>JARRQT010000301.1:0-5156 GCA_037381445.1 Calditrichia bacterium
GCCATATTCCGGATTTTCAATGCTTTCTCAAGTCTGTCCCTGCTGCGCTTTCGTATGGTTGAATCTATCTGCAGCCGCAGGGCCTCATCTGCATATCGGAACGCATCTGACCAGTTTTCAGAATCCCGCTCGATTTCTGCCAGACTAACCAGACAATCCAGCTCATTGTAATGATTGTTTTCAGGCAAACTGCGGATATCGTCAAGGAGCTCTTTATACAATTCACGGCTCAGATCCAGCCGGTGTGAATGCAGCGCTGCGGATACCAGCGTCCATTTGAAAAAACGGCTTTGCGGGTATGCCGTCAGATTTTCCTGCGCTGCTACGAAAGCTTCCTCTTCCCTTCCTTCATTCAGCAAAATCCAGCACAACTGGTCCCTGCCCACCCAGTAAACAAAATCGCCTTTTTCAATCGCCTGCCGGATCATACGGATGCCCTCCTCTCGTTCGTCCGATATAAAAGGCAGCCAGGATAGAAAACTGGCCCGGGCGCTTTTCCAGTATTTAAAACTTCCTACTCCCATATAAGCATCATACAGAAGGCTGTCCATTTTGATGGCGGCCTCCAGCCGGTCCACGCCCCGCACCGCATCGCGATAGGCGGGAAACCACTTCCCCAGTTTCGATTTCATGAAACTCCGGTACAGGTATGCACTTCCCTCGTAGAAATAATTCCAGGCATTCTCCGCCCCGCTTTCCTGCTGTTTAACCGCCAGATCGATGGTCTTATCCATCAGGCCGAAGAACTCGTCTTGCCTTGAATAATCTTCCCGGTCCAGCATCCGGGCCTGCAGGGTGGCGCCTTTATAAAAATAACCCATGGGGGATTTGGGATACTGATCGATGAGTTGCTGATAGAGTTGGGCAGCACCTTCAAAATTATTGGTAATGGTAAGCTCAATCCCTTGCTCTATCAGGCTTTTTACCGGCTCCTCATCCGGATTTACAGCATGCGCGTTCATGACGATGAGAAGAAAAAACATAAAAAACGCCGCGAAAGCTGCCGATTTATCTGAACTCAAAAATCTCATCCGGTCTGTCCTGGTCAAACAAAGTCCTCAAAAATAAAATATTTCCATGCAAATTTCCAAGATTATCTGCAAAAAAATTGTATTAATCCTGGCAGGGAAAATATCCTTAATTGGATATAATTTTATATGAGGCAAAAAAATTCGCCTGAGCTGCCCATGCCCTACCCGATACGCTCATCCTCGGTATCAAATATGTAAATTTCGCCAAATTCCTTCAATTGATCTTTTAATTTCCCGGCATCGCCGACTACGATAATCGGCATTTCATCTTCCCGGATATATTTTTGGGCAGCATTTTGCACCTCCGCCAGACCCACGGCATCGATGCGGTCCAGGTAGCGGTCCCAGTAATCATCCGGCAGATCGTATAAGCGCTGCTTCAAATACAGCGCAGCCACGGAGGAAGGAGTTTCATTTTGCAGGGGGAAAATTCCCATGAGGTACCGCTTGCTGTTGTGCAGTTCATCTTCCGTCACCGGATTCTGCTTTATACGATCAAACTCTTCGAAAAAGGCCTGCAATGCTTTTCCGGTCACTTCCGGTCGGACTTCCGCATTAGCAATGAAGGCGCCCGCTGACTTGTAGGTCTGCAGCGTGCTGTATGCACCGTATGTATATCCTTTTTCCTCCCGCAGATTCATGAACAGGCGCCCGCTGCCGCCGCCGCCAAGTATCTTGTTCATAACCAGCGCTTTTTCATATTCAGAATGATTGCGGCTGAAAAGAAGATTTCCCAGAACCAGGTTCACCTGTTCGGACCCGGGACGATCAATCAGGTGAACAATCCGTTCTTCCGCCGGCTGCGGCTGTTCAAAGTGATTATCCTCCGACGCCTGACCGGACCAGCCGCCCAAATGCTTCTCGGCGCTTTCAACAGCCGCGCTCTCGCTGACATCACCCGCCACTATTAAAAATGCCCGGGCCGGAACAAAGTATTTCCGGCGGAAATCCGATAGATCCTGCCGGGCAATGTTCTCAATTGACTGAAGGGTTTTATGCTGGCCGTAGGGGTGGGGAAGGAAGAGCGCCTTTTCCAGCCGGCGATGGGCCAGAAATTCCGGTGAACTCTTCTCATTTTCCAGATTGGCAAGTAACTTGGAGCGTTCTTTTTCCAGCTCACCCTCCGGAAAAGCAGGATCCAGTGCGA
This sequence comes from Calditrichia bacterium, assembly GCA_037381445.1. Lineage (GTDB taxonomy): Bacteria > Calditrichota > Calditrichia > RBG-13-44-9 > RBG-13-44-9 > JARRQT01. The sequence goes on from JARRQT010000301.1 coordinate 2,179, forward strand.
TTTCGCTCATGAGATTCAGCCCGAAATCCATGTGCTCTCGCAAGAATTCGGAAAATATGATGAAGCTGTCCTCGTTGACCAGTGCTCCCAGCTCTCCCCCTACTGCTTCAATGGCATCGATAATCTCATTATAACTCTTCTGACGGGTGCCTTTTTTTATCAACTCCACCATCAATTGATTAAGTCCCGCTTTTCCGATGCCGTCATTTTTGATACCGAAATTCATTCCCAGCCGCAGATACACTTTGGGCAGGTCATGCCGTTCTATAATAAAAATGGTCAGGCCATTCCGCAATTGCCGCTTCTTCAATTTGGGAAAGGTGAAATCAAGCAGCCGGGAATCGATAGGCGGTTTCTGCTTCTGTGCATTATTCTTATCAGAATGATCATTTTCCTTTGTCGGCGTCATTTCAAATCCTGTTCTTTTATCTGATTTTACTCGTTCCGGTTTTTACCGGGCATCACTTCAGGAGAATAATTTTCGACCGGAAGATACAGCATTAATATATATCTTAACCGGATTTCCCGTTTTTGGGATAAACCTCTATCACCGAGCGCTGCGCGTGAGTGAAATATTTTCTGGCAACGGTCAGCAGGTCTTCCCGGGTTAAATGCAAAAACCTGTCAATTTCCGTCCGGAGAAGCCGGGGATCATCGAAGAGCATGCTGTACATACAGAGATGGTCGGAAATTTCCCGCACGGTTTCCTGACGGGAGATGAAATCGGACTTGATTTTATTCCTGGCTTTCTCCAGTTCCGCCTGTGTTACCGGCTCATTCAGCAGGCGGTCGAACTGGGATAGGACCTCCTGCTCCAGTTCCCGGACGGTGTGTCCGGGTTTTATCTGCGCGAAATGAAAGAACAGTCCCGGACCGAATTTGCCGTCGCCGCCGCCAAAAGTGTGCAATGCCAGCTCTTTTTCTTCCACCAGCGACCGGTAAAATCGGGAACTTTCCCCGTCAAAGAGAATCCGCTCAATCAGTTCCAGCGCATAATAATCGGGATGCGTGCGGTCGGGAATATGAAAAGAGATCAGATATGCCGGAAACGGCGCGAAGGGATCCTCAAAAACGGATCGCTTCTCGCTCGCCTGCGGCGGTTCCGCCAAATCGAGGGGCGGCACTGCGGGACCGGCGGGAATGTTATCAAAATATTTATGAATTAGCGTCAACGCATCGCGCACCTCAAAATCGCCCACCAGGGAAAGCAGTGCATTATTTGGACGATAGTAGATTGCATGAAACTGCCGGACATCATCGAGATCGGCATTGTCGAGGTCCTTCATGGTGCCGATAACGGAATGTTTATACGCAAAATTGGAATAAGCCAGATCGTCCTTCAACTCGAAGACAACCCGCATATAGGGCTGATTATCGACCCTCAGCCGCCGTTCTTCCTTGACCGTGTCCCGCTGATTTTCAAAATTTTCCCGGGAAATATTCAGCGAGCGCATCCGGTCCGCTTCCAGCCATAAAGCCAGTTCCAGTTGATTGGCGGGGACCACCTCCCAATAATTTGTGCGGTCCTGGGTTGTGGAACCATTCACGGTCCCGCCCACGTCGCTTATCAGCTTCATGTGTTCGGCTTTCCCAACGTTTTCAGAGCCCTGAAACATCATATGTTCGAAAAGATGTGCAAAACCGCTTTTCCCGGGCTGTTCATTACGGGACCCAACCTTATACCATAAATTCACTTTGAGTTCAAAAGATAGGTTTTAATCCCCCCACGGGCAAACGTATTTTATAATTTCTCTGTAGAAAAATAATGCCCATCTCATAAATGGGCATTCAAAACACCTGAAAATATCCGTGATATCCGCTTCCGTTATTATGCGGGAGGAAAAACCGGGAGCATTCATGAAAACAGCCCCGGAACACATTGTTACCGCACAACCGCCAGCTTATCAATCTTTTCCAGCCGGTTCTCGCCGTCATCGACAATAACCTTATATAAATAGACGCCGTTAGCAATGACGTCGCCGTCCCAATCCAGGCCGTCCCAGTAAATCTTGTTGAATCCTTCCCTGGCGATTGACGGTGTAAATATTGATGGTAACATCTGCCTCGCCGATCGCGGACACCAGTTGGAAGGTGAAGTAGGTATCCCTGCTGAAAGGATTGGGAAAATTCACCACGTCGTTCATAGCCAATTTGCCGCCTGAACTGGTCCGGAAAGTGATCAGCCGCTCGGAGTAATTATTCAGGTTATCCCAGCATTCCACTTTTATCTGGTGATTCCCGCCGGATAGCGCGGGAAGCGTATATTCCAGTTTCCCTTTCTGGTAGCTGTCCGCATCATAAACAAAAAATTCGGTCATGTTCTTTTTTACATTGCCGTCAATGGTCAGCTCTACCTGATGCCCCACTTCCCCGGTAAGATTAATTCCGCTGGGATCAGCAATTTCCACCTGCAGGGTGGGCTGGGAACTGACAAAATCGCCGTCAAAAAAATTGGGCACTTCTTTGAATGATACTTCAATTTCAGGGCCGTTTTCATCTTTCGCCACCTTTTCCGTTCCATAGAACAACAGCGTGTCAACGTAGCCAATTGGGAACAATAAAATTGCCGGTGAGCTGTCCGTTTTTCACTGATACCAGTCCTTTGAAAACCGTTCCCCCATTGTAGGTATAGTGGACATTTGCAGCCGGCACATAAAGGCTGTCCACCGCATCAAATACCTGGAGCACCGCTGAACCGGAAAAATCATTCAGCGGTGTGCCGCTTTGATCGGTCACCGCGGCCTTAACCTTGACAGTGGCAAGGGCTTTCAGCGTATCGGGTTCAATGGATTCAATTTTTATGGAGTACTGCGGGTCCGCCAGATGCATGGTCGGGTCCGCATACAAGTGATATTTTTGATAATTGATTCCCCCGTTCATGGAGAGGAACATGGCATCTCCCAGGCGCATGCTGGGCTGTGAGTCCGATTTTCCATGAAAAAGATTATTATATAAACTCTCCGCAAGCGCCGTATTTG
>JARRQT010000302.1:0-3866 GCA_037381445.1 Calditrichia bacterium
GGAATATACTCCATTTCAAAAGCGACAAAAGCGGATTTAATCCAGAAATTCAATAATTTTACCACATAGGGCGATTCAATTTTTTGAAGAGACTGGATTTCCTTTTTAAACCGCTTGAGAGAACGCTCATCGGCATCCTGATTGGCCTCAATAATTTTGATAACCGTCGGGCGATTTAGCCCAGGGTTGAAAATCCGGTAGACCAGGCCGTACTGCCCGGCGCCCAAAAGGCTCCTTTGAGTGAACTGCGATAGCTCATCTGGCCAGAATGATCTCATAAACAAATACCATGTTTATTCCCTGATTTCTTCTATTTGGGGAAGGGGGACAAATTTTAATGGATGTCAGGCGCCGCTGTCGCATTCTTCATAGGTTGTACGGTGGCGGGCATCTATTTCGATCATTTTATTTATATTATCGCGAGATTCATCATATTTAAACAATTTGCACATTTCCTGGTAATGGGCATCCAGAAAACGCTTCAATGTTTTGCTGTTAGGCCTTTTATTATGGACCTGCTCCAGCCGGTTTACCACCGCTTCGGCCAGTTGCCTGGCATTTTGCGGATTCGTCTCATTTTCCACAAAATAGAGTCCTTCATAATAATAAAATTTGGCTTCGCGGAGCGGGACATGGCTACCATCCGTAATTTCAATGGCATCCTCCAGCCGCCGGGTCCAGCCCAGCGAATAGTTGCTTAACTGGCCCTGATTTGCGATGGCCTGCGCCTTGTCATAAAAGGGATTTCCCCCCATGAGCTCATAGGTATCCATTTCACCGCCGATTACCAGGTATGCATAGAAATCGGCCATATCCAGCAGGGGATCGAAAGTATTGCGAAACGCCTGAAATGCCTGCCCGGGATGGTAGGCAAATTCAAAAGTCTTATCGTAGAAATTTTCTCCGCTGGGAGAATTTACCAGATATTGGGCTTTGTAAACTTTTTCGGAGCCGCGGGTGGTGACTGTTTCAATGATCAGTTGAACATTGCAATTGAGTATAATATCCTGATTTTCCTCGCTCCATTTGGTGGAATTTAGATAGTCGGTGAGTTTCTGCTGCAGGTCGGACAGATCATCCTGCTCACGGGGCTGAAGATGTTCCATCTGCACATTGACCATACAGCTCAAAACCTGTGCCTTCACCATGCTGTAAGTTGACAGAAAAGCTAAAATGATGACAAATACAAGAAATCTTGACGATGACATTATTGCTCCGGTTTTATTTCGGATTTTAATTTAACCCAGGGCCCACCGGATTTCAAGTTCGAAAGTCAGAACATTTTTCAGATCAGGACGAACGCGAGCTAATATTAAAAAAGGCAGCGTCGGGGCTGCCTTTATGATAACAGAATCCTGATTTGTCAGGATTTATTTTTCCAGATTCAGCAACAATCCTTCCACAAATTTCCAGAATTTTTCTACCGTGGAAATCTGAACGCGTTCATCCGGCGAGTGAGCACCCTCGATGGTCGGGCCGAATGATATCATGTCCATGCCGGGGAATTTGTCACCGATGATCCCGCATTCCAGTCCGGCGTGAATGGCCTTAACTTCCGGCTCCTTGCCGAATAACTTTTTGTAGGTCTCCTTTGCCTGGTGGAGCAGGGGAGAATCCGGATTGGGTTTCCATGCCGGATAGCCGCCGCCGCCATAAACCTCTGCGCCGGCTTGGAATCCGCAGGCCCGGACCATATCATGGAGACCCGTCAGCGCGCTACCCACCGAGCTGCGCTGGCTGGTCAGTATGCTGATCTTGTTATTCATTATGCTCACTACCGCCAGATTAGTAGAAGTTTCCACCAGTCCGGGAATTGCATGGCTCATGGCCAAAACGCCGTGGGGAATCGTATAGAGCAGATTCAGCAGGCGGTTGTGAAGCTGGGAAGTGAACATTTCTTTAGGGGCATCAAAACCGGATTCCAGTATCGACAGCGTCATGTTGGGATCGGTAGATTTGAATTCTTCCCTGAAAATCTGGTCATATTCTTTGGCAATGGTTTTCAGATCGCCGATTTTATCGGAAGGGAGGAAAACAACCGCTTCCGCTTCACGCGGAATTGCATTATGTTTGCTGCCGCCTTCAAAGCTCCCCAACCGGCCGCCGACCTGGGGCAGTACCTTCCACAGAAACCGGGTCAGCAGTTTGATGGCATTTCCGCGGCCTTCATTAATATTCAGGCCGGAATGCCCGCCAACCAGACCCGATAGTTTCACCTGCACTGCCTTGAAACCGCCGGGGACTTTTTCGGTATCGGGGTTCAGGAAAATTTCGCAGTCTTTGCCGCCGGCGCATCCGATATAAAGGGCGCCGTCTTCCTCGGAATCCATATTCAGCAGCAGCCGTCCGTCCAGCATATCCTTGGCGATTTCAGTGGCCCCGGTCAGGCCGGTTTCTTCGTCCAGTGTAAAAAGGAATTCCAGCGGCCCGTGTTTGATTTCTTTGCTCTCCATCACGGCCAGGGCGGCAGCGACGCCGATCCCGTTATCGGAACCCAGGGTAGTCCCATCTGCCGTCATCCAGTCCCCATCGCGCACCAGGGTAATGGGGTCTTTTTTAAAATCGTGTTTGGTATCTTTATTTTTCTCACAAACCATATCCAGGTGTCCCTGCAGCACAACGCCGGGTTTGTTTTCCATTCCGGGAGTCGCGGGCTTTTTAACGACCACATTCCCCACCTTGTCCATTTTGTATTCAAAATTGTTGCGCTGGGCCACTTTTACAATGTGATCGCGTACTTTTTCTTCCTCCTTCGAGCAGCGGGGAATCTGACTAATTTCATAAAAATGCTCCCATAACAGTTGCGGTTTCAAACCTTCGATCGCTTTTTTCACTTTTGGTCTCCTTTTTTATTTTTTTAGCGCGCCTTTATTTCCAGAAGTTGATAATAAATTGAAACTCTGCGGGCAAAGCAAGCAAATTGTGAGATTTTTATCGAATTAGCGTTGTTTAGCGTTTGTAAATTGATGCAATGCATAGCATGAATTTTTCAGCCCGCATAACTCCGGCTGCCGTGTTTACCATGACCTCTTGGCTTTAAAATTTTCCAGTAATAATACGGCTTCCTTCCTCAAATCAATTCTCCCTTCACTCTTCAAATAAATCTTCCCTGACTCGTCCGTTTTTTAAAGAGGGTATTACCTGCGAGTAGTGTTCCCAGCGGGCGTAGTTGGAGTAATCGCCGGGAATCGATTCGAACTGTTTCCACAGCTCATCCTGGGTCACATGGCAATGAATGGCCTCGATTTTATAATGAATATATTTCGCCACATCTATTTTATGGGTGATCTCCGACTTTTCCATTGCCTGTATTTTTCGATGGGTCACGCTATTGGTTTGCTCCCGGTGAAGACCGAAGAAAAGCAGGCGCGGCGGATTCTTCATCCCTTTGACGGTTTCATAGGTCCATTTGGACACGGTCTGGTGGTCAGGGTGCCCCGAAATACCGTTGGGGTGAAAAGTGATGACGACATCGGGATCAAACTCTTCGATCTTTTTCCGGATAACGCTGATTCCCTTATCATCGGGCAATTCCTTAAGTTTTTTATCGGGAAAATCAAGGATTGTCAAATTGTGAATGTGCAGTTTGCGGGCGGCACACTCCAGTTCCAGGCTGCGGCGTTTCGCCAGTTCTTCATCGGGCAACTCTTTTGATATCCCCAAAGATCCGGCTTCCCCGCGGGTAAAGGTCATTAGATCCACGGTGTGGCCTGTCAGCGCGTACCTGCACAAGGTGCCGCCGGGGCCAAAAGATTCGTCATCCGGGTGGGCAAAGACTGCAAGAATTTTCATGATGATACTCCCTCCGGTTTAAATGGTCCTGAAACAATCTTTCGTCATGCGGAACCGGGAAAACCCAGCTTCAG
>JARRQT010000303.1:0-3848 GCA_037381445.1 Calditrichia bacterium
GTCCCGGCGCGACTGAAGAGGAGATTATGTCAAAAGTAGCCTTTCCGCTGGCAGATCCCGATTACTTCCCGGGGATGGGGAATTCGGTGACCTTCGTCTCTCCCGGCGGTATCGAGGGAATTGCGGCCCGGCTTGCCTACAGTGCGTTGTCGGGGATGTTTTCCATGGTATGGGATGAGGCAATTACGGTGAACCTGCCCGAAAAGCTCTCGCAGGCGGTGTGCAATACCTCTAATCCTACCTGGCCGCATACCTTTATTACCCCGAAACATGCCAGCATGGGTGAATACAAGCACTATGCACCGGCTAATCATTTCCACATGACCTGGAATCTTCCGGCCGCCCGGCTGCAATACTGGATGGACATGGCAAATGTGTTGTCCGTGGCGCCCTGGAAGGAGATGCCGACATACCGGGAAGACATTGACCGCCCGCTGCCGCTGCTTTATCTCCTCAACGGCGGAGAAAACCAGGCAAAGATGCTGAGAAAGAAATAGTTGCATATAGTACGGTCATGGCCTCTGAAAATAGCCGGAGGCCTGATTTGTTAGTTTATCAGAATAATCTGATTATTTTTTTATATAAAAAAAGATGCTCGAGTTTAAATCAATATCAAAATCCTTTTCTGGTGTGGAAGTATTGCACCAGGTCTCGTGCAAAATCGATAAGGGACGGATCATCGCCCTAGTCGGGGAGAACGGTGCCGGAAAATCCACGCTCATGAAGATTGCCAGCGGTATTCTCATCGAATACAATGGTGAAATGCTTCTGAATGATGCTGTAGCTCGCTTTAGGAATCCCAAGGACGCCGAACGCGCTGGAATTGCTATTATTCACCAGGAGTTGAATCTGGTGCCGGACTTAAGCATCGGGGAAAATATCTTTTTGGGCAGGGAGCCGGTATCGCGGCTGGGACAGGTCGATTTCAGGAAGTTGTTTGCAGAAACAAATGATGTCCTGCAGACCTTCAATTTTCCTTATTCGCCGTCTCAGAAAGTGCGCAACCTGCCGGTCGGCTGGCAGCAGATGGTGGAGATTGCCAGGACGCTGAGTATGAAAGCGGAAATTATTATCATGGATGAGCCGACCTCCGCCCTCAGCGAGCATGAGATCGATGTGCTTTTTGGCAAAATGCGCGATTTGCGGGATCAAGGGAAAACCCTCATCTTTATATCGCACCGCCTGAATGAAATATTCACTATTGCAGATGAGGTGGTGGTTTTGCGGGATGGTTTCTTTGAAGGGCAGTTTTCCATCGGAGAGGTTAATCGGGAAAAACTCATCGAACTCATGATCGGGCGAAGGATCGGGGAGATCGTTCCTCAGGATAACCCGAATAGTGGAGAGGTAGTTCTGAATACAGCGAATCTCGCTGTCAGGAAGGGGAGGACTACTCTTCTCTCCGACATTGGATTTACGCTGCGAAAAGGTGAAATACTGGGTGTCGCCGGTCTGTTGGGTGCCGGAAGAACCGAACTGCTTCGGTTTCTTTATGGAGAGCTGGATGCTCAATATTCCGGTGAGATATTGCTGAACGGTGACATCTATATTCCGAAATCCTCCCATGAGGCCATTGGGCGCGATATTGCTTTTCTTTCGGAGGACCGCAAGACAGAAGGAATTTTTCCTGATCATTCCATCGGTTTCAACAGCAGCATCTCGATGCTGCCGCAAATATCCGCCGCTGGTGTTCTCAACAAAGAAGCTGAACAGCAGCTGGTGACCGAAAAACTGGACGGGCTGAGTGTAAAGCGGACCTCCCTGCGGCAGAAGATTCCCACCCTGAGCGGGGGGAACCAGCAAAAGGTCCTGTTGGCGCGGGTCCTGTTGTTACAGCCGCAAGTGTTGCTCTTGGACGAACCCACCCGGGGCATCGATGTGGGCGCAAAACAGGAGATTTATGCCCTGGTCAAACGATTGAGCCAAAGTGGTGTGGCGGTGCTGGTCACTTCTTCTGAGATACCGGAATTGATGAGTATGTGCCACCGGGTGCTGGTGTTATCCGCCGGCAAGCAGACCGCGCTCCTGAGCGTAAAGGATACCAACCCACAGGAAATATTGAAATATGCATTTAAACAGGTTTAACTTATGAAAAACAAATGGCAGCTTTTCTTCGCGGAGAATGAATGGATAAAACCGGTGCTCGGCTTCATCGGCGTATTTCTATTGTGTATCATATTTTCGCCGGTCAGTAGCAAAGGGAATCTGATATTCCTGAAATTCGATAACCTGGCGAATGTATTGCGGCAGGTGTCGGAAATCGGGGTCATCTCGGTGGGAATGACCCTGGTAATCATCACCGCCGGGATTGATCTCTCGGTGGGATCCATCCTGGCGCTGACAGCCACCACCACCGCCTTTGGGATCATGGACTGGCAGATGGGCACTGCGCTCACTATCCTGTTGGGATTGGCCGTTGGTACGGCGGCCGGTTTTATCAATGGCGCACTGACTGCCTGGGGAAGAATCCAGTCCTTTATCGCCACCCTGGCAATGATGACCGCCGCCCGCGGTTTTGCGCTCTTTATATCCGATAACAACTCGCGGAATATCGGTTTTGGAAGTGGCGCTGCACCGGAAAGTTTCAAGATATTTACCACATCCTTTCTGGGGATTCCATTCCCCGTGTTCATTTTTGTTTTTGTCACTGTGGTGTTCATTTTTGTTCTGCGCAAAATGCGCCTCGGCCGCCACATTTATGCGGTGGGGAGCAATCAGGAAGCTTCCAGACTGGCCGGTCTGCGGGTCAAATGGATCCAGACCTCCGCCTTTGTTTTTTCGGGGCTGCTCGCTGGTCTGGCCGGTATCATCCACGCGGCGCAGTTATACCAGGGAAATCCCAATGATGGGGTTGGTTTTGAGCTGGACGCTATTGCCGCGGTGGTCATTGGCGGCACCAGTCTGATGGGCGGTAAGGGCACCCTGGAAGGCACCTTTGCCGGTGTATTGATCATTGGTCTGCTGAGCAACATACTGGGTCTGCACGGGGTGCAAAAAGATTTTCAGTTGATGCTTAAAGGCGTCATCATCGTAGGAGCGGTACTCCTGCAGGAGCGGCAGTGGTCCTATTCTTTCAGCTTACTCAGACGTAAATAACAACAACCGGAGTATCAAAAGCAATTTTAATACTCCGATTATGTTGGCCGGAAATTCGGCAGTAGATGATGCTAAAAAATAAATCGTTTTCTATTCAATTCGCAAATAGATAGGGCGGCTGATACCGCCGCCTCCGAATAGGTCGACCACCTGCAGCACAATCAGGTTTGGCTGCCCGAAATTGAGCGCATCGGTGATATCGGTCTCGGTTTTGGTCATAAAGACGGTCTTGTCATGGTCGGTGAAGCTGCCATGCACCGCCACCGCTTTGCCGTTTGCCCATAACCGGTAGGCATCATCCACACCGTCGGCCACCAGGTAAACCTTTTCATCTTTTTTGCGCTTGGGGATATCCACAACTTTGCGATACCAGGCCATCCCGTCATAAGAATAGCCCTGACTCTCCCACATACGTCCCGCCTGGATGGTTGCCCAGTCGCGATCATCAAAATCCGGCGCTGCCCATCCCAGTTTTTCGCCTTCCTGCTGCGGATCCAGCTTGAAGTGCCAGTCTTTGTTCAGGGGTACCACCGCGTTGGTGCGCGCGACCGCAAAGGTGAGCAGCCGCTCCACAGGCATCTCCGTTGTGGGGAAAGCGTGTTCTTTACCGGCAACTTCTTCTTTGCCCCAGGTCAAAAGCCGGCTCAGTACCCACTGACCGGCCTCCGCGGTATGATCCAGGGAGCTGGCCAGCAGCAGACCGTCGCCCACCCGGGTGGCAAATAACTGGTCATAAATGCCCACGGTACTGC
>JARRQT010000304.1:0-3846 GCA_037381445.1 Calditrichia bacterium
CTTTTCCATGGGCTTCACATAATAAAAGGCCTCCATGGAAACGATGGTATCGAAACGAAAGTCCGTATTCCAGCTCAGGATATCAGTGCAAATGAACTGAATATTATCAAGCGCGGTCATTTCCCGTGCCTTTTTGACCATTTCCCGGGATGCATCAATTCCAATACCGAGAGAGTACTTCTGCCGGGAAGCGACCTCACGCACCAGCCAGCCGTTCCCGCAGCCGATATCGAGAAACGCATGCTCCGCTTTGAATTCTACCTTTTTGAGTGCTTCCAGCACCGCAAACTGATGTCCCAGCTCCATTCCTTTGTCCCGGCCGCTTTTGGCCCACTGATTAAAGACCTCGGCAGCGTTTTGGAATTGCGGGTTCTCTGATTTCTTTTTCAAAGTAATTCTCTCCGTCCAGTTTTACCGGAATGAAATTCATTTTTTGTAAATACTTCTCGTGCATCTTCACATGCGCTCTGGTAATAAAGCGTTCAAACCCTTTGTTTCCAAAAAGTTTTTTCCCCTTCAGAAAAATATAGTGGGCGCTGCGCATGTCGCGGTAATCGGGCGTTACATAATCCACCATAATCTCCAGCGTCCGCCTGTCTTTCGGTTCCGCAATGAAAAGGGCTGCCGGGATCATATCCCGGAACACAAAAAGAATGATCGGCTTTTGAAGCATTTCCAGTGAAAATTCCGGAAAATAGCGCAACAGGTCTTTGGAATAAAACGCCGTGAAGCGCCGCAGAAAAGGCGTATCAATGTTGGGAACGGTCATTATCTCAAAATATTCCTTATGACCTTTTATCTGAAGCAAATAAAAGAGATGGGCGCCGGCCACAAAGCCGTTCAAAAGGGCCACCGGCACCGAGTGAATCAATACGCCGTAAAAACTAAACAGGAGGGAACCCGCCAGACCTAGCAGGCGCAGCCGGACAATCGAATTCATCGCCATGGAAATGGCGATAAGAACTGAGGCCGCATAACCGATAATTTCAAACCACTGCATAATTCTCCCGATATATATCTGTTACAAATCCCCATAAAAAAATGGCATCCTATTTTACGATTTAAATTAGGTGAAGCAACTAAAATTTCATTTTCAGGGTAGGCAAAATAGGAGGACGCTCAGAGTCCGCCATTCCCATGACAGCGCGGTAACCGTGTTTGGAAAAAGCCATAAAATTGAAGGCGGAAAGCAGCAAGGCAGGAAAATAAATAAGCGGACAATATTTTAACTCAGCTAAAAAGGTTCAGGAGTGCTTGTGATTGGGAACCAGTTCTTTTTTCGCCGCAAGCTCCTGCACGAACTGGCGCACCAGGGCGTTTTTGCAATTGGGATGGTCGCAGGGCATTAAATCGTTATCCGTCAGGCAGATGGCCCGGCAGGAATCTGTTCCGTAAGCCAGTTCCGTTTCATGATATCCGGGAATTAAATCCACAAATTCCTGTAACGGAATTGCCAGTGTGGTATTGCAGCCGGCAGTTTCATGATGAAACATCAGGATGCTTTTCTCACCATCCAGGAAATGCGCCTGAAATCCCAGCGGGACCAGTTCCTCCAATTCCAGGAACTGTTCTCTGGTCTGCCAGACCTTGCCGCATTTCGTACATACTTTAAAGGGTTGCATATTCCCCGCGATCAATTTATTGCCACCATTATAAGAATATTTCTATCCAATGCCAAACAAATATTGGACTTGGATATTATTAGAGTTTTAAAATGCCGAGTTTCAATCTAATTTTGATATAAATTGATTGAATTCCCGAATAACAATACTCTCATAAATTTTATCGGAATGAATCTTAAAAAGATTAGCTGATGCCTGAAAAGTATCAGTCTATCCCCATTGCAGCCTTTTCTGCAGGATTGTCTTTCAATCCACAAACCTGAAATTTTCCTTCTTGTCCAGATAATCCAGAAACTCCGCTTCCACCGCGGCGGATGTCTGAAAAATGTAAAATGGGTACAAATCAAACAAAGCCGTTGCGGCAGCTTCGATGAATTTCTCATCCCGCAAGATATTATTTCCCGCCGGGTAAAAAGTGCCGGCGCTGATATCCTCCAGATTCTGCCATATTTCAAACGCAGGGGGAATAGGTACCAGTTTCCCCGGACCATCCTCATCAGAATCCGCCATGAAACCGTATTTTTCCTGAATCCGGTTTTTATCCAGAAATTCCCTGAAGAGGGAGGCATTTGCCCGGATTCTTTTTTTCCAATTTTCCGCATCAAACACTGTCTGCGGCCCGGACCAGTAGCCAATCCAAACCCCGCTGCGATGAATGGCCAGATAGAGGAACGGCGCATCGGACCAGCGTCTCCCTTCCGGCGGAAAAGTAATAAAAATGTATTTCTTGAAAGGCGGCTTATTTTTATGAAAACGGGTGTCGTTATGCAGTCTTCCGATTGTTTTATTGAATTTGGGCGAAGTCTCCAGGCCCGGATTGAGGATATGAATGAAGGGGGAAAGCGCTGTTACCAGTTCCCGGACGGTGGGCTTGACAATTTCTTCATAGACATCCCGGTGCTCATTGAACCAGTCCCGGGAATTGTTGCGGTGAAGTCCTTCCATAAACGTAAAAATCTGCGGGGAGAAGCCGTTAAACATATTGCCCCCTTTCTTTTGGATTTTCCAATATGTCCAGATCATCCTTTTTGAAGTGCAAATATTTCTTTATTTTCAACGCCTCAACATATGGGATTTCGAAAAATTTTCCTTCTCCCCGGGCGAGAACCTGCCCTGATTCATCCTCCAATTCGCCAACCGAGATGGAATAGCGGGCCCTGTGCTCTACGCAGCGGCAAACCAGCCGCAAAGCCTGCTTTGTCAAAACCGGTTTCAGAAAACGAACATTGATTTCACCGGTCACGAAATAACATTTTCTTTCCACGGCCGCCGCCCACCCCATGGCTTCATCCAGCAGAGCGGTGATGACGCCGCCGTGCAGAATGCCGTCATATCCATTATAAATTGCGTCCGGGTGGACCCGGGTATCAATTTTTTCACCATCCCAGTAAAAACGGACCTGCATGGCAGCCGGATTTACATCCCTTACGCCGCAAACCATGCAGCCATCATAAGTCGGCAAATATCCTTTCATATTCTCTCCTGTCTTGATTCAAAACAAAAATTTAGCAAATTACTTGCTTAAAATCCAAGTTACTGTTTACTTTTTCTGAATATTACTAAGGACCTGTTTTTTTATGACTCCAAAACTGATTGTGCACGGCGGTGCCTGGAACATACCGGAAAATCTGCATCAGGCGCATATTGAAGGGTGCCGCCGGGCAGTGGAAGAAGTATATCCCGGGCTCCGGGATGGCCTTCCGGCGCTGGATGCTGTGGAGCAGGCTGTTCATATACTGGAGAATGATCCCACCTTTGATGCCGGGCGGGGCGCATTCCTTAATGCCGCAGGCGAAATTGAGCTGGATGCCATTATTTGCGACGGCCGCACTCTGGATTTCGGAGCGGTTGCCGCAGTGCAAAATATGCTGCATCCCGTTTCCGCTGCCCGGCTAGTAATGGAAAAAAGCGAGCACTGCCTGCTGGTGGGTCACGGCGCGCAGGAATTCCTCAGACAGCATCAGTTTCCCGAAGTGGCCGTGGAGGAACTTCTGACCGACAGAGAGCTGGAGTATTATAAAAAAATAAGATCCGATCCAGGATTCACCACCCGCAAACCGTTCGAACCGCATCCGAAAGGTACGGTAGGGGCGGTTGCCATGGACAGTCACGGAAATCTGGCGGCGGCAACCTCCACCGGGGGAACGCCACGAAAATTGCCCGGACGGGTGGGCGATTCACCCATCATCGGCGCAGGGGCTTACGCTGACCTAAAACTGGGCGC
>JARRQT010000305.1:0-3831 GCA_037381445.1 Calditrichia bacterium
CCCGTATTTCCAGATGTCGCCGGCGCCAATGGTGATGACCATATCGCCCGGCTGCAGAATTTTGAAGACAAAATCCGGCAAATCCTTTTTATTTTCAACATAATGCACTTCCCGGTGGCCCAGCGTCTGGGCGGTTTCGGCAATCAAATTTCCGCTGACACCCGGGATGGGTTCTTCGCGGGCCGGATAAACATCCGTCACCACCAGCACATCCACCTGAAAGAACGACCTGGCGAACTCCATGTAGAACTCGCGCGTCCGGGAATACAGGTGGGGCTGAAAAACCGCCACAATTCTTCTGCGGGGCCAGCCGCTTCTCGCTCCATCCAGCGTGGCGGCAATTTCGGTGGGGTGATGGGCATAGTCATCAACGACCATGATATCATTGAACATACCTTTGATCTCAAAGCGGCGATTCACGCCGGTGAAATTTTCCAGACCGGCCTTAATTTTTTCAAAGGGAATATCCAGTTCCATGCCCACGCTGATGGCCGCCAGCGCATTGAGAACATTATGGGTACCGGGAATTCTGAGATGAATGCGGCCCAGCTTGTATTTCATAAAATTAACGTCAAATGCAACGCCGCCATCACTGAATTCCACATTGCCGGCCTGAATATCCGCCTGTTTATTGAAACCGTAGGTGGTCAGGCTGCGCTGGATGCGGCTGAGAATTTCCTGCACGCCGGGATTGTCCAGACAAACAATCACACGACCGTAGAACGGGACTTTATTGGCGAAGGAGATGAATGAATCCTTCAGATCGTCCAGGCTGTCGTAGGAATCCATATGATCGGATTCAACATTGGTGATTATGGCGATAGTCGGTATCAGTTTCAGGAATGACTTGTCGAATTCATCCGCTTCCGCCACCAGATACTCGCTGCTGCCGAGAATCGCATTTGTTTTGAGGGAACGGACCTTGCCGCCGATAATAAGGGTGGGATCCAGGCCGCCCTCGGTCAGCACCGCCCCGGCCAGCGAGGTAGTGGTCGTTTTTCCATGTGTGCCTGCGATGGCAATGCCGAATTTCAGGCGCATCAATTCGGCCAGCATCTCCGCGCGCTTGATGACCGGAATCTTGCGGCGATACGCTTCCTGAACTTCGGGATTGTCCGGAGTGACCGCCGAGGAATACACTAGCACATCCGCTTCTTTCACATTTTCCGCCGAATGGCCCTCCGATATTTTAGCGCCAATGTTGGAGAGATGCTCTGTCACATCGGTGATGGCGCGGTCGGAACCGGTGACCCCGTAACCCAGATTAATCAGTACCTCGGCAATCCCGCTCATGCCGATGCCGCCGATTCCAACAAAATGTATGTTCTTAATTTTTCCTAAACGAATCATCTTTCGCTTTCTGCATTAAATCAATAATTTCCGCGGCAATTGTCTCGGCCGCATTCAGTTTCCGCACTTTTTCCCAGCTTGCGGCCAGCTTTTCCGCATATTTTTGGTCATCCAGAATGGATTCAACCGCCTCTTTCAGTCTTTCGACAAATCTTTCGCCTTCTTTCACCAGCAGCGCGGCTCCCGCTTCGGAAATGGTGCGGGCGTTATGCTCCTGGTGATTGGCGGCCGCAAAGGGGTACGGCACCAGCACACAGGGTTTTCCCGCATGGGAAAGCTCCGCCAGCGTGATGGCCCCCGCCCGGCTGACAATCACGTCAGCAGCGGAATAGGCAAGATTCATGGAATTGATATATCCCAGTATCCTCACATCGGGATGACCGGCGGCCGCTGAGCTTTTCACCTTTTCGTAGTTATTGCTGCCTACCTGCCACAAAACCTGCGCGCCATATTTCCCGCTGAATCCCGTAACCAAAGAAGTGATAGCCTGATTGATGGATTGAGCGCCCTGGCTGCCGCCAAAAATGAAAATGACAGGCCGGTCGGGATCGAGATTCCACTCTTTGACCGCTGTTTTTTTGTCCACCAGTTGCAGCGATTTCCGCACCGGGTTCCCTGCAACCAGCACCTTCCCCGCAATTTTACTGAGATGTCCTTCAACCCCCTCGTAGGGAACACAGATGACATTGGCGATTTTGGCCAGCAGCCGGGTGGTTGCTCCCGGAAAGCTGTCCTGCTCCTGAATCAGCGTGGGGGTCCCTCTCCTGGCTGCCAGCCAGACAACCGGACCGCTTACATATCCCCCTGTTCCCACTACTACCAGAGGTTTAAACTGACGCAGGATCTTCCAGCTTTGCAGCAGACTCACCATCAGTTTAACCGGAAAGACCGCATTCTTTATGGTAAAAAAGCGCTGAAAACCGGATATCCAGATTTTTTTGAACGGGATCCCGTTCTCGGGCACAATTTTATTCTCGAGGCCGCGGTATCCGCCCACATACAGGATATCAAATTCACCCCTTTCCCGCAGGGCCTCTATGGTTGCCAGAGCGGGATAAATATGGCCGCCCGTTCCCCCGCCGGCAAATAAAATGTTTCCATTCAATTTATTCATCTGACGTACCGCAATTTCCGGTTCTCCAGGTTCCTGCTGGCCCGGTTGGCAAAATGGTAGTTGCTCTGCCGGACTTCCGAATTCACTTTGCTTGATATATTCAGCAACAATCCCACCGCGACACAGGAGGAGAGCATGAAACTTCCCCCGTAACTGATGAAAGGAAGGGGCAGGCCTGTGGGAGGCGCAAATTTCACTGCAACCAGCATGTTTATCAGGGCATAAAAAATAAGATTGGCCGTGAGGCCTACCGCCAGATAGCTGCTGAATTTGTCCGGCGCCCGTCTGGCAAGCTGCACGCCGCGCCATAACAATATAAAAAACAGGCTGAGAACAAATATTGTCCCAATCAATCCCCATTCTTCTCCGATAATACTGAAGATAAAATCAGTATGGGCCTCAGGCAAAAAGAATAATTTTTGACTGCTCTGGGCGAATCCGACGCCGGTGACGCCCCCTGTTCCCAGGCTGATGAGCGACTGAATAATCTGGTAGCCTCTGCCCAGCATATCTTTCTCGGGATGAAGAAAGGCCAGCACCCGATCCGTTTTATAAGCAGATCCCATGATGACCAGATAAGCGGCCAGACCCATCGGCGCCAGCATATAAAAGAAATAACGCTTTGGTATAGGTGAAAGGAACATGACCGTTGCACCGATGAGAACAAGCATGGCAGCCGAGCTGAAATCCGGCTGGATGACAATAAGACCGGCCAACAATATCAGATATATCATGTGCGGGAAAAACCCATCCCAGAAGCTTTTCAAATATTGTTCTTTCCGGCTCAGGGAATCGGCAAAGAAAAATATCAGGGACAACCGGGCGATATCGCTGACCTGGATGTGAAAAAAGCCCAATTGGATCCACCGCCCGGAATGGGTGATTTTCAGGAATATTAATAAGCCCACACTCAAGAATACAAACAAAACTCCCCATCTCTGAAATTTCTCATAGGGCAATTTGTAGAAAATCATCATCAGCACGATCCCAATAAACACCCACAGCATCTGCCTTTTTAAATAGAACAGATGGTCGTGCCGGAATTTGTCGGCATATACCGCGCTGGCGCTGTATACCATTATTATTCCGAAAGCCATCAGGCCCAGAACAACGTAAAATATCCAGCGGTCGAGATGATTGTTATTCACGCGCCCAACCCTTCCACGATTTTTTTGAATTGTCTGCCGCGGTCCTCATAATCCCGAAACATATCGAAACTGGAACAGGCCGGGGACAGCAGCACGACATCTCCGCTGGCGGTATTCCGAAAAGCCAGTTCGACGGCCTCTTTCAAACTCCGTGCCCTGGAGAGGGGAACAACACCCAACCAGGATTTTTCCATGCGATCTGCGGCTTTACCGATCAGG
>JARRQT010000306.1:0-3806 GCA_037381445.1 Calditrichia bacterium
TCGGCGGTGCCATGAAGATTGGGTTTGTTTAATCGTCGTATCATCTTAATATTTTTTATAATTCAAAACTCATTTAGGGCCAGACCGGTTCATTTTCCGCCCTGAGTTCATCCCAGTTTTTCTCCACCATTTTAACAACATTCTGGGGGATGGGAACATAATGAAGTTCAGTCGCCAGGTCCTGACCAAAACGGTAACACCAGTCAAAGAACTGCAGCAGGGCGATGGCATTCGCGCGGTTTGCCTGGTGTCTATGCATCAGGATAAATGAGACGCCGGTAATCGGCCAGCTGTCTTCACCTGGCTGGTTGGTCAATACCACATAGAAGTCCTGGTGATTATTCCAGTCGGCGCTATCGCTGGCGGCCTGAAAACTTTTCAGATTCGGCGAGACGTATTGTCCCGCAGAATTCTGCATCAGCATATAGGTCAATTTATTCTGCAGCGCGTAAACATATGCAATGTATCCGATGGAACCGTTAATCCGCTGAATATAAGCGGAGACGCCCTCGTTCCCTTTACCGCCTACTCCGGCAGGCCATGAGAGCGCCATGGCATTACCTGCCTTCTCCTTCCATTCCGGCGATACCCGGGAGAGGTAGTTGGTAAATATCCAGGTTGTTCCGGATGCATCGGCGCGGTGCAGCGGGGTGATGGCCAGGTCGGGAAGGTTAAGACCCTGGTTGATTTCAGCGATTGCCGGATCGTTCCACTTTCTAATTTCTCCCAGGTAAATTCCGGCAAGAACTTCCGGGGTCATTTTCAGTTGGCCCGGCTGTATTCCCTCCAGATGGACCACCGGGACAATGCCGCTGATGATCATGGGAAACTGGATGAGGCCCAGGGAATCCAGCATTTCCGGTGACAGCGGGGCATCAGTAGCGCCGAAATCAACCGTCCCGGCCCTGATCTGCGCGATGCCGCCCCCCGAACCAATGGACTGGTAATTGATCTTTACCTCGCTGAGCTTCAAATATTTGTCGGTCCAGCGGGAATAGAGCGGATAAGGCAAGGTGGCCCCAGCGCCGTTTAGTGTCACATTGGGGATGCCCTGATTCCCCTGCTCTTTGTTTTCGCCGCAAGAAAGCAGCATGGCCGCGATAATCAGCCCGGCCAGCGGAACCATCCATTTGCAGAGAAAATTGTTTTTCATGTGCTGTTTTCTTTCAAATGACTTCATTTCAAATCCTAAAGATAAAAATGAAATGTTAAGAGAATGTTAAGAAATACAATTTTTTATAAAAAGTGTTTCGATACCGAACTAACGAAAAAATGCAGACGAGGCTTTGATTTTCCAAGAATGATCACTAAACCGGTTTGTAATCCTGATCATCCTATTTTCTGTTTCTCCCGCAACCGTATTTACATTGCTGTCCAGAAGCGGGTTCCTGAATTCACACCGGCAGAGACACCGGACGGCATTTCTGTTACGATTTCCGTTTCCCGAACGGCTTAAAAAAGGCCATGAAGATAACAGGCAGCAGGAGCAGCAGCAAAAACGCCGAAACGGAAAAGCCGCCAATGACTGCGATTGCCAGCGGCTGCTGCATCTGCGCTCCGGCCCCGATGCCGATTGCCAGGGGCAGCAGGGCCAGCACTGCCGCCAGCGTCGTCATGATGATGGGCCGCATGCGCACCTTGCCCGCCTCAATCACTGCTGTTTCAAGTGAGTTTTCGTTCTTAGAAAATAACTCGATATAATGGATCAGAAAGATGGCATTCTCGGCCACGATGCCCACAATCATAATCATTCCCATCATGGAGGAAATATTCAGCGCCACTCCGGTAATTCTGAGGAGAAAAAACACCCCGAAAAGAGAAAGAATATCAACAATTAATATAATAATGGGAACGCGGAATGATTCAAATTCGATGAGCTGTACGGTGAACACCAGAAGAACGGCCATCAGCAGAACCAGCAGCAATCCCCTGAAGGATTTTTGCTGCTCATGGTAGAGGCCGCCGTACTGTATGAAAACGTTGGAAGGCAGCGTGATATTTTGTTTCAGACGCGCCTGAATATCCCTGAGGGTGCTTCCCATGTCGCGCCCGCTGATGCGGCCCGTTACGGCAATCATCTGCTTCAGGTTTTCCCGGGTCAGTTCCGGCTGACCTTCCTTTATGCTGATATCCGCGATGGATGCAACTGACGCATAATCGCCCGTGGGCGTGAGAATGCGAATCCGTTTGATCTGCCCGATATCGGCGCGGTCATTTTTGGGATACCACACGCGGATGCCTATCATATACTGGCTGGCGGGGATTTCCGAGGCCACTGTTCCGCCAATGGCCGCTTCCAGTTCCCGGCGGATATCCTCTGCCGAAAGTCCGAACATGCCGGCCTTGAGCTTGTTGACTTTTATCAGGATACTTGATCCGGCAATCGTCACGCCGTCATAGATATCCACCACGCCTCTCACCTGTTCTATTTCCGTAACAACTTTTTGAGAGATATCATGGATTTGGGAATAGTCATTTCCGAAAACCTTTATTTCGATGGGCTGGGGCACGGCGGTCAGATCACCGATGAGATCGCCCATGAGCTGGGCGAATTCAACTTCCACTCCCGGCACGGAATGCAGGACCCGCCGGCGCACATCATCGATAATCTGGCGAATGTTGCGGCTGCGGTTCTTTTTGAGGCGAATTAGAAAATCCCCCATGTTGGCTTCGGTCAAGCCGCCGCCCAGCTGCAAGCCGGTGCGCCGAGAGTAACTGGCGACTTCGGGAATAGAGAGCAGGATTTTCCCTATCTGGCTGACGACCCGGTCAGTTTCCTGCAGCGAGGTTCCGGGCGGCGTGCGGTAATCCAGTATGAAGGTGCCTTCATCCATATAAGGAAGAAATCCGCTGGGAAGCGACCGGAACAGGAAATAGCTGGCCACCGCCAGCGCAATTCCAAATATTAGGGCAATATATTTTCGCTTAAACAAAAACTTCAGCGCTTTTTCGTAATTTCGGTGCAGAAAAAGAAAAAGGCGGCTTTCCCGTTCCTGCTTCTCAGCATCTTTTGCTGATATCATTCTCTGCGCAAAGATGGGAATAAATAAAAGGGAGAGCAGCATGGAAACCAGCAGACTGATCGCAATGGTGAGCGACAGCGATTTAAAAAACGCCCCGGTAACGCCGGTCAGAAACGCCAGCGGCGCGAAAACCACAATCGTGCTGAAGGATGAACCGAAGATGGGGTGCAGAATTTCCCGCAGGGAAGAGGTTACTGCCCCTTTGTGGGATTTTCTTTCCAGGGCCAGGTGGCGGATAATATTTTCCACCACCACAATAGCGTCATCAATGATGAGGCCGATGGCGGCGGCGATACCTCCCAGCGTCATGATGTTGAAGCTCATGCCGATGAAGGACATCAGCAGTACAGTGATGGCAATAGTGAGCGGCACGTCCAGGGATGCAATGAAAGTGATTTTGGCGTTTCTCAAAAAGATGAAGAGAATGAATATGGCCAGCGCCACGCCGATCAGGATGCTGTCCCGCACATTCTTCATGCTTTCCACAATGAGATCCGATTGATCGTAGAATTTGGAGATGGAGACTCCCTGCGGAATACGGTCCTGCAGGCCGGCCAGCGTGGATTTTATGCTGTTATCTATCTGCACGGTATTGCCGCCGGGCTGCTGGTAGACATTTATGAGAACCGCCTCCTGGCCGTTGCTGGTCACCCGGATCCACTGGGGTTTGACGGATTCTTTGATTACCGCCACATCGTCCAGAAATACCGGGAGCTGATTTTGTATTTTGATCTCGGTACGCCCGATATCATTCAGACTGGCATATTGTCCGTCCACCAGCGT
>JARRQT010000307.1:0-4389 GCA_037381445.1 Calditrichia bacterium
AAAAAATATGGGATAACATGGTGATACTAACAGCATTCAGAAAAATTGTTAATTACAAAATGGTCGTATAAGCAATTTAAATAAGGCATTTGCACCCAACAAGTGCATTAACGCTCCAAAATAAAGGCTTATAATCTCATGCAAGCGACTCTCTCTTACAAAAAAAGTATTATTTTCCTTTTTTACATATCATGTAATTTCGCTTTGGCACAGATTAATAATGACAACATTTATTGGGATGATCAATTTGGGCCAAATGGAGTGAATCGTTCTGTTTACTCCATTGCAATAAAGGACAATGATCTCTATGTTAGTGGAAATTTTACTGCTGCCGGTAATTCAAATATCAATTATGTTGCTAAGTGGAATGGGGCGAGTTGGACTATGCTCGGAAATGGCATATCTAAGTATGGAGAATTCGGAGTGAGATCCATAACATTAAGTGAGGATGGAAAATTATATATCGGTGGCCGTTTTCGAAAAACCGGAAGTATTGAGACGTATAATGTTGCCGGTTGGAATGGGAATACATGGTTTGATATAGGTGGTGGTGTGAATGGGTCAGTAATGGATGTAGAGATTTTTAAGAATGATGTTTATGTTGCTGGAGAGTTTAATAGGGCAGGTACATTGGACGTTCTGGGAATTGCAAAATGGGATGGTTCAAAATGGTTGTCTCTTGATGGCAGGATAGTGGGTGAAGTCTTGGATATGGCTTCAACTGAAACCAATCTGTACGCAGCTGGCACATTGCGCAAAGCTGGAAATATAGATGTAAGCGGAATAGCAAGCTGGGATGGTAGTAGCTGGGATGATGTGGGCGGTGGTTTAAAAAATGAGGGGTCTTCAACAGCAACGGTAAGTTCAGTAACCGCTTATGAAGAGGATATTTACGTCGGTGGTTTTATTACTCAGGCAGGAAGTGTCAATGTAAAAAACATAGCGAAATGGGATGGACATATATGGTCCTCCATGGGTAATGCAAACTTTAATAATCAAGTAAAAGCAATCGCAGTGGATGGACAGAATGTCTATGCCGGTGGTGATTTCACTCTTATCGATAATTTACAGGTAAACCACTTGGCTAAGTGGGATGGAATGAAATGGTCGGCAGTGGGCAAAGGCTTAAATGGTGATGTTTCTTCAATCGCTATAAGAGGTGATGAAATTTATGTGGGTGGTAATTTCTCAATAGCTGGTGATATCAGTGCTCAAGGAATAGCAAAATGGGATGGAACAAAGTGGTCGGCCATTTCAACTGAATGGAATAAAGGTCTTGATCGTTGGATAGTCGAAACCACCACTGCCGGCAGTAATGTGTATGTCGGAGGCGAGTTTAACACAGCCGGTGAGATGGTAGCAAGTAAAATTGCTAAATGGGATGGTACTAATTGGAACCCCCTTGGTAATGGATTCGACGCTCGCGTGAATACTATCCTATTTAGGAGTGAAAATGAAATATACGCTGGAGGCGATTTCGGACATATTGGAAATGATAGCATTAAATATGTTGCAATGTGGAATGGTCTAAAGTGGGTTCCGCTTGGTGATTTTCAATATGGCTCTGTTCAATCACTTATATGCCATAACGATCAAATTTATGCCGGAGGCTATTTTGGCATTAAAGAGTGGAATGGATTGAGTTGGCTTGATCTGGGTAGTGGACTCTCCACAATCTACTGTCTCCTTTCGGATGGAAATTACATCTATGCAGGGGGAGCATTTGAGAAAATTGGCAATATTACAGCAAATAATATTGCCAAATGGGATGGTAACAATTGGCTACCATTAGCTAACGGATTGAATAATTCGGTAGGTATCCTTGCGATATCCGGTAAAACCATTTATGCAGGTGGAAGCTTTACTCATTCCGGAGATGTTGAATTAAATCATATTGCTAAATGGAATGGTATTCAATGGCAATCCTTGGGAACAGGTTTGGATAGTGGGGTTAACTCCATGGTTCCATGGGGAGACTGGCTTTTTGCGGGCGGTTGGTTTCAAAAAGCTGAAAATCAACAATTAAACTTCATTGCTCTTTGGGACGGAATGCACTGGACCGCACTAGGTAATGGACTAAACGGGCCAGCGAGTTCTCTGAGCTTAAATGAAAAAGGAGAATTATATGTCGGAGGTCAATTTACAAGTGCGGGGAATAAACCATCTAATCATTTTGCTAAATGGAACAAAGTTATAGAAACTATTAATCAGAAAAACTTTCGATTATATCAAAACTTTCCTAACCCTTTTAACTCAACGACGACTATTCAATATTACTTACCTCTTTCTGAATTTATTCAATTGGATGTCTACAACATTCTGGGTCAAAAAGTACAAACTCTAATTCGAGAAGTAAAAACAGAAGGCCCACATTCCTTTCATTTTGATGGAACCAACCTTACCAGCGGAATATACATCTATCACTTTTCAGCTGGAGAATTTTCTCAAACGATGAAAATGGTTTTGATAAAATGAGCTAATCATCAAAATTCATTTGATCGCTTGAGCAAATTGGGTTATAAGCTTCATTTTGTTTTACAGAGAATTGCAGCTCGATTATTTTATCCAGCAGCAAGTCATATTAGGTGTTGCCAATATAATTGCACAGAAAAGAGAAATGATCATGATCAGACTAGCGATTTCCATTTTGCCACTCATCATTTTTGCTTTATTTGCCCAAACTGCACAAATCGATTCATCCCTATCCCGGACAAAAAGAGAATATATTAATCCGTCATATTCATTTCCTGCGCCGCATATTAAAGAGCAGAACCAGGGGTACCCCTACCCCAGCCGGCTCTATCCCCGCGCGGATAGCGGAACAAATCATTTAAAGAAATTTTTGGGATTTTGTGATTACATAAAGCGGCAATTCAATGAATCAAATATGACGGTCGGGGAAGCGGAGGATTTTTACGCCCAATTGGAAATGTATCTCAAAATACGCGATGATTTTTATGGAATGCCAGGTCCCAATCTGCCCAGGCGAGGACCGGTTATATTAAAAAAGAGAGTAAAAGTGAAGAAATTAAATGATTCTCAATATATAATCTTCTACTTTCAAATCGGGTGCGGATGTAAATATTTCTATATGGAAGTCATAAAGAAGCCGGACGGAAAACTCAAATTTGAAAATATAGAGATTTGGAAAGAAAATAATCCGTGTTGATATATACCAACCGGCTGACAATACAATTCAGCCTGATAGCAAAGGTGTGATGGCTTGGGAAGTTATACCCCATATAAATAATATTTTATTTTCCGGCTTAAAAAGAGCATGCTTCGCTGCAGATTACTTGCGGGCAGTGTTGCTGTGCTTAAGAAAATCCAAATTCAATGGATCAACTCAATTGCGGGAATAACAGCACAATCCAAAGCAGGAGGTCAGAATGAAACAATTCCAGAAATTCAGTTATTTTGCTTTTGTTTTTATTTTACTGCTCGCCCTCTCTTATCTGAATGCAAATGCCCAGGAAAAGGTTGGAGATTATCCGGAGGGCATTTCCGCCGACAGTTTATTGACAATTGCCCGTACTATTATTGATTCCGCCGGTTGCAGGACCTTCATCACTGTGGATGAAAATAATAAGCCGCAGGCAAGGGCCATGTCTCCTTTCCCGCCGGAAGAGAATATGATAGTCTGGCTGGGAACATCTGTTAATAGTCGAAAAGTGAAACAAATTAAAAATAATCCGCATGTAATGGTTTATTATTCTGACACGGATGGATTAAGTTATGTCTCGGTTGCCGGCACCGCCCACCCGTTTTTATCCTGATCCGGAAAAGGACTATATCCTCATCCAGGTCATCCCGGAGCGCATGGAAATATGCAGTTTTAAATATAAATTGTTCTGGGATCAAGAAGGCAAACCGGCCTATCTCATATTTTGATGATATATGTGCTCTAATTTAAATTGCTTATATGGTACCGGCATGCAGCGCAGGGAAACGCAATAAAGTCCTCTTTCTCTTCCTTTCCGCTCCCTGCATCATTACCATGGGCCCTATGCGCTCTGCCTGATGCCCCTGCATCTCGATACGCTCTATTCCCTCGAGGCTGGAAACCACAGGATTGTGGTTTAAATGAATTTCCTGAAATATTATACTTATCCTTTTGTCCTGGCAGCAAAGATGTAATCCTGCCTCAAAAACGCCAGCCCAGCAAGAAGGAATGCAGCGGCTGATCGGCCGCTTCATCGCTGGTGAAGGCATAATGGATCGCAAAACCATAGCGGGCGATTTTCAGCACCAATCCCGCGTCTCCAGTTAATTGATTATGGTTCAGGCCGGCCCTGATGGCCAGCATACTGGTCCAGTATTCCCCGCCGGCATGTATCGCCAATCTGGCATACCAGCTTTGCATTATCCCATTGACCGGCCTCGGTCGAA
>JARRQT010000308.1:0-3755 GCA_037381445.1 Calditrichia bacterium
ACATTGTGAAGCGCCGTTGCCCTCGGCAGCAGATTAAAGGTCTGAAAAACAAACCCGATTTCCTTATTGCGAATCCGCGCCAGCGCATCATCTGTGAGACCGCTGACATCCTGCTCATTGAGCTGATAGGAGCCGGAAGTCAATACATCCAGGCACCCGATAATGTTCATAAGCGTGGATTTCCCGGAACCGGAGGGGCCCATAATCGCCACGTAATCAGCCGAATGGACTCCCATATCGATACCGCGCAAGGCATGGACTTTGGTTTTCCCCAGAATGTAAACCTTATGGAGTTTGTCAATCTGAATAATTGATTTCTGTATGATTGATTTGCCCGGCTCTTCCTTTTTCTTTTTTCTGCCTGGCATATTAATTTACTCCTCTTTTGAACTTAGAAAATTATCCTGGGTATTCTTTATTTTTACCAGATCCCCTTCTTTGAGCGTCCGGCTCAGGACCTTAAACGGCCCGGTGATCACTTCGTCGCCTTCCTGAAGACCTTCCAGCACTTCATAATAGTTATCATTACTTATGCCAACCTTCACCGGCCGCATCTGAGCAGTCCCGTCCTTTACCAAAAATGCGACTTCCACCAGTTCGTTTTCTTTATCTTTCAGTTTCCGGGGATTCGCGGCAATAGTCTCCTCCCGCTCGCGTTCGGCCGGGGTGCTTTCCACAACATTTTTGCGCTCAAGCTGTCGCCGCTCCCGCGCTGTGAGGCTCTGGATCGGCAGATTCAGAACATTTTTGTGGGTGGCGGTTGCAATATCGGAGGTTGAGGACATGCCGGGGCGAAAAGAAGGGACCTTGTTCAGTAACAGAATTTTGACCTCGTAATTGGTTACTTCCTCCATCGTGCCGGCGCCTTTTGTCGTCGCGGAATGAGAAATCTCAGTCACTTTTCCCAAGAATGTGGTATCCGGGAAAGCATCAATCTCCACATAGGCCGTATCGCCCAGGGCCACATTAATAATATCATTTTCATTGACTTCCGCCCGCGCTTCCATTTTGCTCAGATCGCCAATGACCAGGATGACATCCTCCTGGAACTGCGAGCCAAGGGCAATTTCGCCCACCTCTTTGTTTTTACGAATTACAATCCCGTTCATGGGAGACCGGATGACTGTTTTATTGAGCGCATCCTGGGCTTCCTTCAATCCCGCCTGGGCCTGCTGCAGCGTACTGATGGCCCGCTCGTACTCCGCCTGGGCATTTTCCAGATCCGCCTCGGAAATCAAATTCTTCTGGGCCAGTTCCTGTGCCCGGTTCAGACCGTTTTTCGCCAGCGTCACACTTGCCTCTGCGCCCAGAATATTCGAATTCTGACGTTCCACAGACGCCTGGTATTGCTGATCGTTCAAACGCACCAGGACCTGACCCACTTTCACGGAATCGCCTTCCTCGGCATTGATGGCCAGGATCTCGCCAGCGACATTGGCGCTGATATTCACCTCCGTCACCGGATAAATCTTGCCATTTCCGGTCACGGTTTGCGTGATACTTCCTCGGAAAACCTTTTCGGTTTGGACCTCAATGGACTTGTCACCTTTAGAAATGTTAAAAATAACCAGCACTGCAACAACGATTACCGCAATCCCGATGAGGATAAATTTTTTCATGTTCTGCACCTTAAAATAGATTTTTGTATTTTATTCACTTGCGAATAAAATATAAAGATTTTTATAGAATTCCAAACAACATGCTACAAACTTCATTTTTATTCAAATTCTGCCGCGCCATCAATTATGCTTCAATACTTGTCAGTCAATGCTCCCAGGGTTTGCTGCAATTCAGCAAAAGTGATATAGCTATTAAATTCAGCGGTTACCAGGATTTGTTCGGCAGTAGCCAGTTTAACCTGCGCGTCCCGCAGGTCCAGCAATGTGCCGGAACCCAGACGATAACGTTCCTGTGCCAAACGGTAATCTTCCTTAGCCGACTCAAGATTGGTCTGGTTGATTGAAATGATTTTATTCAGGGCATTCAGATTGTTATACAAGGTTGTCACCTTAGATTTCAGGTTCAGGCGGCTGTACTGGTATTGTTCATTCGAATAGCGCCGGTTCAACACAGCCTTCTGAACACCCAGGTAATCTGACATGCCGTTGAAAAGGTTCCAGGATAGACTTAGACCTATATACCATGAGTATTCCCGGTCCAGTTGGTTATATAATCCCTTGAACTTTGGAACTCTCCGGGTATAGTAAAAATAACCGCTCAGATTGGGCAGGAAAGCGCTCTGCGCCACCCGTACGCCATATTTTGCGCTGTAGGCGCTGAACTGCTGGGCCTTCAACTGCGGATTATTATTCAACGCTTCCTGAACCATCTGATCCAGTTCACCGACTTCTTTTTCAAATTTGATATTCGCATCAATTTGAAGTGGTGCATCCGGCTGATTGCCCATGGCGATATTCAGGGACCGCCGCGCTTCTTTTTCGATATTCTGCTGATTTAAATATGTAATCTGATCATTTCCCAGGTTGACCTCGGAACGGTAGACATCGATCTGCGCCACGGAACCCACTTCATACATGCTGCGCACCCGATCCAACTGTTCCTTGCTTCTTTCAACCGCCTGGCTGTCGACTTCCAACAATTTCTCCTGCTTCAACAAATCCAGATATAACTGGCGGATGGTCACAATGGCCGTCTGCTTTGCGGAAAGATAACTGTAATCGCTGCTCTGCTTATCCAGCTGGCTTTTCTTGATGTTCAGATACCAGCGCCCGCCGTCGAAGATATTCTGCCGAACCTGAACATCCGCCGAATAATTCCTTCCCGTGGTTACTTGATAGGTAAAAGGGAGGGCCGGGTTTTCGCCAATATAATCGCTACCAATGTAGGACGTAGGGCCGCGTTCGTATTTATTTTGATCATACGAAAAATTAACCGTCGGTAAAATATCGCTGTAGCTCTGCAGGTAAGTTTTGTGGGAAATCTTGTTATTAACCTTTGCCAGATTCAGATCAAAATTGTTCGTTAGTGCTATTTTAATACAATCATCGAGTGTCAGCACTTTGTTTTCCGGCTGGGACCAGGCCATTACCGGGAAAAGAAGCAAAACCGTTAGAAAAATACGCCAGAATTTCATCTCATACCTCCGCATGGTAAATTAACTAAATATCGTTTCAAAATAAGGAGAACTTAATTTTTAAATTATCAGGCAAAATAGCTCATCCCTGTAAGGGGGATCATCCGCCTAACCCTGTTAAAAATCCGCCCAATGCAATCTTGGTTATGACCACATAAAGCAGCCATGCGATAGATACGGAAAGTATTCCCTTAAGTTGCGAGAAACGATAGATTATTGCGAAACCGATTCCGAAGACCACCAGAAACCATAAAGTGAAAATGTCAAAACTGCTGACAAAACGGTACAGGGTTGTATGGATGGCCGATTCGGGAAAAAATATGCCCGGACTCAAATCAACTTTCAGGGTTTGCTGGCTCAGCCAGAGCGGGAGTTTCACAATTGTCCCGGCGATTGCCACCACCAGATATGCATAGCCGTACGCGGAAAAAACCTGCACAAAACGGGCTTTACCGCCCAGCAAAATGTTGCCGATGAACAGAAAAATGGCGGAAACTACCGTAAAGGCAATCAGCACACCAATGGCCGGAACTACCGTGTTGTAAATAATTCTTCTGGGCCCTTGCCGGCTCTCCTCCATTTTGTCAATGATATTATTTTTCTGTTCATCTGGAATTCTGTCATTTTGTTCAATACGGGTAATCTGTTCATTGAGAGCGAT
>JARRQT010000309.1:0-3739 GCA_037381445.1 Calditrichia bacterium
AAAAAGAGGAAATGTCGTGAAAAAATACGCCCTGATTTTGAATCCGATGGCGGGGCGGGGGAGAGGAAAGCGACAGAAAAATCTGATTTCAAAAAGAATCAGGCAAGAGCTCGGGGATTTTGACCTGTATGAGACCCGCGAAAGAGGGCATGCCAGGGAAATCGCAAGGGAAATTAAAAATGATTATGCGGTTATCATCGCAGCTGGCGGCGACGGAACCATGCATGAGGTTGTCAACGGCATGATGAACGGGGGCGCTGCGCTGGCCGCCATTCCGATCGGCAGCGGCAATGATTTTGTGAAGATGCTATATCTGCCGAAGGACCCCGGGGAAGCAATCCGGATCATTAAAGATGACCTGCGCATGAAAATTGATGTCGGGAAAATGGGTGATTATTATTTCCCCAATGGTCTGGGAATTGGCTTCGATGCCTGGGTGGTCAAAGAGAGTATGAAGGTCAAACGGCTCCGGGGATTCCTGATCTATCTTTATTCAGTCCTTAAAACCGCGTTTCGGTATAAGAACGAACCAATCTCCTTTTCGGTGAACGGACAAAAGGAAGAAAAGAGTATATTTCTTATTGCGGTTGGTAATGGGGTTGCCATGGGCGGGGGATTTTATCTGACTCCCCAGGCAAGTATTACCGACGGAAAATTCGATGTGTGCATCATTCACGCGCTGAACAAGCGCGATATTTTCCTGAATTTGCCCAAAGCGATGAAGGGCAAACACCTGTCAATGACACAGGTTGAGATGCTGAAAACCGATAAGCTGAAAATAACCTCCGATCTGGGAATTGCCGTTCACGCGGACGGCGAGCTTCTGGGAATGAATCTGAAGGAGCTCGATATTTCCATTTTACCCGCTGCCCTGGAAGTTATCTATAACCCGGCCGAACAGGAACCAAATTAAATGCATGATTCGAAACCAAACGCTTTCTCTTTCAACTTTCTGTTTTTTCTGCTCCTGGTGGGGCCCTGGTATGCGTCTGCGCAGGAATTTTCGATTACTCCTCCGAATTCATTCGAAGTGAGCACAGCCTCAATTGACACCAGCAAGCTTTTATCGGATAAGCCGTTAAAATCGCCCATGGGTGCCGTGCTGCGTTCGGCGGTATTGCCCGGTTGGGGACAGGCATATACACATCACTACATCAAAGCGGGAGTTGCGCTATCGGCCAATGCATTTCTGGTGTATAACATTTTTATGTATCAGCATCGATGGAAAGACACCGGCAACAAGGATTTTCAGGGAAAGAGGAATCTTTATACCTGGTATTTTTCACTGGCTTATCTCCTGACAATGGCGGACGCCTATGTGGATGCTTATTTGTATAAATTTAATGAAGCCATGCAACTGGCCCATCAGATTGACTATCGGGAAGGAAAATGGTCCGCACAAATTTGCTTGTCCTATCATTTTTAATATTGGTTATTTCCGGGATGAATGAAAGTTTTGCACGAGATGAAAATATCGATCGTTCTTCGGGCGCACAGGAACAGGTTTGTGCGCCGGATTCGAATTTAAAAGATGTGAAAGTCGATAGATTCATTGCGCCGGACAAAGCGAAGCACTTCCTGGCAAGTGCCATATCCACTGTATTTGTTTTTGAATTGGCGCACCAATCCGCAGGATGGAATCGGGGCCGGAGCAGGGGCGCGGCGCTGGGCTTCTCCGTGGGGCTTGGTCTTTCAAAAGAATTGTGGGACCAATCGCGCCGCCAGCACCATTTTTCGTGGAAGGATCTGGTGGCGGACCTGGCAGGCATTACCGCCGGGATGATCATTATAAATCAGCGATAAATTCGCCGGTTTAAAAATATCTATCACCCAAATCATAATCCTGGAAAATGCGGTGTTGTGAAACCGCAGGTTCCCCAATTCTATTGCGGCCGTCTATTGGATGGCCGCTGCCAGCAGGGGTATCATTATCTCATGGTGCCCGATGAAATAATATCCCTGGCCCTGGTTTTGAGTAGGCCGCTGCATCACGTTTACCGTGGGACGGTAATGCCGTATCATATCAAAAACCGCACTATAAAATCCATAGGCCGGGTAGCCCAGATTCCGTACCACAGTCAGGGCCTTCAGAAAAACCTCCGGAAGGATCACCGCCGATCCCATGTTCACGACTATGCTGCCTTCCGTGAGCCGGGAAACGCTGTTGGTGAAAAGCTGAAAATCCAGCAGTGCCTTCTCGCCGAATGCCCTTCCATTCAGATTGGGATGCTGGTGGATGATTTCCGTTCCCAGCGCGGGGTGAAAGCTGAATGGCACGCCTGCCTGGTAGGCATTTGCCAGCAGGCTTAGGCTTTCGTTCTTTGCGTTCTGCTGAACGAGTTTTTCGGCAATGACTTCCCCGTAGCCCTTGTCATTTCCCAGATTGTCCGACAGCGCCCCATTAATGAATGCGGCGGTTTCTTCGGCCATCCCGAATGATCCGTCCTGCAGACCGGCAGCCACATCTTCGCTGGTGGTCCCCCACATACCCACTTCCACATCGTGGATTGCACCCGCGCCGTTCATTGCCAGGTGTGAAATGAAGCCCTTTTTCATGAGATCGATAATCACCGGACTCAGGCCGCACTTGATAACGTGAGCGCCTATCATCCAAATTATTGCTTTTTTCTGTGAAACCGCCTCTCTGTATTGCGCTGTGAATTCTTTGAAATCTTTGCCAATCAGGATGTTGGGAAGATGATCGATAAATTCCCGAAGTGTGCTGTTCCCGTTCACCGGCCCGGCAAAATCTTCCACCCTCACCTTGCTGAATCTTTCTTTAATGGAATAGGTCTTTATCTTGTCGAACTTCAGTTTTGCATATCTGGAATCCATATCGTTCTCCTTTCCCTGATTTGTTCTTATGCCCTGCAATTTAAGAATGAATCCTTGAATTTGCCATTTCCGAATAGCGTATTTTCAATACACCTGAATATAACCAAATAACACCTCGTTTTGACCTCCGCATTTATTTTTTACAGGATTTTGCCGATCATAAAAATCTCTTTTTATTATTGTTTTTAGAAGGAGAAATTTGTATTTATAATGCCGGGCAAAGTCAATATTGATTACAGGATATGAAAAAAATCTCCTCTTCCACATTCAGAAGTTTCCAGATGAAAACGAACCGTTTTCTGTCCCGGAATTTCCTGAAATTCCGGGCGACCGAGCACACCTTCATGATCATTATTGCGATCATCATCGGATTTCTGGGCGGTCTGGGGGCGGTGGGAATTCAGTTTCTGATTAAAGTGTTCCAGGAAATATTCTGGGGGAACTGGAATCTCGGTCTGGAGTTTCTGAGAACTGTTCCCATCTATGTGAAGATTCTGGCGCCCACCATTGGCGGTCTGGTAGTTGGTCTGATTGTCTATTTTGTCGCCAGTGAGGCCAAGGGTCATGGAGTGCCGGAGGTAATGGAGGCCATTGCCCTGAAGAACGGCATCATCTGGCCGCGGGTGGTGATTGCCAAACTTTTTGCCTCCGCCGTCTGTATCGGATCGGGCGGTTCCACCGGTCGTGAAGGACCCGTCATCCAGATCGGCTCCTCCATCGGTTCAAGCATCGGGCAGTTTCTTAGGGTAAATCCTACCCGGATGAAAATATTTGTGGCCTGCGGGGCTGCAGCCGGAATCGCTGCGGCGTTCAATGCGCCGGTGGCCGGGGCTCTATTCAGCGTTGAAATTATCCTCGGTGATTTTGGTGTGGCCCAGTTCAGCCCCATTGTTATCGCCTCGGT
>JARRQT010000310.1:0-3683 GCA_037381445.1 Calditrichia bacterium
CTATTTGGTTTTCGATAATAAATGGATCAAGGGAATTTTGCCAATTCCTTATTTGATTATTTTGTATTTCAGATGCGTGACCCTCGGCGATCCGATAACCTCAAGGATTTCGAATGATGCTCGATCCCTGTCAATCGCTTCAAACAGCCTGACACCGCTGCCCAATAGAATCGGGGCGATGTGAATGCTGATTTCATCCACCAGCCCGGCATTGAGATATTGCCGAATTGCATCGGCACCGCCGGAAATCCTGACATCCTTTTCACCGGCATCCCGTTTTGCTTTTTTCAAAACCTCATAAATCGGTTCATTGGTAAAGATAAATCTCGTTCCGCCTGGCCTTTTCCAGAGATCCCGCATTTGATGAGTGAGAACGTAAACAGGGACACCGAACGGGGCCTTTTCCGGCCAGTTGGCCTCCCCCTCTTCGAACATCCTTTTGCCCATGATATTGGCACCAATCCTGTGGAATGTCTCTGCTATAATCTCGTTATCCCGGTTGTTTGCTTCTCCGCCTTCCATCCCAAGAGTCTCCCGGAAAGATTTTTGGGCGAACATCCAATCGTGGATTTTCATCCCGCCGTCGCCCAGCGGATTTGCCGGGCCTCTGTTTGGCCCGGCAATGAATCCATCCAGCGACGTCCCGACATCAACGAAAACCTTGCTCATTTTTCCCCCGGCAGTCATTTCATGTCTTGTGGCTGCAGCAAACTGACTCTGTTCCCTTCCGTATCCAGAAAAGAAACATACAAACCGACACCCGGAATTTCCGCCGGTTCGCTCAATATTTTCCCTCCCGCCTGCCTGATTTTCTGCATGGATTCCCTGACATCCTCAACCGCAATAACGATGGATGGATGATTCGAAACCGGATCATCTGTCTTTTGATAAAAACCGCCGTTGATGGTGCCCGGACTTTTGGGACGCCCGTCGGAATCCACTTCCGATGTGGTCACGACCACGTAATCCCCCATTTCCGGTCCGAGCTGCTGAGTCTGCCACCCGAACGCGGCCGTGTAAAATTCCACCATCCGCTTTCTGTTTTCGGCCGGCATTTCAAAATGCACCACGGGATTCATTTTGCCCATCTTTGACCCCTTTCTAAATTTGTTTTGGAATGATGAAATATATTTGCAGTTTGCTGGTCTCTTTTTTTAGCCTTCAGCCGCATGCCGCTTACGCCGTTCAAGTTCTGCCTCGCTCGGATTCTCCAAGGCAAATGAACCCGTAACAAGATCTCCGGCCGGTTCATATGTCGCGATAATAACGCCGGTTGTGGCGACTCTGGATTCGACAAGCTTTAATGCCTGCGCTCGGGTGCCTTCGGCAAACAGACGCTTACCTTCGCCGATGGTAACCGGAAAAATCCACAGATGGAGGGTGTCAATAAGATTATTCGCCAACAGAGCCTGGACAAGCTTGCCGCTGCCATGCACCCAGAGGTCATTTCCCTCCTGCTGTTTAAGCTTTTTTAGCCGGGATACCACATTTCCCTGGATCAATATGGAATTCTGCCATGCAAGATCCATGGATTTGCCCGAGACAACATACTTCGCTGTTTTATTGAATTTTTCCGCTATCGGTTCATCTTTTACATACGGCCAGTGGGCGGCAAAAATCTCGTAGGTGCGTCTTCCCAAAAGGAGATCGAATGGTTTTTCGATGAATCCGCCCATGACACTGCCCATCATTTCATCCCAGTAATTCACTGACCAGCCTTCCCATCCGAATCCATTGGCAGGATCTTCTCCCGGCCCTCCCGGCGCCTGCATCACCCCATCGAGCGTCATAAACGTCGTTGTGATTATCTTACGCATCATATTTTTCCTTTCATTTTCCTGATTATTTGTGGGTGGCCAGGACACGTCCCCCGGTTTGTCTCTTCCGCAGCTATTCCTTAAAACATCGTTTTGTGTTTTTCCAATAATAATCCGGCATCGCAGTTTTGGCCACACATCTATGCCTGGCGTCAGTTCAGGCGTTATTGAAAATTCTTAGAATTCGCCAAATTATTTTTCTTCGAGCACTGCCAGAATATTACCCGCGGGGTCCCTGAACCAGGCGATCAGCGGCCCTCCGCCCCTGAAAATTCCCTTTTCGTCGATCTTAAGACGACCCCCATAGTGCTCAAACTTTATGCCGCGGCCGGTGAGCTCATTCACCACTTTTTCAATATTTTCCACCGGAAAATTGAGCACGGTAAAAGTCGCCGGGACATAATCGGTTTTGGGATATATCATTACGCTATTGCCGCCATGAAGGTGCAGTGTGAGAATATCTCCCATTTCCCTGTTCTGCGATACTTCCAGGCCTAGAGCCTGGCTGTAAAACAGCCTGGCTTTCTCTATATCGTCAACGGCAAAACTGCCGAATGCTCTGCTCTCTTTTAACACCGTCGTCCTCCTTTTGTATTTCGTGAAATTATTAATATTTCACATGCATGCAATTGGGACCCTGAATTTGATTTATGTTGTATTTTATTGCAGACAAATAAGTTTCTTTTTTCCGGCAGTTTTTTTGGTGATCAAGCCCTCTGAGACAGCTTTACAAGATTTTAGGATTTTCTGAAAAAACGGCGTCATAGAGCATGGCGCCGGCCGAATGAAAATCGTTTAAATTTTTTCCAGACATCAATGCGGAAACTGCCCATTTTGATCTTGACAAGAAGGATATTTGCCTTTAAAATAGCAATCAATGGCTTGCAGACCTGAATTGAGTTGAAAGCTGGCAATTCCAGCAGCCGAATTTTGAACAGAATTTTAAATTGATGCCTGTTTAATCTGTAAAATAACGGTGACCGTCAAACCATTCTCTGCGTCGAATTGCTGTATGCTTTTCTAAACTTGCGTGTTTTTATAACCCAAAGGATGATTATGGAAACCATCACTTATTCATTATTAAAGGATGGCCAGGTAAATTCCGAGGTCTACTACCGGGAGGCGAAGGCTCTCGCCGACGAGGTGCTGCGGGAATCCGCCCGCTCACTTGGACCAGTCATTACAGAGTTTATGGAGTACCTGTGCGATTACGGTTTGGAAGAGATTCGGGAGAGAGAGGAGTACCTGCTGGAACTGCTCAGCTTCGGGGTCCTATGGCGGTCTTATGGGGAGCAGGCGCTGGCGGTCCGGCACGCCCCTTTTATTACCATGGCGCGAATGGCCGAATGGCGGAAAAAACACCAGCGCATCAAACCGGTGATAGATCTGGTCCGCGGCATTCTCATCACCCTCTTTCTGCTTCCCGCAAAATCCGTCGGTCCGCAGGAATTACATCCCGATTTGCAGGAAATCGATCACGCCTGCAAATGGTTCGAAGCAACGGGAGAATTCCGGGAGCAGGCGCTCCGTTTTGTCCGTTGGCGGGCTTTCTGGGCCAATAAAAACTCAGAAGAATTGACCGGGATATTTGCCGCCATCCATGATTTTACCAGCTGGTTCGAACAGCGGTCCGTGGTGGTTTTGGGGAAATACACGGAAAATGTGGATAGTTTTCTGCAGGATTCAACGAAACGCTACCGCTGGCGGGAAGACCGCGTCTCCTGCGCCCGTACCCGTTTGGAGTATCATCTGAACATGGTAGGGGCGGTGCTGATGAACCGTGCTTTCCGGGCAGAATTCGACGGCACTGACGCAAAGGTTGTTCTGGTTCCCGGCTGCCTGAGGGGTCGGCCTGCTGAAGAGTGT
>JARRQT010000311.1:0-3683 GCA_037381445.1 Calditrichia bacterium
ACGCCGGGAAAAATGAACGAATAGCCGATGCGTTTGTCCGAGCCGATTCCCTTGCGGACCATTTCCACATTGGCACCCACCCGATCGCACAGATTTGCGATTTCGTTCATGAATGAGATTTTGGTGGCCAGTATGGAATTGGCAGCATACTTGGTAAGCTCGGCGCTGACCTCATCCATCACCATAACCGGATTGCCGGTGCGGACAAAGGGTGAATAGAGTTC
Source organism: Calditrichia bacterium (assembly GCA_037381445.1). GTDB lineage: Bacteria > Calditrichota > Calditrichia > RBG-13-44-9 > RBG-13-44-9 > JARRQT01. The sequence continues at coordinate 225 of JARRQT010000311.1, forward strand.
CCGCATGGTTTCCCCGACCTTTGCATTGCTGGTACCGATGATCACACGATCGGGATACATAAAATCATCCACGGCGGCGCCTTCCTTAAGAAACTCGGGATTCGAAACCACGTTAACCTCGACCCGGGTTTCCTGTTGAACAGCATCCTTCACCTTTTTGGCGGTCCCCACCGGGACAGTGCTTTTATTCACCACGATCTTGGGCGATTTCATATGCTGTCCAATGGATTTCGCCACCGCAAGAACATGACTCAGATCGGCTGAACCATCTTCGTCGGGCGGAGTTCCCACCGCAATAAAGATTATGTCCGACTTGTCCACGGTTTCCTTGATATCGGTGGTAAAAGTCAGCCGTTTATGCTCAACATTTCTTTCGACCAGTTTTTCCAGGCCGGGCTCATAAATGGGAATGATTCCTTCCCGCAATTTCTTGATTTTTTCTTCATCTTTATCCATACAGATGACATGGTTTCCTGTTTCTGCGAAACAGGCGCCTGCAACAAGACCCACATATCCTGTGCCGATGACTGCTAATTTCATCAAAACCTCCGGATTAATTTGCTGTATTCGTCCTATCCGACCTTCGATTTTTTCTGACGTTTCAGATTATGTCCGTAATACTGGTAGTAGTGATAGTAATAATAATGATAATACGAACCATAGGTTCTTTCAATATTCACTCCATTTAACAGGCAGCCAAAAATGTTGGCTTTGGCATTATCGAGAAGTGTTTTGGCGCGTTTGATGGCTTCCCGGTGCGTCTGGTGCGCCTTGATCACCAGCACGATCCCGTCTGCCAGCGTGCTCAATATGGCGGAATCCGTGATCGCGATGACCGGCGGGCTGTCAATAATAATCGCATCGTATGAACCTCGGAGCTCATCGATAAACTGATGCATCGCATCCGATCCGAGAAGCTCGGACGGATTGGGCGGCAGCGGTCCGGATGTTATGACCGATAGATTTTCTATAAAAGTGGGTTTTACGATATCGCCGATTTCGGTTTTCCCGACCAGGTAGTTGGTGAGGCCGACCTCTTTCTTGAGATTAAAAATAGAATGAACCACAGGGCGCCGCAAATCTGCATCAACCAGCACCGTTCTGCTGCCCAATTGGGCCATGGTAATTGCCAGATTTGCCACCGTCGTGGACTTCCCCTCTTTGGGAGCAGAGCTGGTGATCAAAACGACGATGTTTTTGTTCTTCTGGTTCTTGAACTGAATATTTGTCCTGAGGATACGGTACGCCTCAGAAATCGGGGATTTCGGATCAAAATGCGTGATGAGCTTGGTGGCTATCTGGGCGGCCTGAATCAGCTCATCCTTATTTCCATTCTGGGACTGGATTTTTTTGGCGACTTCTTCGCCCGAAATCTCGGGAATGGTTGCCAGAATCGGGAATCCCATTCTCTCCAGCTCTTCGGGATCTTTAATTGAATCATCAAAATATTCCAGAAGAAAAGTCAGCCCAATCCCGAATCCCAGGCCAATCAGCGCGCCAAGCATGAGATTGAGCTTTTTCTTAGGCTTTACAGGGAACTCGGGCAGAATCGCGTAATCCAGAATCCGGACATTTTCCCGCTGTCCGGCCTCGGAAATGCGGGTTTCTTCCAGTTTCTGGGTCATCAGGATATAGGTATTCTGATCCACTTCCATTTGACGGGTCAGGCGGGCCAATTCAAGCGCCTGGCTGGGCAGGCGGGTCAATTGATTTTCATAGCCAGTTACCACTCCCTGCAGGGCGCCCACCCGAGCACGAAGCCCCTTGATTTGGGTCTCGGCGTCCAGAATCTTTACCGTCAAATCTTGGGCTATCATCAGCGGGTCCTGCACCATGCCGGTCGCTGAAATCTTCTGGGCCTCTTCCTGCATTTTCTTTTTGATGGCGTTCATCCGGTTTTCAATACTCTGCAACTGTACCTTAAATTCAGCGGGATCAATCCTGTCCTGGGCCAGCAGCGTTTCATAGGTCACTTTCTCGGTTACAATCTTGGCATATTCCGTTTGCAGCTCCTTCAGCAACGGCGTGGCGCTGATGGAGACATCGGCCGACAGACTCTTCCTGCGCTCCTCCAGTTGGCTTTCCAGCGATTTTTTCTGCTCCAGATAAGCATCCAGTTCTACCAGTGATTGCTCCAGGTTGGCCTGCGATTCCGCCAGCCGGCTGATCAATTCCTTGGTGGCGTCATCCAGCGCGACCAGCTTTTCTTTTTCGCGATATTCTTTGAGGGCGTTTTCCGAATTGCGCAGCTCATCGCCCTTTTTCTCCAACTGCTTTTCCAGAAATTGGCGTAATTCCTTAAATTCGCTCTGGTTGAACTCACGGCTCAGATTGCGATAGGTTTCGATAATGACATTCGTCATGCGGGCTGCTTCGAAGGGACTGCCAGCGGAAAACTTAATCTCTATCACATCGGTGTCTTTGCGCGGTGTAACCTCCAATTGCTCCATCACCCAATTGACCTGGTTCCTGAAATCCATATAGGTGCCGTCCTGCGCCGGCTGGAAAATTTGCAGCGAATCCCGGTAAGGAACGGCTTCCAGATATTTTACAGCAGCCTGAGCGAGATTGCGGCTTTTGAGAATCTCCACCTGGTTGGTGATAAGGGTACTCTGATTCCCGAAGTAGTTCATGTTGAACAGCGCTCTTTCCATCGACCCCTGGCTTTCCACCATAATCTTGCCGCTGGCTTCATATACTTTGGGGGAAGTAAAAGTAAAATAGGCGGTTGCAATGATAATTACCAGGAAAGATATTGCGATTAGCCATCTCCCGCGGTAAAGTATGCGCATATAATCCTGAAGGCTAATCTGCTGTTCCTCAGGCTGCTGGAATTCATTGTAATTATCCACTATACGACCTCTTGAATTACCGGTAAAACTCGAAACACTTATATAATGACTCTTCCATGAGCATGAGATTAATCCTTTATCGGATTATATTTAAAAAACTTTAATGAGTTTTATGAACGAAGGTCAACCACATCAATCCCTTGCGGAATTTTAAACTGGAAAATATCCGGGGGCAGTTTGGGATCGATGACGAGCTTTTCAATCTTGTATTCGGATTCGTTGTCATTGTAGTCCACATAGGTAACGCGCTTAAGGTCCCAGCTTTTATCAACAATCCATACCTTGATATAGCTGAAAAAACTCTCATCCGGGTTTCTGGGGGTCAGCTTGAGTTCATACACTTTCTGATTATCTTCCTTTTCCTCAGAAAGCACCTGACTGTAGTACAAGTCGGCGATATGGAACAGAAAATTGTTCAGAAAAACATCCTGCTGGGATTTCTTGGCATAATCAATCAGCACCTGGTTATCCAGCTTGTTGTAACGCCAGTAGACTTCTCCGTTGCTGACGATGATCTGGTCCTCCGTCTCCAGCCGGAATTTGTTATCCTGCGACATCCAGAGCGTTCCGAATATCTCATTCTCCAGACCGGTCAGTTTGAAGCGGT
>JARRQT010000312.1:0-3622 GCA_037381445.1 Calditrichia bacterium
GATAAAAATATTAATTTGGCGATCCTCCCTCTTAAGGTGCTGTCCGGCGGACAGCGGGTGGAAAATTTTTGTCAGGGCCTTATCATGGATGTTATCACCGACCTGTCCCGCTTTCGCTCATTCCATGTCATTTCCTACGATGCTGTAAGGACGATTCCGCCGGCTGAATCGCTTGATAGCCCCAAATTGAAGGATCTCCATCTCGATTATCTGGTGGCCGGCATGGCAAGGCTTCAGGATGAAGAACTGCTGATTAATCTGCAGTTGACCAATCTGCCGCAAAACCGGCTGGTATGGGCAGAAAAATTTAGCGGCAGATTCGACAATCTGTTTGAAATTCAGGAAAACGTTGTGGAAAGGATCATTGCCACGCTCCAGCATTTTGTAGATCATGATCTGTTGAACGAAATCGGAAGAAAGCCGCTTACCGAGCTGAGTGTTTATGAATGCTGGCTGAAAGGCTATCAGGAATTGAAAAAAGGGAGTGTGCAGACCGATGAACAGGCGCGAATTTATTTCCAGCAGGCAATGGAAATGGATCCCCATTATCCCCGTGCTTATACCGGTATGTCCCTTTCCTTCTACAATGAGTGGAGCTGCCAGCTCTGGAGCCGCTGGGACATTAGTCGCAACGGGGCCTTTAAATGGGCGAAGAAGGCACTTGAACTGGACGAGTGGGATCATGTGAGCAATGCCATATTGGGCCGGATTTATTTGTATAACGGGGAGCATCAAAAGGCCGAACATTACCTGCGCAAATCCCTGCAGATAAATTCCAATGATGCGGAAACGCTGATTATCATCGCCTTTGGATTTGTATATCTGGGGTATCCGGAAGAAGCCAATGCACTATATAATAGAGCCAGGCGGCTAAATCCGTCGGATAACTTCATGGCCCATGCCTGCGGCGCCTTCGTGAATTTCGAGCTGGGTGCAATCGATGAATCCATTGCACTGGGAGAAAAGTTTGAAATAGGCAAAGGCTGGGTGGACTTTTCCGCCTTCCTGGCAGCCGCCTATTTCATTAAAGGCAATATCGGCAAAGCGAATGAAAATTGGCGCATTTTTCTCGATGAGTTTTCCCGGAAAATCAATGGCGGCAGGCCCGCCGATTCCAGGGCGGCGCTGCAGTGGATGATCAATGTTAATCCCTATCGCCATGAAAGCAGACTCAAGCCTTTCTGGGATTATATCGGCAAGACTGATTCAGAGGAGCTGGTCGTCGACAAAACGGGGGCTGATTCTGTGTTTGAAAACCGTTTTGTGCGGGAAGGCCAGTTGTGGAATGTGAATTTTAATGGCCGGCAGGTGCAGCTCCCGGACCTGAAAGGATATCACGATCTGGCGCGATTGCTTGCCCGGCCCCGCGGATCCATCCACTGCACCGATTTGATGGGTGCCCGGGCCGTGGAAACCGGCCAGCCGCTCTTTGATGAAAAAGCAAAAGCAGCATACGGAGAAAGAATACTTGAACTGCAGGAACAGATGGAAGAAGCTGAAATGGCGCAGCAGAGCTATCGGCTTGGTCAATTGCAGGAGGAATACGATCAATTAATAGCGCATCTTTCCCGGGTGACAGGCAAAGGGGGCAAGGGCCGCAAGGTTGCCGGCACTGTTGAAAAATGCCGATCCGCGGTAACCTGGCGTATTCGCAGCGCCATACGGAAAATTGCCGAAATGCATCCCGAGTTGGGAAGACATCTTGAGGTCTCCGTAAAGACCGGCATATTCTGCGAATACCGGCCAGAACATGAAATTGATTGGATTTTGTGAACATGTTTCTCAGAAGAAATCTAGGATGGAGTTCTGTCCTGACTTTAATGCCCAAATAAAATAGCCTTCTATCCTCATCAAAAAAATTGGCAGGCTATTTTGGTCTGCAAATTTGTTTATTCCCACAGCCGGTTTTTTTGCTTATGCAAAATATTTTTCGGAATCGGTTAAACCAGCCATAACCTTTGTTTCAAGAAAACCATTGACAAGCCAGACTCGTTGTCGCTTTCTCTGCCTCACATTGTAAGGTTAATGCTTACGCATATAGGGTGAATGCTTTTTAAAGCAGCGGTATAACGAGATGTTTCAATTTAAAACAAAAAGGAGAAATATCATGGTATTCAATAAATATAGATTCGGATTGGGAAAGATTACTCTCACGGAAGAAGATTTGGAGGAGCTTCATGGGCTGGGTGAATGGATGAGAGCCAGCAATATGGAAGTGCCGGAGTATCAGTCCAGTGATAGAACGGGCCGGAGGATAGAAGATCTTGAGGAGGAGCAGTCTGCGGAAATTTAATTGAACTTGACCAATCGTAACCCGGATTAGTTTGTTATAAATCCAAATAAGGAGAAATATTATGTGCACACTTCATCATATAGACGGTCAAGAGGTAGAAGAATTCGGCGGCAAGCTGATTGACATGCTTAACCAGGGGGCACTGGCGGTGATGCTTTCTATTGGCCACCGGACCGGACTCCTGGATAAAATGGGCCAGTTGCCTCCCGCAACCAGCAAAGAGATTGCGGCAGCCGCCGGTCTCAACGAACGTTATGTCCGGGAATGGCTGGCTGCTATGGTTACCGGGGGCATCATCAAAATTTTTCCCAATGGAGGCGCCCCTAAATTTGCCTTGCCGACTGAACATGCCTCCTGCCTCACCCGCGCGGCAGGAGCGGACAATATGGGTGTTTTTGCGCAGTATATCGGTTTGATGGGAACGGTGGAGGACAATATCATAGATTGTTTTAAAGCCGGGGGAGGAGTGCCGTACTCCGAGTATAAACGTTTTCATGAAGTTATGGCGGAGGACAGCGGTCTGTCGGTTGTCTCCTCGCTATTCGATGCGATTCTTCCCCTGGTTCCGGGATTGACAGACCGCCTGGAGAAAGGTATCGAGGTACTGGATGTTGGCTGCGGAATGGGCCGTGCCCTTAACCTGTTGGCAAGGAGTTTCCCAAACAGCCGCTTTGCCGGATACGACCTGTCAGAACAGGCCATTGCAGCGGCCGGAGAGTCGGCCGCCGAATATTCTATCGCCAATGTGCATTTTGAAGTGCGGGATTTGACGACTTTTGATCAAGATGCACCGACCGCCGCTTTTGATCTAATTACTTCTTTTGACGCCATTCATGATCAGGCGCGGCCGGAGCGGGTCTTGGCAGGTATTTTCAAAGCGCTTAAGCCGGAAGGCGTTTATCTGATGCAGGATATCTCGGCCTCCAGCAAAGTGGAAGATAATCTTGAACATCCCATCGCTCCTTTCCTCTATACCATTTCAACCATGCACTGCATGACAGTTTCTCTGGCACAAAATGGAATGGGGCTGGGCACCATGTGGGGGCGCGACAAAGCGCAGGAAATGCTTCGCGAGGCTGGGTTTGGGCAGATTGATATTCACAATTTGCCTCATGATTTCCAGAATGATTACTACGTTTTGCGCAGGTAGGCAATGCGAAAAGTGAATATTCACATAGCCTGTTTTGCGGGGTAGAAGATATCGTGAGCGGTTTAATCGGCTGAACACACCTTCTTGCCTGAATTAGGTTCGAAATGTCAGGTGCGAAGACGGTACGCCACCAAAAACTGGCCTCATTCTTGCGGGATTTAATGCCCGGGGCGAAGAAT
>JARRQT010000313.1:0-3615 GCA_037381445.1 Calditrichia bacterium
GAAATGGGTCTTTACGCTGCATAAACCAAGCATGATTCCGTTCCTTCAGTATTCCGAAAAAAGAGACCTGAGAGAGAAAATTTTTAAGGCCTACATCAACCGCGGCGACAATAATAATGAATCTGACAATAAATCTGTGCTCTCACAAATGGTGGCGTTGCGGCTTAAAAAGGCCAACCTGCTTGGCTATGCCAGTCACGCAGATTTTGTGCTGGCAGAATATATGGCCAAGAAACCCGAGAATGTCTATAAATTGCTGAACCAGCTCTGGACGCCGGCGCTGAAACGTGCCACAAACGAAGCCAAAGAACTGCAGGATATGATTTATGCCGAAGGCAACAATTTTAAACTGCAGCCCTGGGACTGGTGGTATTATGCCGAGAAACTGAAAAAGGCCAAATATGATTTGAACGATGAAGTGCTTCGTCCCTATTTCAAGCTGGAAAATGTGCGTGAAGGCGCCTTTGCCGTAGCCAACAAGTTATACGGCATTACTTTTACTGAAAGGACCGACATTCCCAAATACAATGAGGATGTGAAGGTTTTCGAAGTGAAAGAAGCCGACGGCAAACATATCGGCATTCTGTATGTGGACTATTTTCCCCGTGCCAACAAACGCGGCGGGGCGTGGATGAACAACTATCGCTCCGAATCCCGCATGGGCGGAAAAGTCGTTACACCAATCGTCACCAATGTTTTCAATTTTACGAAACCGACCGGGGACCAGCCCGCGCTGCTCAGCTTCGAGGAAGTCTCCACCCTGTTCCATGAATTCGGACACGCTCTGCACGGCCTGTTTAATGAATGTGTCTACCCCAAAACCTCCAATGTTGCCTGGGACTTCGTTGAACTGCCCTCCCAGATTATGGAAAACTGGGCCTCCCAGCCGGAAGTGCTGAAAATGTACGCCAGGCATTACAAAACCGGCGAACCCATTCCGGATGAACTGATTGAGAAAATCCGGAAATCCAGCCTGTTTAACCAGGGATTCGCCACCGTGGAATACCTAGCGGCGGCAATCCTGGATATGGACTGGCACACCATCACCCAGCCTCAGGAGATTGATGTTGAGCAGTTCGAAGCCAATTCCATGAAGAGAATCGGGCTCATTCCCGAAATCGTCGTCCGTTACCGCAGTCCCTATTTCTCGCATATCTTTTCGGGAAGCTACTCGTCGGGCTACTACAGCTATATCTGGGCAGAAGTTCTGGATTCCGATGCATTCCAGGCATTTAAGGAAGCCGGACTTTTCGATCAGAAAACGGCGCTGTCCTTCCGCAAAAATGTTCTCGCCAAAGGGGGAAGCGAAGATGCTATGACGCTCTATAAGCGTTTCCGCGGCGCGGAACCCAAGATTGATGCCTTATTGGAAAAGCGGGGATTAAAACTGTAGAAGAATAAATTGGAAAAGAAAGAGGTGTCCGGCCACTGATACTTTATCAGCGGACACCTCTTTTTTTATTGCCTGAAAAGGCCGCTGCCTCACTTCTCTTTACCCCAAATAATGCTTTTCGGAAATTACAGACCGTGCTCATTCATATTTGAAATTGGATAGACCGCAGATCTCACACGTCGGAAGAGGTCTCCGCCAGTTTTTCTCCGTAGATAACCTCAGCCTGTTTTTCCGGTATAAAATAGGTGGCAATCACTGCCGCCGCTGCTGCCACCGCGAAAGTCATGAAACGGGAAGTGATAACTTCCTCCAACCCCGAACTGATCCAGATGATGGTGAACAGCATGCCGGAGATTATAGTGGCGACCACCGCTCGCCCATGGAACCGTTTCCAGAACAGCGTCAGCAGAATCACCACGGAAAACGTCCCGCCAATCCCGGCCCAGACATATCCCACCAAAGTGTAAATCAGGTTGGAAGGCGAGAGATAGGCTGCCGCCAAGGCAATGAAGGCCAGCAGCGCGGTGATCAGCCGCGAGCGGGCCAGATTATCCACTTTGCCTTTACCCTTCGATTTCATGGCCGGTTTTATCAGATTTTCGGAGAGTTCGATGGAAGAAAGAATGAGCAGCGAATCGGCGGTGGAGATCATGGCGGCAATGGCACCGGTGATGAGAATGGCGGCCAGCGACGGCGGAAAAATCCGAAGCATCACTGCCGGCATCACATATTCCGGGTCCTGCAATCCCGTGGGGCCGAATAGAGCAATACCGATCCAGCCAATGGACAACGCACCCGCATAGGCCAGCAGGGTCCAGATAATGCCTATATTTCGCCCCCGCCTGGCCTGCCGCGGATCTTTGATGGCCATGAAGCGCATACTCAGTTGAGGCTGTCCGCCCAGGTAACCGAAAAACCAGGAAAATCCGCCCATGATAACCACACCGATCATGAATCCGGATGCGGCGCCAGTAAGTGAGGTATAGCCGGAGCCCGCCAGCGTGAGCGCCTGCGGTATTGAGTGAGCAAAAATTTCCGGGCTGGAGGCAATAAAGATCGCTCCGGCAATGGGCCCCACCACAAGGGCAGTAATCATCACCAGCGCCTGAATGACATCCGTGTAGACCACACTGCGGAAACCACCGTAAACCGTATAGGGAATAATAATGACTGCCGTAATCAGCATTCCCCAGCGGGGGCCAATATGAAACATGGTATGCAGGGTCTTGCCGCCTCCCAGAAACTGGGCACCCACATAGAAGAAGAAAAAGAACACGATGGTCAGACTGCCCACAATCCGTATCCAGCGTTCGGTACCGCCATGTCTTTTGGCAACATAATCTATGAAAGTGTTTGCTTCATATTTTTCGGCTTCGTCCCGCAGGCGCCAGGCAATGGCAGCCCAGGCGATTATGATGCCGGCAACGCAGCCCACCGCTGTCCAGATGCCGGTCAGGCCGGAAGCATAGGCAAAGCCCGGCAGACCCAGCAACGCCCAGGACGATTCGCCGGTGGCACGTTCGGAAAGCGCCGCCGCCCAGCCCGGAAGGTTCCGGCCCGCGATGGCGTAATCGGAATCCGTTTTTACTTTTCGTCCCTGATACAGTCCCCATACCACCAGCAGCGCCATGTAGGCAACCATTACCAGCAGAATTTGCGCCTGATTTTCCATGGAATTTTCCTCACGAATTGTTGATCCAAAAAGATAATCAAGAAATTGAATGCCCTATTTCATTTGCGGAAGCGGGCTTAAGAAAGGAAAGCATACCTCTCGCCCCCTGCAGATGTAAAGATGCTCCCACACCTTCCGCTATCCGTTTTAGAGAAAAATATAAAATGTTCGGGGAAAATTCAAAAAATTATTCAAATCATTAAAAGGAAATCCCAGGCAGCGATTATCACATCTGCCGCCCGGGATTAATTGATTGCCGGAAACGGGGAAACCATTGCGATGAAGAAGCGGGAATTCAGCTTTGCCGGATTTTCTTGCCGACATTATACCCCTTTTCTCCAAATGGCTGCAGCTTCTCGATCCAGATTTCTTCCAGCAGGGCGAGATCATCTCCATAATTATATTCCGGATCCTTATTCAGGGGCACGACCTCCAGAATTTCAAAAATGAAACTGTCCGCCCCGAATGTCTTCCAATCCTTCTGCAGTTCTGCGAGACGATGCCCGCCCGCCATGAGTTCAAACTTGTGGCGATTCAGAGCCCCATCCAG
>JARRQT010000314.1:0-3542 GCA_037381445.1 Calditrichia bacterium
TCGATGGCGAATACGTTTAGCCGGTAATAGAGGTCCTCTCTGAATTTGCCTGTTTTTATTAAATCCATCAAGTTTTCATTGCTCGCTCCAATAATCCGGACATCCACACTGATGGGCTTATTACTTCCAATCCGTTCAATGACCTTTGTCTCCAATACCCGCAAAAGCGATATCTGAACCGGAATGCTCATGGTGCCGATTTCGTCGAGAAATAGCGTGCCGTGATCAGCTTCTTCAAATTTTCCCTTCTTGTCCGATATCGCCCCGGTGAAGGCGCCTTTCAGATGACCGAAAAGCTCACTGGCTATCAGTTCTTTTGGGATGCCTCCGGTATTGACGGCCACGAATGGATGATTAATCCGGGGAGATAGTTCATGGATGGCTTTGGCGACCAATTCTTTCCCGGTGCCGCTTTCGCCGACAATGAGGACCGGAACATTGGTTGAGGCCACACCTTTAATCTTGCGATAAACTTCCTGCATCGGCTTGCTCAAGCCTACCATCTCATGAAAATGTCTGAGTTTTTTCAACTCTTGCTCTTCGACTTTTCCCTGCACTGCAGTCATAGAGGTCGCCAGTGAATCTTCGATAATCTTAAAAAGTCTTTTGGGCTCAACGGGCTTCGTAATATAGTTGATGGCGCCAGACTGCATGGCTTCCACTGCATGCTCCACGGAACCATAACCCGTCATCATGATAACCTTTAATGACGGGAATTGACGGTTAATGGTTTTTATAAAACGAATTCCGTCCATTTCCTGCATTTTATAATCTGTGATGATTAAATCAAAAATCTGCTCATCCAACAGATTCAAGGCTGCTTTTCCGTCGGACGCTCCTTTTACAGTATAATCTTTGGTTTCAAGCAGGGAGAGCAAACCCTCCCTGAGATTTTCATCATCATCTATTACTAAAATTCGAGGTTTTTGCATCAATGACTTCCTTGCACTTTCTGTTTAACTCTTTGGCAATTCAATGATAAAACTGGTTCCCGCATTAATTTTTGTTTTAAAATATAATTTCCCCTCATGTGCTTCAATAATTTTTTTCGAAATCGCCAGGCCGATGCCGCCGCCAGTGGATTTTGTTGAAAAATAGAGATCGAAAATTTTATCCCGGATTTCTTCCGGAATACCACTTCCCGAGTCTTTAATAATAATTACCACATTATTTTCAACTTCCCGGGTTATCAAATATAAAGTACCGCCATTTGGCATTGAATCAAACGCATTTAAAACAATATTAAGAATGACCTGTTTTATCTGGTCCCGTATCATATTAACGGATTTTAAATCTTTCGTCAATTGCAGTTTTAGGTTGACCGCTTTTTCATAGGCTTCCTGTTGAACCAAGGTGGCAATATCCTTTATTATGCTGTTTATATTCTCCAATCCCAGTTCTACCTCTTTTGGTTTTGCCAGGTTGAAAAACTGATCAGTGAGTTTGGAAATTCGCGTTATCTCACTGTTCAAGATCTTCAGAGATTTCTTTATCTTCTGCGATTTGTCTTTATCCGTTGGAATCTGAGCTACCAAATCATCCAGAACTTCGGTATGAATAGCAAGTGAACTAAGCGGATTGCGAATTTCGTGGCCAACGCTTGAAGCCAGTTGACTGATAATTGTATACCGCATACTTCGGTTGAGATTCTGTTCCAGCTCCTTGATTAACCCCAAATTCTTGACATAGAATATGACGCTGTTGGTATTCTCGCCCTCAAGAATGGAAAGCGCATTTATCTGGATATCGATGGTTGAGTCGTCCAGCAGGCTAATCGCCATGGTTTTCCGGACCGCGTGCGTCAGGGGATCTCTGGCCCGGCGGTAAATCTCCAGTAGTTTTGGGTTTTTCTGCAGAATCTGATAAATCTTTTCTTCCGGTGCCTTGGGATTTCGGATATGGAAGATATCCAGCAGGTAATCATTGTAGGATATGATTTTCATGTTGGCGTTCACAATCATCAATCCTTCATGAATGACCTTCATCATCGCATTTATTCGCTCCTCAGATTGGCGGAAGCTGGCGTTCATATCAATGGTTTTCTCAAACAGCTCGTTCAAACGGGTGAAGAGGGGAGTAAATTCATCCTGTTTTTGATAATTCACCCTGTAATTGAAATCGGACTGCTGCAATTTTTCAAGCGCCGTTCCTATATCCTCAAGATTTGATTTGTAAATACCCGAAGTGGTCAGAACGATTAATATGATGATTCCCAGGGAGAAGATGCTGGCAAATAATAACACGACCTTGCGGTTCTGGTAAAAATTCTGCAGGTGGTTGACGGATATGACCGTACGAAGGTAACCCTGCTTCACGCTATCCTGGATAATCGGCATAATTACATCGAGAATTTCCTGATTTCCTTCCCAGGTCCTGTCAACGATAGTCGGGTGATCGGTATTGAGCAGCTGTAATTCCCGGCGTGATGTATACTGTTTCCCTTCCACTGACGGATCATCACTCACCACAATGTTGTTGGTCGTATCAATCAGAAGAATATGTAATATTTTTGAGTTGTCTCCGCTGAAACGATTCATTAGCCGTCGGGTAGGATATTTGTTATATGGAGATAATTTCGCCAGATCCAGTCGGTCGGTTTCAATTACATTTTTAACCTGTTCCACTAGCAAAAAAGCTAATTTGTTGGTCAGGTCGGCGTAAAATGCATTAATGCTGGTGTAAAGGAAGAAGATGATGATACCTTCCAACAGGATTGAGGCTGCACCAATGATAAGTGCTTTTTTATAAATGGTCTTCATTAAGTATCTTTAAAAAATAACATCTCCGGAAAAATCTGATTTCTCTTTCTGAGGAGATAAAATGATATTTTGGCAAAAATGTTTCCGGATTTATTTTTTTCCTTTTCATCTTTAAAATCTACCAATAATAGCAAAACATATTCCTTAAAGCAATCCTGTTTTAGAGATTGGAGCGGATAAATACTGCCGCGAAAAGGTAAAATAAAATGGAATTGAGCGGAAATTCTGCATAATTATGAGTTAAACCGTTCAGGGAATTGGGAGCGCTAAAGAATTTGATCAAAGCGGATAACTGCTCTTTTAAACATAATAAGCGCTTGATTTTATTGACATATGCAAGTACTTTTAATCCTCATATTGGGACAGAAAAATGTCGTTATTGAACAAATATAAGAAGATTCAGGAACAACTGAACATTATCGGTGATTCGGAGAAGATTCGCGAAGTCATTGAGCTGGTTATGTCCGTTGCACCGACCAGTATTTCGGTTCTCATCACCGGTGAAAGTGGTGTAGGAAAGGAAGTGATTGCCAAAGCCATCCATGAATTAAGTCGCCGCAGTAAGCAGCAAATGATATCGGTAAATTGCGGCGCCATCCCGGAGGGATTGCTGGAAAGTGAATTGTTCGGTCATGAAAAGGGTGCCTTCACCGGTGCGATCGCCACGAAAAAGGGTTATTTCGAATTGGCGGACGGCGGTACTATTTTTCTGGATGAGATAGGGGAAACGCCTGTGCAGACCCAGGTGAAATTGCTGCGGGTGCTGGAGAGCGGTGAATTTAT
>JARRQT010000315.1:0-3528 GCA_037381445.1 Calditrichia bacterium
AGGGGAAAAGAAAGGTTTGCAGGGAAAATTTAATTGGCAGGAAGGCTTTGGCGCGTTTTCATACGGGTATTCACAGATAGCCGCTGTTGTGAAGTACATTCAGAACCAGGAAAAACACCATGCCCAGAAGACGTTCAGACAGGAATATTTGGAGATGCTAGAGAAATTCAATGTGGAATATAATGACAAATACCTTTTCAAATGGATCGAAAAGGATTGATGCTGGTCAGGGACATATCACTCCTATGGAGTTTTAGCCGATAGGGGTGGCATTTTACTATAAACATTTCATCCCTGCGGGATTAAGGCTAAAGAAGTTGATGCTTTAGGCAAATATCGGGAGGCGTTAAAAATGATCAATAAACAGATGTCTCATTACCGCATATTGGAAAAACCCGGCACCGCCCGCCTGCTGCGGATTTGCGCAGGAGAAAACTGCGAGGGCTCCAATGATTAATTTAGCAGGAAAGACTATATCACACTACAGAATTGTAGAGCAAATCGGGCAGGGCGGCATGGGTGTGGTTTACATGGCCGAGGACACCAGGCTCAAACGAAATGTTGCGCTCAAATTTTTGCCGCCGGATCTGACCCGGGATGAAGAAGCGAAAAGCCGTTTTATACACGAGGCACAGGCAGCCTCCGCGTTGGAGCACCCGAATATCTGCACTATTCATGAAATTGACGAGACCGAAGATGGGCAGATGTTCATTGCCATGGCTTGCTACGAGGGCGAATCGCTGCGAGACAAAATTGAGCGCGGGCCTTTGCCGGTTGAAGAAGCGATCGATATTATGATTCAGATTGCCGCCGGTTTGGAAAAAGCACACCAAAAAGGAATTATCCACCGGGACATCAAACCGGCCAATATTTTTGTTACAGGGGACGGACAGGTAAAGATTATTGATTTTGGACTGGCAAAGCTGTCCGGTCAGATGCGATTGACAAAAACCGGGACAACCCTCGGTACCGTTGCATACATGTCACCCGAACAGGCCCGTGGTGAAGTAGTTGATCAGCGCACCGATATTTGGTCAATGGGCGTGGTGATGTATGAAATGATCACCGGTCAGCCGCCCTTTCGGGGAGAATACGAACAGGCTGTGATCTATTCGATCATAAATGAAGAGCCGGTGCCGGCCGCAGGATTCCGGATAGGGGTGCCCATGGAATTGGAACGCATCATGAACAGCGCGCTGGCAAAAAATCGGGCAGAGCGTTACCAGCATGTGGATGAAATTTTGGCGGATTTGAAATTAATTACACGGAATCTTTCATCGGAACAAAATGTGACTAAAGTCAGGTATATCGGAGAAAGACCTCCAAATAAAAAACATATTTTTCTGGCCGCGGCAGTGGCTATTTTTCTGGTGTTGGTTTTGATCGGATTTTATTACTTACCGAACCCCCCGCACGCGATCAATTCTATTGCTGTACTGCCTCTGGAAAATCTTTCCGGCAAAGCCGAACAGGAATATTTTGTTGATGGGATGACCGAAGCACTTATCGGAGAGCTTGCGCAGATCAGTGCGCTGCGGGTTATTTCACGCACGTCGGTGATGCCTTATAAGCGGAAGCCGAAGCCCCTTTCGGAAATTGCACAGGAATTGCAGGTCGATGTCGTTGTGGAGGGTTCGGTGCTGCGTGCAGGCGATCAGGTGCGGATTACTGTTCAGCTCGTCCAGGCAGCACCCGAAAAACATCTATGGGGTGATAGCTACCAGAACGACTTGACCGATATCCTGTCATTGCAGAATAATATTGCCCGGGCGGTTGCGCAGGAGATCCGCGTAAAATTGACCCCGTATGAAAATGCCGTGCTTGCCGAAACGAATCAGATAGATCCTGCCGTTTATGAGCTTTACCTCAAAGGCCGCTATCAATGGAACAAGTTTACCGGCGAAGGGATGCTAAAGGCAACCAGTCTTTTTGAGCAGGCGATTGAGAAGAATCCGCAATATGCGCCCGCCTATCTGGGATTGGCGGATACTTATTTTATGCGCACTTTCGGCTATGCGGCGCTGCCGCCGCGCGAGACCATGCCCAAAGCAAAAGCGGCTGCGCTGAAAGCCCTGCAGCTTGATGCCAGTCTTGCTGAAGGGCATACCTTGCTGGGCAGGATTAATGAAAATTATGAATGGAATTGGACAGCCGCCGAAGAGGAATATAAGATCGGCGTCGAGATGAATCCGAATTCTCCTCAGGCCCATTTCTGGTATGCCGTTTTTCTGGCCCTGCAGTCCAGGTTCGATACGGCTCTTCAGGAAATCAATATTGCCAAAATGCTTGATCCGCTCTCGCTCACGATCAGCACTGCAGTGGGGTGGATCTATTATTGGGCCCGGGATTATGATAGGGCCATTGAACAATGGACCAAAGTACTGGAGCTGGAGCCGGATTTCGCGCTGGCGCATTATAACATGGGATTGGGTTATGTGGAAGAAAGAATGTATGACAGAGCGATTGCCGAGCACAAAAAAGCGCTCGAATTGGGTGGAACAGATCCAAATTGGCTGGCCACTTTAGGCCGTGCATATGCACTTGCGGGTAAAAGGAATGAGGCGGAAGATATTGTCAGCCAATTAATAAGGCTTTCCAATAAAAAGTATGTTTCCGGCTGGATGATGGCCATAGTGTATTTATCTTTGGAAGATTATGATAACGCGCTCAACTGGCTGGAAAAGGCATATGAGGAGAGGGATGGTTATCTGACGAATCTTAAGCGGGAATATTTCACATGGAAACCCCTTCATCAAAATGCGCGCTTTCAGCGTTTGATGAATCGGATGAACTTTCCATAAATAAAAGAAAAAGGGAAATTGCCGGAGACAAAAATATTTTTCGCGAAAAATTCCTGAAAGGTAAAAAGATGGCAAAACTGGAAGAAGGTAATTTCCCTTCGGGACAAAGGAAGCCATTATGACCGGCCAAACCATCTCCCACTACAGAATTGTAGAGCAAATCGGGCAGGGCGGCATGGGTGTGGTTTACAAAGCCGAGGACACCAAAATTGAACCGCACCGTGGCTATCACATTTTGTCACGGCTTAAATATTGTTTTAAACTCCGTCAGGAGTGTAATGTTTATAGTGTGAGCGCCAAATAAGACAATGAAAACTCCGCAGGAGTGACATGTAAATCTGCTATAGTTAAAGGAAAGAAATGGCAAATACGTATTCCCAAATCTACATTCATGTAATCTTTACAGTACAGGGACGGCAAAATCTCATCCCAGAAGAGCTCAAAGAAGAGCTGCACAAATATATAACCGGAATTATTAAGAATAAGAAACAGAAGCTCATTTGCATCAACAGCATGCCCGATCACATACACATTTTCATTGGATTAGAGCCGGGCATTGCCTTATCTGATCTGGGGCGGGATATCAAGAACAATTCGTCCACATTCATAGGGGAAAAGAAAGGTTTGCAGGGAAAATTTAATTGGCAGGAAGGCTTTGGCGCGTTTTCATACGGGTATTCACAGATAGCCGCTGTTGTGAAGTACATTCAGAACCAGGAAAAACACC
>JARRQT010000316.1:0-3504 GCA_037381445.1 Calditrichia bacterium
GTGCATCTGTTGATTCCGCGATGGGGCGTGGAAGAAAAGCTGCAAAAGGGAGCGGACCACAAATATTCAATCTATAAGTCCCTAGACCTCATCCTGAACCGGCTGGGTTTGGACAATCAGGATATGAAAATCGAGATTTTTCCCCACATACCGCGTGCCGCAGGATTGGGCGGATCGGCCGCCCTGGCAGTGGCGATTATCCGGGCACTTTCGGATTATTACAAATTGAAGATCAGCAGCGAGGAGATTTCCCAACTGGCCTATGAATCGGAGATCATTGCCCATGGAGAGGCCTCCGGCATCGACAACACGCTGGCCACCTACGGGAAATTTATTCTGTTCCGGAAAGGCGCCCCACCCTTTATGGAAAATATTAACACGCCCCAGCCGATTCCAATTGTGATCGGGCTGAGCGGAGTGGAAAGTCTCACCGCGAAAATGGTGGCCAGGGTACGGCAGGCCTGGGAAAAGAACAAAACGCTGTATGATAACATCTTCGGCGAAATCAATGACCTGGTATTAAAATCGGCAGAAGCCATAAAGAAATACGATCTGGAGGCGCTGGGCGAATATATGAATGTAAACCAGGCCATGCTGAATGCCCTGCAGGTTTCCAGCCCCGAGCTGGAAGAGATCATTGCCATTGCACGAAAGAACGGCGCTCTGGGTGCAAAACTCACCGGTGCGGGCGGCGGCGGAGCAGCCATTGCGCTATGTCCCAATCAGCCGGAAAAAGTCGCCATGGCCATCAAAAAAGCGGGTTATAATACAATGATGACCCGAATCGGCTAGTCCGTTAATAAAATTCAGAATTGCCGGTAACGGCTGTTGTCCGGCGCCATGAAAGGGATATAATGAGTTTTGAAAATAACAGCCAGGTTTCTTTTGATGATGAAGAACTGATCCTGGTGAATGAAAAAGATGAGGAAATCGGATACCGGGACAAGGTGAGCACCCATCTTGGTGACGGTATTCTTCACCGTGCCTTCTCGATTTTCATATTTAATGATAGAGGCCAGGTATTGATGCAAAAGCGAAGCGACCAGAAAACCCTCTGGCCGCTGTATTGGTCGAACAGCTGCTGCAGTCATCCCCGCAAAGGCGAGTCCTACGAAGTTGCCACCCGGCGGCGCCTGAAAGAAGAACTGGGACTGGATGCGGACCTTCACTTTTTGTTCAAATTCCGGTACCAGGCAAAATTCGGCGATATCGGCTCGGAACATGAATTGTGTTCGGTTTATGTAGGGAAATCAAATGATCCGGTGACGGTAAATCCCAATGAAATTGCAGAATGGGAATTTATGGATATCGGGGAGCTGGAAAGAGAAATGAAGGAGCATCCCCGGCAGTTCACTCCCTGGTTCAAGATGGAGTGGGAACGGATGCGCAGGGATTATTGGGACATCATCGAAAAAATCTGGAAAAACTGATTCCTGACGCGCAAAAACAGAAGTCCCCAAAAGCAAGGATTGATTCTTCCCCTTTTCCAAAAAGCATCAATAAAGGGCCCGGTCTTCCGCAAATGCCTGAGATGTAATTCTGGCAACCAGTCCCGCCAGGAACAGCAGGCCCACCAGGTTGGGAATGGCCATAAAGGCATTGGCAATATCTCCCACGTTCCAGACAATATCCAGATAGCGGCCCTGCAGATTGGCGCCGATGAATAAAAGCCCGATATAAACCAGCCGGTAGGGTTTCTTTATTTTCACACCGGCAAAATATTCCAGACACTGTTCGCCGTAAAAAGACCACCCAATTAAGGTTGTATATCCGAAAAGAAAGGAAGAGATTGCAATGATCCAACCTCCGAAAGGGATCACCGTGTTAAATGCCGCCGCAGTCAGTGCTGTGCTGGAAAGTCCCCCGCCTGCCAGATTATAGCCAACCTGCCGGGCCATTTCCACCACCTGGGGATTCAGGACAGAAAGTTCCGCAGGGCTTAAGCCTCCACCCTGCGCAATGAGCCGCACTCCGGCCGCCGGCGTGAACAGATAAACGCCAGTCAAAACAATGGTGAGTGTGGTCATCGTATTCACCACGATGGTATCGATAAAGGTGCCGGTCATGGCAATGAGGCCGTTCTTCGCCGGATCACCGGATTTTGAGGCACTCTGGGCAATGGCCGCAGATCCCAGACCGGATTCATTTGACAGCACTCCTCGGCTGACTCCCAGACTGATGGCCCGCTGTACGGACGTTCCGATCAGAGCGCCGCCCACCGCCTGAGCGGTGAAAGCAGATTCAATCACGATTTTAAAGGCATCTCCGACATAACCGATCCGTGAAATAATGATAATCAACGCCCCGCTCACGTAAAATATAATCATGGTAGGAACCAGCCGTTCGGCCACCGCGCCGATCCGCTTTATTCCCCCGATGATAACCAAGCCCACCAGGATTGTCAAAACCGCTCCGCTCAAAAGGGGAGGAATTCCGAATTCACTTTGAAATGCCAGAGCCATGGAATTTGACTGGGCCATATTTCCGGTCCCGAAAAGCGCTGCGAATGCGCCGCACACGGCAAAAGCACCACCCAGAAATTTGGCGAACGATTCATTTTTCAGTCCGTAGCGGATGTAATACATGGGTCCGCCCGCCATGGAACCATCTTCCGCAACCTTTCGGAATTTCACGCCCAGGAATCCCTCCGCATATTTGGTAGCCATTCCAAAAAAACCTGACACCCACATCCAGAAGGGAGCACCGGGACCGCCCGTGGCGATCGCAGTAGCCACGCCGGCAATATTCCCGTTCCCGACCGTAGCCGCCAGCGCCGTCATCAGCGCCGCGAAGGGAGAGATGTCCCCTTCATCACCTTCCTCATGATCTTTCCCCCGCGCCCCCAGTACAACCAGCTTCAGAGCGGTGATGAGTTTCCTGATTTGAATTGTACCGGTGACAATGGTAAGGATGACCCCGGTCAGAACCAGGAGTGCTATCATTCCGTTTCCCCATACAAAATTCCGGAATGTGATAGAAAGCTGCAGCAGTTGTTCCAGAAAATGGCCCATAGAATGCCTCCGTCAAATCAAAAGAGATACAATACGCTGTATATTAAATTGATTTAAACAACCCGGATTTAAAATAATTGTCCCGTGAACGAATTATTTCCCGGAAAAAGGCGAATGCCCTTCAAGCAGATTTTATTGCGCTTAAAAAATGTTAAACAGGTTCAACAATATTACAAAAATGGTTATGGGAGCAATAAAACGGATAAAAAAACCCCAGACCGGTGCCCATTTGGCGAATTTAGAATTGCCAAGGCTAAGTTCCTGAGCGGCAAATTTTGCCCCCCATACCCAGCCCACAAAAATTGAAAGCAGGAAAGCGCCCAACGCCAGAGAGATATTCCCCCACAAAAAATCCATCAGTGAAAGGAATTCCTTTCCAAAAAGCAATGGTTTGGAAAGCGTTACTGAAGCGCCCTGTGACAGCGCAGAGGGCAAACCGATCAAAAAAGTAAGACCGCCAACAATCCATACCGCAATCTTTCGGGCCACTTTG